>NZ_JARKOZ010000155.1 GCF_029978005.1 Solidesulfovibrio sp. | reverse complement strand
CGGCTGACCGGAGCGCGCCTGGCCGACGGCGCCACCCTCCAGGTCGTGGACCTGCCCATGCCGCGCCCGGTGGTGTTCCGGGGCCAGCGCCTGCCGGCCAGCTACGCCAATTTCCTGATCACGCCGCGCCTGGTGCTGGTGCCCACCTTCAACGACGCCCGCGACCGGCTGGCGCTGGGCATCCTGGCCGAGGCCTTCCCGGGCCGCGAGGTGGTCGGCATCCATGCCGTGGATCTGGTCTGGGGGCTGGGGACCATCCACTGCCTGTCCCACGAGGAATCGGCGGCGGACTGAGCCGGAAGAAACTGCGGGCTACGAGGCGCAACTGGCGACGGGCAACGAAACGATGCCGAGGAGTTCCATGGCCGCCTCGACGTCGGACAGGTCGCCGACGACCAGGCGCGTCCCGTCGTCGCGGGCCAGAGCCGGGGTGACCTGGACCGGAAAGTTCTCCGCCGTGACGGGCCAGCGCCCGACGTCCAGGACGTCGAGGGCGTAGCCGTCCGGCAGTTCCCTGTCGCACCACCGGCGAAGCGCCTGTTCCATGTCGGCGTTTTCCGGGTCCGACCCGTGGATGAAGAGTGTGAATCGCGTGCGCATGGCTTCTCCAGCTACCGAAAACGTCGCCCGCGACGTGAAACGGCTGCACTGATCTTACCCGACTAGCCGAGTATGGAAATTTCGTCAATGAGCTCGCCGGGGAAAGAGCGGGCCACGAAGGGACCGTTTCGCAGGTCGGGCTTGTTGTAGAGGAAGGGCGCGCCGTCCAGGGCGCTCAGCGCGCCGCCCGCGCCGAGCAGCACGGCGTGGCCGGCGGCGATGTCCCATTCCCTGGTCGGCCCCAGGCGGGGATAGAGATGGGCCGCGCCCTCGGCCAGGGCGGCGAGCTTGAGGGCGCTGCCCCGGCTGGCGGTCCGGACGTCTGGAAAGCGCGCAAGATAGGCGTCGAGCCCGGGATCGGGGTGGGAGCGGCTGGCCATGACCCGCAGGGGTTCGCCCGGCGCGGGGGCCACGGCCCGTACGGGTTCGGCCGGGCCGCCGCCGAGGCGCCGGGTGGCCGGGATCGAGGGGCCGCCGCAATAGGTCGTGTCGGCGGCCGGGGCGTGGACGACGCCGCAGACGGGCCGGCCGTCCTCGACGAGGGCGATGAGCACGCAGTATTCGTCCGTGCCCCGGATGAACTCCTTGGTGCCGTCCAGGGGATCGACCAGGAAAAAGCGCCGCCAGGCGCGGCGCACGGCGTAGGGAACCTCTTCCGTCTCCTCGCAAACGACCGGCAGGCCCGGGAAGGTCTGTCCGAGGCCGGCCAGGATGACGTCGCTGGCCGCCTTGTCGGCGGCGGTCACGGGCGTGCGGTCGTCCTTTTCGGCCACGGCCAGGTCGCCGCGGGCCACGTCCAGGATGGCCCGGCCGGCCAGCCGGGCGATGCCGCACAGGGCGGCGATGTCGAGATCGCGCATGGGCACTCCCGGGGAGCGGATTGGCCGGCACTATGGAGCCGACCGGAAGCGGCGTCAACACGGGCGCGGTTGCTTTTCACGCGTCGCACGGCTATGAAACGGCAACGTCGGCATGTCCAAGCGGAGGGATTTTCGTGAGCGAGGCAGCAGCGGTGCGAGTGCTTCTGGTCGATGACGAGGAAAGCTACGTGGACACGCTGCGCAAGCGCCTGTCCCGCCGGGGGCTTTCGGTGCTGACGGCCAACAGCGGCGAACAGGCCCTGGAGACCCTGGCGGCCAACCCCATCGACGTAGTCCTGCTCGACGTCAAGATGCCGGGCATGGACGGCATGGAAACCCTCTCGCGCATCAAGCAGGCCCATCCCCGGGTGGAGGTCATCATGCTCACCGGCCACGCCAACGTGGACGTGGCCATTCGCGGCATGGAGCAGGGAGCCTTCGACTACCTCATGAAGCCGGCGGAAATGGACGACCTGTACTACAAAATCCAGGACGCCCACAAAAAAATCCAGCTCTCCGGCCAGGGCTGAGCCGGCCTTTCCCGGACGCCGCCATGGAGGACGCTCTCCGCCGCAAGGTGCTCATCGTCGAGGACGACCCGCTCTCGGCCCGGGTGGCGGTCAAGATCCTGGAACGCCTGGGCTACGGCGTATGCGGCGTGATCGAGACCGGCGAGGAGGCCGTGCCCGGCGCTGCGACGCACGCCCCGGACGTGGTGCTCATGGACATCAACCTGGCCGGGACCATGGACGGCGTGACGGCGGCCCGGGCCATCATCGAGTCGGTCGGCGCGCCGGTGATCTTCCTCACGGCGGCCGTGGACCGCGACATCATGGACCGCGTGGCCGCCACGGGCGCGGCGGGCTACATCCAAAAGCCGGTCAAGCTCCTGGACCTCAAGGCCAACCTGGAGATGGCCATCACCCGCAAGCGGCGCGAGCGGCCCTGCCCCACGGACGCGGCGGCCCAGCTCTACCGCGGCCTGCTCTTCGGCCTGGCCCGGGCCTGCGACAAGGCCCTGGTCGCGGTCGACCCCGAGGGCCGGGTGCTTTTTTCCCATCCCGACCACGACCTGGCCGGCGAACTCGCAAGCGAAGCCTTTCCCGGCCAGCCCCCCTTTCCCCAGCCGGGCGATACGCCCTGCGAGAACGCCGCCGGCCACCCTCTCGGCTGGGTCCGACTTTTGTCCTGATTTCTCCCCCCATCGGGGTCCAGGGGCACAGGCCCCTGGCGGGTCCAGGGCAGCGCCCTGGCCGCCGGAGGCGTCGCCCCCGCCGTTATTGCGGCGCGCTCCCCTCCGTCCCGTTCACCATGGCCAGCCGCCGGGCGGCCGGGGCGTCGGGCTGCCTGGGCGCGGGCCGGCCGGCCAGCTTCATGGCCGTGGCGGCGTGGCGGTCGATGTTGGCGGCGAAATAGGCCGTGACCGCCAATGCGCCGCCGGCCCGGGCCATGGTCACGAGGCCCCCGTCCCTGGCCCAGGCCGCGCCGCCCTGCCCCATGGGCTCGGGCGGCCCGAAACGCTCGCTCAAATGTTTCGTGAGCGCCACCTGGTAGCCTTCGATGTTGCCGGAAAAGCGCAGGCTGACGGTGAGCAGGCCGGCCCCGACCTCGGAAAAGACGGCCGCGCCGGCAATGGGCCCGGCCCTGTCCTTGCCGCCGGCCTCGGCCGGGCGGGAGAAGGCGTAGGTGACGAGCTGGCCGGGCAGGTTTCCGGCCAGGGCGCAGCAGTCGCGGCTGCGGGCGCGGATGAAGTCGGCCACGGCGGCCCGGCCGCCGGCCGGCACGGCCAGGGGCTGGGCGAAATCGCAGGCCTCGCCACGGCCCCGGGACACGGCGAAGCGCTTGCGGGAGAGCTTCTCGGCCAGGGAGGCCGGCGTCTCGCCGGTGGCGATGTCGTAGAAGGAGAAGCCGGCCGGGGCCTCGGGCGCGGCGGCGAAGCGCACGACCCGGGAGACCGCGGCCCGCAGCGCGAAGGCCGGGGCGGGCTCGGGCTCGGCCAGAAGCGCCGCCGGGGGCGTGGGCCGGCGCGGCGGCCGGCGGGAGAGCTCCTCGAGATAATAGGCCCCGAAAATCAGGAAGCAGGCCAAGCCGGTGAACAGCGTGGCCAGAAGGTATTTGAGCAGTCCCAACCGCTCCAGGGCCGCGACCCAGCTTGTGCGTTCGCCCGTCATGGCGTCCTCCCGCGGTCTCTCACCCGGCCTATCGGACGCTTGCCGAACATGCATTAGGTCTTTCCCTTTCGGGAGGTCCAGGAGGGGCCGTCGCCCCTCCTGGCCGCCGGAGGCGTTCCCTTCCTCTTCTCCCATCCTCCCCCTATTCCCCTCTCCGGTCCCGCTCGTGGCGGGCGGCGAGGCAGGCGGCGACCATGGCGGCGGCGGCTTCGTTCAGTTCGGGCAGGCTGGTGCGGTTGTTGAAGGCTCCCAGGTGCGGACCGGTTTCGAGCTCCACATCGGCCTCGCCCCGGCGGCGGCGGGCGGCGTCTTCCGGGGGCAGGCCGCGCGAGACGAGAAAGGTCGTGAAGTCGGCGTCGGTCATGGCCTCCTGGTCGGCCAGGCGCAACAGTTCGGTCATGTGGCGGTCCACGCCCATCTCCGCGACCATGCGCCGGACGAGAGTATCGGGGCAAAGCGGCATGGCCCGGGGCGGCGCGCCGGCGAAGCCCTCGTGGTAGCGGGCGAAGACCTCGGCCACGACCCGGGCGAGGAGCGCCTCGTCGAAGAGGTGGCGGGCGTCGGCCGGGCGGCCGTCCGGGCCGCGCCCGACCAGGCGCGGCTCACGCATGCGAAAGGCGCTGCCGGCCACGAGCAGCAGGCTCACCACATGGTCGCCCATGCGGCGGTAGAGCCGGCCCCCACCCGTGCCGCCGGGGGGCACGGCGGCCAGGTGCTCGAAATCGCGCAGCCCCGACGGGCCGAAATTGGGGTGCAGGGAGGAGTGCAGCCAGCGGTCCAGGCGGCCGGGCAAGCGCCAGTCGTAGACGCCGCCATCGTCGCGGCGGTCGCGCTGGACCCGGTTGTGAAAAAGGGGGATGGCCGCTTCATGGACGATGCCCCGGCCGGCCAGCCAGCCGAGGAGCAGCGCGGCCCGGCCCATGACCGTAACGAGCGCCTCGCCGCCCAGCGGCCGGCCGGCCTCGTTGGGGTAGCGAAAATAGTCCGCCTCGGCCAGGTAGGCCAGACAGCGGCCCGAGGGATCGAGGCCGGCCGCACCCGGCGGCAGGTCGGACACGGCGAAGAGCCGGGCCGCGCCGTGGCGACAGGGAGACGGCACATGGCAGAGGACAGGAAAGGGCAGGCCGGCGCAGCGTTCCATCCAGGCCGCCTCCAGGGCCAGGCCGCGCGGGTCCTCGTCCCGGCGCAGGCGCTTGACCACGACCAGCCGGCCCGGATCGCGGGCGGGGACGAGGAGACTGCGGCCGGCGGCGCGCGGCACGGCGGCGGGATCGGCCCCGGCCCGGTCGAGAAGGGCGGCGAAGGTGGATGGCGCGGCCTCGCCGTCGACCTCCGGGGGAACGGGACCGCGCAGGCCCGGCAAGGGCAGCGCGCCCACGGCCTCGGCCGCGGCCAGCCGGGGCTTTCCCGGCACGGCCAGGGCCGCGCCCAGGGCCTGTCGCGAGGCCTTGGCCAAAGGGGCCGGAGCGCTGGCGAGCAGGGTCACCAGCACGCCGGCGGCGTCGCGGTAGAGGATGCGGGCCTGGGTCTGGCGGGCGTGGTCGTTGCGGGAGAGCAGCCCGGCCAGGGCATCCACGGCGGCCAGGGACACGGCGGCCGGATCGCGCTCGGCCAGGTCGGCCACGCGGCGCGCGGCGAGAAAGGCGGCGGTGAAGTCGCCGTCCAGGCCGAAGGCCTCGAAGCCCGTGCCGGTCAAGGCGCGGCGGCTCCGAGCACGCGGTTCATCAGCGCGTGCAATTCGTATTCGTCCAGGGGTTTGGGCATGAAGGCGAAGGGTTTGGTCTCGTCGGCGCGGCTGCGGGTCGTCTCGTCCACGTAGGCCGAGACGAAGACCACCGGCACCTCGCTGTCGCGGCGGATGGCCTCGGCCGTTTCGATGCCGTCCAGGTCGCCGTCCAGGCGGATGTCCATGAGCACGAGGTCGGGCGCCTGGCGACGGAAAGCCTCGAGCGCAGCCTCGCCGGACGCGACCGAAGCCGTGACCACGTGGCCCAGGCGCTTGAGCATGGCCCCCGTGGCCATGGCGGTTATGGCTTCGTCCTCGACGATCATCACCCGTGCCGACGTCATGGTGCGCCTCCCGAAGCAGCACATGATACCTCGTTACAAGAAAATGGTCCGGCCGGGGTTTTTTGTCAATGCGCCCGTCACAAAAAACCGCCGCCCGGTCCATGCCGGGCGGCGGCGTTTCTTACGCGGGCGGGCGGCGCTATTTCGCCTCGCCGGCGGCGTCCTCGTCGATGAGGGCGTCTTCGGGATCGTCGGCGTATTCGTCGTCGCTGCCGGCGAGCACCGCGGCGAGCTTGCGCTCGTCCAGGGCGTTTTCCCACTTGGCCACGACGATGGTGGCGATGCCGTTGCCGATGAGGTTGGTAATGGCCCGGGCCTCGGACATGAAGCGGTCGACGCCCAAAAGCAGGGTCAGCGAGGCGACCGGAATGGTGCCCACGGTCTGGAGCGTGGCGGCCAGCGTGATGAAGCCGCCGCCCGTGACCGCGGCCGCGCCCTTGGAGGTGAGGAGCAGGATGAAGAGCAGGTAGAGCTGGTGGGAGATGTCGAGCGGCGTGTTGGTGGCCTGGGCCAGGAACACGGCGGCCATGGTGAGGTAGATGCAGGTGCCGTCCAGGTTGAAGGAATAGCCCATGGGCAGGCACAGGCCGACCACGGACTTGTCGGCCCCGGCGATCTCCAGCTTGGCCATCATGCGCGGCAGGGCCGCCTCGGAGGAGGAGGTGCCGAGCACGAGCAGGATCTCCTCCTTGATGTAGACCAGGTAGCGCCACAGGGAGAACTTGGCCATGCGGCAGACCAGGGCCAGGACCACGAAGATGAAGATGATGCAGGTCGTGTACACGCCGAGCATGAGGTACAGGAGTTTGAAGAGCGCCTCGGTCCCCTGGGAAGCCACGACGTAGGCCATGGCGCCGAAAGCGCCGAACGGCGCGAAATACATGATGTAGTGAACGACCTTGAAGAGCCCTCGCGAAAACTCGTCGATGATCTTGACGAAATTTTTCGCCTTTTCGCCCAGGTTGGCCAGGCCGACGCCGAAGAGGATGGAGAAGAAGAGCACCTGCAGGATCTCGCCCTTGGCGAAGGCGTCGACCACGGAAGTCGGCACGATGTTCATGAGGAAGTCCACGGTGGACATCTTCTTGGCCTTGCCGGCGAAGTCCTCGACCTTGGCGATCTCTTTCTGGTTGGACTGCATCTTGGCGGCGTAGTCGTCCATGCCCGCGCCGGGCTTGTAGAGATTGACGACCACGAGCCCGATGGCCAGGGCGAAAAGGGTCATGGTCCAGAAGTAGACCATGCATTTGATGCCCACGCGGCCGACCTTGCCCATGTCGCCCATCTTGGCGATGCCCGTGACCACGGTGCAGAAGATGATGGGGGCGATGATCATCTTCACCATGCGGATAAACGCCGTGCCGAATGGCTGCATGCTTTCGGCGAAAGATTTCGTGGCCGGGATGAGACCCAGGACGATACCCGCGACAATCCCGAAGATGACCCAGAAATAGAGCGACTTATAGATAGGTTTGCTGCCAATGGACATGCAATAGCTCCTCGTGCTTCCGTTCGTTCGACGCATCACTGGACAATCATGGTGCGCGGGCGACAAACCGTGCCGGCGACGTGCGCGTCAGGACCCAAACCACCCTTCAACCCTGGCAACGCGTATACTCCGATAAACCTCCTTACGGTCGCATCCCGTTTTTCCCGCCCGTTACTGGCCATGCCGGGCAGTCCTCTTAGTCTTATCTTGCTAGCATATTTTCGCTCCTTGTACACCTGCCCCTTTCGTGCTCAGGTCATCTGATGTTTTTCTTCAAACCCTGCTCCCTCGTTGCTTGACGCGGATGTCGCCTGCTTCGGACCAGTGCCTGCTCTGTACAAAAAATATTTCATTTTTGAAATGTTGGTCGCAATCCGCGACCATCGAAAAAAAAAGCCCGCCGCTGGCGCGACGGGCCATGGAGACGATGCGTCGTCCGGTTCAGGAGCCCATGTCGATGAGGGAATTCCAGTCGGCCGAGAACTTGGCCATGCCGGCGTCGGTCAAGGGATGACCGATGGCGTACGAGGCATAGGGTCCGTCCAGGCCGATGGCTTCGTAAGGGATGGGGGCGAGGCCGGAAGGGGCGTAGACGTAGCCGGGGCCGGGGATGGGCATGCCGGCCTCGGCCCAGGCGAGCAGAAGGGACCCCGGGGCGGTGATGATGTCGCTGCCGTAGGCCAGGGCGCACAGGAAATGCTCCATGGAACGCACGCTGGCCGTGAGCGTCTCCACGTGGCCGTCGCCGGCGGCGTACATCTTGAGGATGTTGGCGATGAGCTCCATGCCGTTTTCGCCCCGGTCGTCCAGGCGGCCGACGAAGGGCGAGAGGAACACGGCCCCGCGCGCCGCGCCTTTGGTGGCGGCGTAGACCGCGGCGGCCTGGGCCTGGGTGAAGACCAGGGTCATGTTGACGCGCCGGCCCTCGCCGGTGAGCACGTTCGCCGCCTCGAGGCCCGGGGCGGTGGTCGGCAGCTTGATGTGGGCGTTTTCGATCCAGGTGTCGAATTCCCGGGCCTGCTCGAGCATGGCCGCCACGGTCGTGGTCTCGTCGGCGTAGACCTCGATGGACACGGAGCCGTCCGGCAGCATGGCCGAGAGCTCCTGGCACAGTTCCTTGTAGAACTGGTAGATGGCCGTGGCCGAAAACTTGTTGCCGTCCACCTTGTGGGCCTGGGCCTCGGGGTTTTTGGCCAGAAGGCTCGGGTTGGTGGTCTGGCCGTCCAGAAAGCCCAGGGCCTTGATGACCCGTCGGGTCTCCTCGGGGTCGGCCCCGTCCAGGAAGATGCGCGTCTTGAGGATCTCGGGTCGCATGGTCGCCTCGCAGCTGGTTGGTTCGGTCGGTTTCGCGGCGAGCCGCGACGGGCTCGGGTCCGACGGGTCGCACGCTTTGAGACTAAACACCGTTTGCCGGCAAAAGGCAAACCGCGCGGCGAAAATTCCCGCGCCCGAAAGCGAAAACCTGCTGCCGAACGGCCCGGCCTGGGCTATCCTCGGGCCATGGACACCACACCTTCCCTGCGTCCCGAGGACATTGCCGCGTTCAAGCGCGCCGCCGCCGGCCGGGCCGCCACCCTGGTCGGGCCGGGCATGGCCGTGGGCCTGGGCCACGGCTCCACGGCCGTGGCCGTCGTGCCGTTTCTCGGCGAGCGCCACCGGCGCGGCGAGCTGGCCGGAACCGTGTTCGTGCCGGCGGCCCATTTCATGGCCGAGGCTTTGCGCCTGGAAGGGCTGCCCGTGGCCAGCCTCGACGACGCGCCGGAACTGGCCATCGCCATCGACGGGGCCGACGAGATCAACCCGGCCGGCGACTGCGTCAAGGGCGGCGGGGGCGCGCTGCTGTACGAAAAAATCGTGGCCCAGGCGGCCCGGCGGCTGGTCATCGTGGCCGACGCGGGCAAGCTCTCGCCGCGCCTTTGCGCCAGGCACCCCCTGCCGGTGGAGATCACGCCCTTCGCCCTGGCTTCGGAGCTGCGCTTCCTGGAAGGCCTGGGCGGCCGTCCGGCCCTGCGCCTACGCCCGGACGGCGATCCCATGCGCACCGAACGCGGCAACGTCGTCGCGGACTGCGCCTTCGGCCCCCTGGACGACCCGGCCGGGCTGGCCGCGATCCTGGACGCCCGGGCCGGCGTGGCCGGGCACGGGCTGTTCGTGGGACTGGCCGCGCTTATCGTCGTGGCCGGGCCGGACGGCGTGCGCGAGATCACGCCGCCGGGAAAGGCCTAATCGGCCGCCTCGAGGTTCTGCGGCAGCCCGGCCACGAAGGCGCGGATGGCGTCGCGCACCTCGCGGTAGCGGTCCAGGGCCTCCTCCTCGGAAGCCGCGCCGGCGGCCAGGGCCGGCGGATCCTCGAAGGGCACGTGGACCTTTTTGACCGGACCGGGAAAGAACGGGCACAGGTCATGGGCCGAGCCGCACAGGGTCACGACGTAGTCGAAGGCGACGTCCGGCAGCTCGGACACGAGCTTGGAAGCCTGGTCCGAGATGTCCACCCCGGCCTCGGCCATGACGACAACGGCCCGGGGATCGAGGCCGTGCTTCTCCACGCCGGCCGAAAAGGCCTCCACGGCCTCGCCCCGGTCGGCCCGGGCGAAGCCCTCGGCCATCTGGCTGCGGCAGGCGTTGCCCGTGCACAAAAAGAGAATTCTGGTCTTGGCGCTCATGCCAGCCTCCCCTCTTCCCGGCCGGACAGGATCTCCTCGGCCAGGTCGGCCATGCGCTCCCTGATCCGGTCGCGGATGTCCCGCACCTTTTCCAGCCGCTCCTCGTCCGTGCCGACCAGGCCGGCCGGGTCTGGAAAGGGCAGGTGCAGCCGGCGGGTCACGCCCGGGAAGACCGGGCACTGCTCCTCGATGGCTTCCTCGCACACCGTGACCACGTAGTCGAAAAGCCGCCCGTCCCTGTACAGGTCGAAGACCCGGCGGGTCCTTCTCGCCGAAAGATCGATCCCCTCCTCGGCCATGACCGCCACGACCAGGGGATTGAGGGCGGTGGGGTCGAGGCCGGCGCTCTCCACCACGGCCGCCTCGCCGCAGAACCGTTGCAGATAGGCCTCGGCCATCTGGCTTCTGGCGCTGTTGTGCACGCAGATGAAAAGCACCCGCTTCATGACTTGCCTCCCGGGGTCTCGCATTGCCTCACCCTATATGAACCGCCGTGACGGTCCGGTTACGCCCCGGGCGGGCAGGCCAGATGGCATACCCCGGCCGGCGTGGCCACGGCGTGGGGGAAATACCGGCGGCGTATCCACAAGGCCACGTTGACCAGGCCAATCAGCGCCGGCACCTCGACCAGGGGCCCGATGACCGCGGCGAAAGCCTGGCCGGAATCCAGGCCGAACACGGCCACGGCCACGGCGATGGCCAGCTCGAAGTTGTTGGAGGCGGCGGTGAAGGACAGGGTGGCCGACTGCTCGTAGCTGGCCCCGGCCCGGCGCGACAGCCAGAAGGACAGGACGAACATGGCCCCGAAATAGACGAGCAGGGGCAGGGCCACCCGCAGCACGTCCAGGGGCAGGGCCACGATGACCTCGCCCTTGAGGGAGAACATGACCAGGATGGTGAAAAGCAAAGCCACCAGGGTCACGGGGCTGATGCGCGGGATGAAGCGCTCCTCGTACCACTCCCGGCCCTTGAGCCGCAGACCGACGAACCGGGTGAGCAGGCCGGCGACGAAGGGCACGCCGAGGTAGAGGCACACGCTCTGGGCGATCTCGCCCATGCCCACCCGCACCGCCGTGCCGGCCAGCCCCAGCGCCGGCGGCAGCACGGACAGGAAAAACCAGGCGTACACAGCGAAAAAGAGCACCTGGAACACGGCGTTGAAGGCCACCAGCCCGGCGCAGTACTCCCGGTCGCCGCCGGCCAGGTCGTTCCAGACGATGACCATGGCGATGCATCGGGCCAGGCCGATGAGGATCAGCCCGGACATGTAGGCCGGCTTGTCGGGCAGGAAGACCACGGCCAAAAGGAACATGAGCACCGGGCCCACGGCCCAGTTCTGGACCAGGGACAGCCCCAGCACGCGGAAATCCCGGAACACCCGCCCCATCTCCTCGTAGCGCACCTTGGCCAGGGGCGGGTACATCATGAGGATGAGCCCCAAGGCGATGGGGAGGTTGGTGGTCCCGACCTGGAAGAAGTCCACCAGCCGTCGCACGCCCGGGGCCAGCCAGCCCAGGCCCACGCCGACCAGCATGGCCAGGAATATCCACAGGGTGAGATACCGATCCAGAAGAGCCAATCGCCCCAGCACGGACGCCTTCCTTTCCATGGTCGCCTCCCGGCTGCGCATCGGCGCAGTTTCATACGAAAATGATCCAGATTATTCCCGAGCCGCCGCGTTCCGGGCCGCGGGCCGCCGCCTCTTGCTTCACATTTGGCAAAATGACCAATCAGACGCCCTGCGTCAAGCCTTCTTGGTGACGCCATCGCGCCCGTGATCGCCAAGCCCGCCAAGGGTGGGAGGTTCGGGGCAACCGGTGCGGCCGCCCGTGTGCTTCGCCGGGGGGCGTGTCATCTCGCCTTCTCGGGCCTCCGGCGAAAACTTTTTCTAACATGGTATAATAACATAATTTATTTTTCTCCGTTCTTCTCGAATAGGGGTCAACTCGTCCCACGCGCCGCGCCTGTGACCTTTTTACCCAATCGAAGCACAAGCGTGGGGCAACTTGTCCACCCTGCTCCAACCCCCTGAATTGGCCGTTTTTTACCCACCGCGTTCGCGGCTGTGTCCCTATGGGACACCCCCGGCCCGGGGCGGCGCGGCCAGACTGCCCCGCCGGCCATCCAGGCGTGATCGCAACACATTGAAATAACTTACTGCAGAAACTGGCCCGGGAATTGCTTCACAGGGAGAAGCGTTTACCCAAAAGCCGCAAGGAAATCAGGTTTGGGGTCCGTTCGCAAAACCATAACCTTAACCCAAGTGAGGTTGGCACCATGGCAGTTCGCGAGCAAGTCTACGGTTTCTTCATTCCCAGCGTGACCCTCATCGGCATCGGCGCCGCCAAGGCCATCCCCGAGAAGATCAAGGCCCTGGGCGGCTCCAAGCCGCTGATCGTCACCGACAAGGGCGTGGTGAAAGTCGGCATCTGCAAACAGATCACCGACCTCCTCGACGCCGCCGGCATGAAGTACCACGTCTATGACGAGACTATCCCCAACCCCACCGACGCGAACGTCCACAAGGGCGTCGACGTCTATAAGAAAGAGGGTTGCGACAGCCTCATCACCCTGGGCGGCGGTTCTTCCCACGACTGCGGCAAGGGCATCGGCCTCGTCGTGTCCAACGGCGGCAAGATCCATGACTACGAAGGCGTGGACAAGTCCTCCAAGTCCTTCATGCCCTACCTGGCCGTCAACACCACGGCCGGCACCGCCTCGGAAATGACCCGCTTCTGCATCATCACCGACCTGTCCCGCCACGTGAAGATGGCCATCGTCGACTGGCGCGTCACCCCGCACATCGCCATCAACGACCCGGTCCTCATGGTCGGCATGCCCCCGGCGCTGACCGCCGCCACCGGCATGGACGCCCTGACCCACGCCGTCGAGGCCTTCGTGTCCACCATCGCCAACCCGATGACCGACGCCTGCGCCGAGGAAGCCTTCCGGCTGATCTTCAAGTACCTGCGCAAGGCCGTGGCCAACGGTCAGGACATGGAAGCCCGCGAAGGCATGTGCTTCGCCGAGTACCTGGCCGGCATGGCCTTCAACAACGCCAGCCTCGGTCACGTGCACGCCATGGCCCACCAGCTGGGCGGCTTCTATGACCTGCCGCACGGTGAGTGCAACGCCATCCTGCTGCCCCATGTCGAGAGCTTCAACCTGATCGCCAAGGTCGAGAAGTTCGCCCGCATGGCCGAACTGTTCGGCGAGAACATCGCCGGCCTGGCCCCGCGCGACGCCGCCGAACTGGCGCTCAAGGCCATCCGCAAGCTGTCTTCCGACATCGGCATTCCGTCCGGCCTCGTCGAGCTCGGCAAGCGCTATGGCAAGGAAGTCAAGGCTACCGACATCCCGACCATGACCGGCAACGCCCAGAAGGACGCCTGCGGTCTGACCAACCCCCGCTGCCCGACCGACAAGGACGTGGCTGCCATTTACACGTCCGCCCTGTAGGAAGGACGACTGACGCGTCAAGGGGGGCCTCCGGGCCCCCCTTCGAGCATCCGGCCGCCGCCCGCCGCCAGGGGGGCGGCTCTCCGGCCGAGACGGTGGCAGACGTCCCGGACCCGGAGGGATCTTGCGGCCGCGCGCCAAGTCCCGTCAGGGGCGCGCCGACGGGACGGCCATCGGGGAGGTCGGACGCGTTTTCCCGCCGCCCCAAGCCCCGGACAGACCAGAAACGCGTCCTGGCCGGGAGACTTTTTTACACAATTGTTCCGGTTCGTTACAAAGCAGTTTTCGATCAATACAGTGAAATAATAAGAATTTCTGTAAAATTTTTGAAAAATCATCCTCCAGGTGCGACACCCGGTCCGGGGTGGTCAAGCAATGACCGCCATGCTATCCACCTCGGACCGCGGTTGTCGTTTCTCCTGCCCTCGGGCGTCAGGGCGAACCGCTTGAGATAGACCCGTTTCTTTCACGTCAACCGGATAGGATCGTATGCAGACCATCAATCTCACCCGCGACTACGACGGCGATTTCGTTCACAGGGTGGAGGAAGAGTCCGGGCAGAACGTCAGCCTGTGCTACCAGTGCGGGAACTGCACGGCCGGCTGCCCGTACACCTTCGCCTACGACATCCCCGTCAGCCAGATCATGCGCCTGGTCCAGGCAGGACAGAAGAAGACCGTGCTGTCTTCCAAGTCCATCTGGCTGTGCGCCACGTGCGAGTCCTGCACGACCCGCTGCCCCAACCAGATCGACGTGGCCTGCGTCATGGACGTGCTGCGCCACATGGCCCGGCGCGAGGGACTGGCCGCCGTGCCGCAGGTCAAGACGTTCTGGGACAGCTTTCTGGACTCGGTCAAGGCCCACGGCCGCGTGTTCGAGCTCGGGCTCACCGTCAACTACGTCATGCGCACCGGCCGCTTCTGGACCGACCTTGACCTCGGACCCAAGATCTTCCCCAAGGGCAAGCTCTCCCTGAAGCCCCACGAGATCGCGGGCAAGGAGCACGTGGCCCGCATCTTCGAGCGTTTCGAGAGGGAGTCCAATTCATGAGCGAAGCCATCGCCTACTACCCGGGCTGCTCGGGCCTCGGCACCTCCAAGGAATACGACGCCTCCACCCGGGCCGTGTGCCGGACGCTGGGGCTCGACCTGGTGGACATCCCGGACTGGAGCTGCTGCGGCTCCACCCCGGCCCACACCAAGGACCACGTGCTGTCCGCCGCCCTGTCGGCCAGAAACCTCCAGCTCGTCTCCGGCATGGGCATCGCCTCCGCCGCCACCCCCTGCCCGAGCTGCCTGACCAACCTGCGCACGGCCAACCACCGGATGGAAGCGCCGGCCATGGCCGAGAAGGTCAACAAGCTCCTCGACGCCCCCTACGCCGGCGGCGTGGAAGCCATCTCCGTGCTCCAGGCCCTGGTGGAAAAAGTCGGCCTCGACGAGATCAAGGCCGCCGTGCGCACGCCGCTGACCGGCCTCAAGGTCGCCTGCTACTACGGCTGCATCATGAACCGGCCGCCCGAGCTCATGGCTTTCGACGACTGCGAGAACCCCATGGCCATGGACAACGTGCTGTCCGCCATGGGGGCCACCGTCGTGCCGTTCCCGCTCAAGGTCGAGTGCTGCGGCGCCTCCTACGGCATCCCGCGCCAGGACATCGTGGCCCGGCTCACGGGCAAGCTCCTGGACGTGGCGAAATCCGTCGGCGCGGACATGGTGGCCGTGGCCTGCCCGCTTTGCCAGATGAACCTGGACCTGCGCCAGGGACAGGTCAACCGGGCCCTTGGGACCAACTTCCGCATCCCCGTGCCCTATTTCACCCAGCTCATGGGCGTGGCCCTCAATGTCGCGGACGAGGAACTCGGTTTCGGACAGTTGTGCATCGACCCGAGGCCCGTACTGAACAAGGCCCTCTCGGGCGCGGACGCACAGGCGAAGGGAGCGTAGGCCATGCGAATCGGCGTTTTCATCTGCCACTGCGGCAGCAACATCGAAGGCACGGTGGACACCGCGACCGTGGCCAAGGCGTCCCTGGACTTTCCCGAGGTCGTCTACGCCACGGACACCATGTACGCCTGCTCGGAGCCCGGCCAGGACGGCATCATCCAGGCCATCAAGGACAAGAACCTCACCGGCGTGGTGGTGGCCTCCTGCACCCCGCGCATGCACGAGCCCACCTTCCGCCGGGCCGTGGAGCGCGCCGGACTCAACCGCTACATGTTCGAGATGGCCAACATCCGCGAGCACGTCTCCTGGATCGGTAAGGACCGCGAGGCCAACACCAACAAGTCCGTGGATCTGGTGCGCATCGCCATCGAGAAGCTGCGGCGCGACGCGCCGCTGTCTCCGAGCAAGTTCTCCATCAACAAGCGCGTGATGGTCATCGGCGGCGGCGTGGCCGGCATCCAGGCGGCGCTCGACTGCGCCGACGGCGGCCTCCAGGTCGTCCTGGTGGAGCGCGAATCCTCCATCGGCGGCAAGATGGCCAAGCTCGACAAGACCTTCCCCACGGTCGACTGCTCGAGCTGCATCCTCGGCCCCAAGATGGTGGACGTGGCCCAGCACGAAAACATCACCCTGCACGCCTACTCCGAGGTGGACGCCATCGGCGGCTACGTGGGCAACTTCCAGGTGCAGGTCAAGAAAAAGGCCACCTACGTCGACTGGACCCTGTGCACCGGCTGCGGGGCCTGCATGGAGAAGTGCCCGAGCAAGAAGAACCCTGACCGGTTCAACGAAAAGATCGGGCCCTGCACCTCCATCAACATCCCCTTCCCCCAGGCCATCCCGAAGAAGGCGGTCATCGACCCGACCACCTGCCGCCAGTTCGTCAAGGGCAAGTGCGGCGTGTGCGCGAAAGTCTGCCCCACCGGGGCTATCAAGTACGACATGGCCGACGAGATCGTGACCGAGGACGTGGGGGCCATCGTCGCCGCCACGGGCTACGACCTCTTCGACATCAGCAAGGTGACGGAATACGGCGGCGGGCGCTACCCCGACGTCATCACCGGCCTGCAGTACGAGCGCCTGCTCTCGGCCTCCGGCCCCACGGGCGGGCACATCAAACGGCCCTCCGACGGCAAGGAGCCGAAAAACGTCGTCTTCATCCAGTGCGTGGGCTCGCGCGACAAGTCCCTGGACCGGCCGTACTGCTCGGGCTTCTGCTGCATGTACACGGCCAAGCAGGCCATCCTGACCAAGGACCACATCCCGGATTCCCAGTCCTACGTCTTCTACATGGACATCCGCTCGCCCGGCAAAATGTACGACGAGTTCACCCGCCGGGCCATGGAGGAGTACGGGGCGCGCTACATCCGCGGCCGCGTGGCCATGGTCTACCCCAAGGACGGCAAGATGATCGTGCGCGGCGCGGACACCCTGGCCGGCACCCAGGTCGAGGTCGAAGCCGACCTGGTGGTCCTGGCCGCCGGCGCGGAAGCGGCCGTGGGCGCGCCCAAGCTCGCCGAGAAGCTGCGCATCTCCTACGACAAGTACGGCTTCTTCATGGAGAGCCATCCCAAGCTCAAGCCCGTGGAGACCAACACCGCCGGCGTCTACCTGGCCGGCTCCTGCCAGGGCCCCAAGGACATTCCCCAGTCCGTGGGCCAGGGCAGCGCCGCCGCCGCCAAGGTGCTGGCGCTGTTCTCCAAGGACATGCTGGAAAGCGACCCGCAGATCTCCCGCGTGGACATCAAGCGGTGCGTCGGCTGCGGCAAGTGCATCATCACCTGCCCGTTCAAGGCCATCAAGGAAGTGGAGTTCCGGGGCCAGAAGAAGGCCGAGGTCATCGAGACGGTCTGCCAGGGCTGCGGCCTTTGCACCTCGACCTGTCCCCAGGGCGCCATCCAGCTGTCCCACTTCACGGACAACCAAATCCTCGCGGAGGTCAACGCCTTATGCCAGTCCTGACCGGCAAGGAACTGCGTATCGTCGGATTTCTGTGCAACTGGTGCTCCTACGGCGGCGCGGACACGGCAGGCGTCGGGCGTTTCGGCCAACCCACGGACCTGCGCATCATCCGCGTCCCGTGCTCCGGGCGCATCGATCCGCTCTTTATCGCCAAGACGCTCATCAATGGGGCCGACGGCGTGCTCGTCTCCGGCTGCCATCCCCGCGACTGCCACTACGCCGAAGGCAACTTCTACGCCCGGCGTCGCCTGGAAGTGCTCAAGCGCTTCCTGCCCATCCTCGGCATCGACCCGGGCCGGTTCGACTACACCTGGGTCTCGGCCTCGGAAGGCCAGCGCTGGCAGAAGGTGGTGACGGTGTTCACCGAACAGATTCACGCCCTGGGCCCCGCGCCGCGTTTCGACGCCGTTTCCGCGGACATGCTGGCCAAGGCGGCGGCCGGGGCGCTCGGCCAAGGAGGCAACCGTGTCGCGGCTTGAGGAGCTCAAAACCCGCATCAAGGAGGCCCTGCCGGGCCTTGAATGCGTCATCGGCTGGCAGAAGGGCTACGACCCCCTCCACAACACGCCGCTTTTCATGCGCACGGACGCCGACGTGGACAAGCTCGAATGGGGCCCGCTCAACGTCCACAACCCCGCCGTGTACCTGCCCACCTTCACGGGCAAGAAGGTCGGCGTGGTGGTCAAGGGCTGCGACTCCCGCTCGGTGGTCGAGCTGCTCCAGGAAAACCTCATCAACCGCGACAACGTCGTCATCTTCGGCATGCCGTGTACGGGCGTGATCGACCTGTCCAAGGTCAAGGCCAGACTCGCCGGTGCCGGCGTCTCCGCCGGCACGGTCACGGCCGTGACCGACGACGGCAAGACGGTCTCCGTCACCGCCGGCGGCCAGACGACCGCCATGCCCCTGGCCGAGGTCCGGGCCGACAAGTGCGGCCGCTGCCAGTTCCCCAACGCGGTGCTGGCCGACGCCTACGTGGGCGACCCCATCGCCCCGGCCGCCCCGGCCGCGGCCGCGGACGCCGACCTGGCCGCGCTCGACGCCATGAGCGTGCCCGAGCGCATGGCCTTCTGGCGCTACCACATGGAGCGCTGCATCCGCTGCTACGCCTGCCGCAACGCCTGCCCCATGTGCGTGTGCCGCGACCACTGCATCGCCCAGAGCCGCGAGCCCCACTGGCTGACCCAGGACGACACGGCCACGGAAAAGCTCATGTTCCAGGTCGTCCACGCCCTGCACCTGGCCGGACGCTGCACGGAGTGCGGCGAGTGCCAGCGGGCCTGCCCCATGGACATCCCGGTGCTGGCCCTCAAAAAGCACCTGAACCGCACCATCCGCGACCTGTTCGACTACCAGGCCGGCGTGGACCCGCAGGCGATCCCGCCCTTGCTGCAGTTCAAGCTCGAGGAAGACAACATCAAGGAGCGTAGCTGGTAATGGCCGCTGTCAAATATATCGCGAGCGACAAGCTCCCCGATTGGCTCAAGTCCCTGGCCGCCAAGAGCCGGGTGCTCGTTCCCGTCGCGGAAGGCGGCGGCGTGGTGTTCCGGCCCTATGCGCCGGGCTGCCGGCCCGTCTTCGACAGCGACGCCACCGCCCCGCCCAAGGGCGCCGTCTTCCCGGCCTGCCAGGAACTGTTCCGCTACGAGCAGGGCAAGGACCCGGAAGATCCCGGCAAGCCCACCCTCAAGCTCATTGCCTCGACCGAAGCCGAGCCCACCGTGGTCTTCGGGGCCAAGCCCTGCGGGGCGCGGGGATTCCTCATCTTCGACCGCGTCTACATCGGCAAGAAGTTCCCGGACCCGTATTACATCGCCGCCCGCGAGGCCACGGTCTTCGTGACCATGGCCTGCGCCGCGGCCAACGTGGAAAACACCTGCTTCTGCCACTGGGTCGGCTCCGGCCCGGCGGACGGCTCGGGCTCGGACGTGCTGCTGACCCCCGTGGCCGGCGGCTACACGGCCGAGGCCGTCACGGACAAGGGCGCGGCCCTGCTCGAGGACCCGGCGCTGGCCGACGGCGCGGCCAAGGCCGACGAAGCCGCCGCGGTCAAGGCCGCCGCCCGGGAGGTCCTGGGCGAGGCCCCGGACATCGCCGCCTCTCCGGCGGCGCTTTTGGCCGCCTTCGACGACGCGGACTTCTGGCGCGACCAGTCGGACAAGTGCGTCAGCTGCGGGGCCTGCACCTACCTGTGCCCGACCTGCTACTGCTTCACCATCACCGACGAGCCCAAAGGGATGTCCGGCCGGCGCATGCGTTCCTGGGACGCCTGCATGCACTTCCAGTTCACCCTGGAGGCCTCGGGCCACAACCCCCGGCCGACCAAGGCCCATCGCCTCAAAAACCGCGTGGGCCACAAGTTCAGCTATTATCCCACCCTGCATGACGGGCTCGTCGCCTGCTGCGGCTGCGGCCGGTGCATCAAGAGCTGTCCGGTCTCGGTGGACATCCGCGAGATCGTGCAAAACGCCGTGGCCAGGGCCAAGGGCTAGAGGGGTGTTAAGACCATGACCGATCCGTTCAATCCCTATCTGCCGGAAGTGGCCACCATCCTGGAGACGGTCCAGGAGACCCACAACATCAAGACCTTCCGGGTGCGCTTCGACGACGAGGCCAAGATGGCCGCCTTCAAGTTCGAGCCCGGCCAGGTCGGCCAGCTGTCCGCCCCGGGCATCGGCGAATCCACCTTCGTCATCAATTCGCCCCCCACCCGCATGGACTACCTCCAGTTCTCGGTCATGCGGGCCGGCGAGGTGACCACCATGCTCCACGGCCTGAACGCCGGGGACAAGGTGGGCGTGCGCGCCCCGCTCGGCAACTGCTTCCCGTACGAGGCCATGAAGGGCAAGAACATCGTGTTCGTCGGCGGCGGCATCGGCATGGCCCCGCTGCGCACGCTGTTCCTCTACATGCTCGACAACCGGGCCGACTACGGCGACATCACGCTGCTCTACGGCGCGCGCTCCCCGGCGGACATGGCCTTCTCGGCCGAGTTGCCGGAGTGGACCTCGCGAGCCGACGTGAACACCACGCTCACGATCGACCGCGAGGCCGACGGCTGGGCGCACAAGGTGGGCCTCATTCCCAACGTGCTGCTGGAGCTCGCGCCCAAGCCCGAGAACACCGTGGCCGTGACCTGCGGCCCGCCCATCATGATCAAGTTCACCCTGGAGGCCCTCAAGAAGCTCGGCTTCGAGGACGACCAGATCGTGACCACGCTGGAAAAACGCATGAAGTGCGGCATCGGCATCTGCGGGCGCTGCAACATCGGCTCGAGCTACGTCTGCGTGGACGGCCCGGTGTACACCTACGCCCAGCTCAAGGCCCTGCCCAACGAACTGTAAACGGCGGATGCGACGCAGGCGACGCGAGTGACAGAAGCCATCGTCACCGCCCCGTCCGGGGGGTCCGGGGGGGATGATCCCCCCCGGCCGCCGGAGGCATCCTAACTTTCAAGGAGACGTACATGGCACGCTTTTTCAGCGCCAGCGATATCGTGGGCACGGCCGTGGAGATCGAACGGCGCGGCCGCAACGTCTACAGCAAGGCGGCGGCCGCCGCGACCAACCCGGACGTCAAGCGCTTCCTGGAGTTCTTCGCCGGCGAGGAGGCCCGCCACCAGGCCATCTTCGAGGCCATGGCCGGGCGGATCGCCAAGATCGAGATCCCGGCCGGCAGCGACGAAGAGGAATACATGGACTACGTCCAGGCCCTGCTCGATTCCCACGCCCTTTTCTGCGGGGGCGCGCCGGAAAAGGACCTGGCCGACGCGGCCGACGCCGTCGCGGCCATCGAGCTGGCCAGCCGGTTCGAGAAGGACACCATCCTCTACTTCCGCGAGATGATGGATCTCCTGCCGGCGGCCGAAGGCAGCATCGTGAAACAGTGCCTGGACGAGGAACGCGGCCACCTGCGGCAGCTTCGCGGCATGCTGGCCACCCTCAAACGCCAGGCGTAACGGCTCTCGCGACGGGCCGTCCCCCGCGGCCGGCCCGCCGCCATATTTTCGCCCGTCCGCGTCCGGCGCGGGCGGCCGCAGGCAAGGGGGAGCACCATGTATCACGACGAAATCGCTTTCGACGCCATGCCCCTGGCCAACCCTTTCGACGCCGAGGCGCGCCCGGGCCCGGCCGACGCCCTGGAACAGGGCTTTTCCGACCGCCTGGCCGGCCTGCTCCTGGCCTCGGACCTCTTCGCCGCCCGCAATCCCGGACCCCGCACCCGCTGCGACGGCGCGCCCCTGGCCGCCTGCTGGGACGGCGCGGACGTGCGCTACTGCGGCGAGCGCCTGGACCAGGACGACCTGGACGCCTTTCTCGGCTGTCTGCTGCTGGCTTTCCGCGAATCCGGCCGCTCGGGCGCGGCCCGGTTCCGGCTGCGCGACCTCACGCGGCTCATCCGGCCCAAGGGCCGGCGCTTCGACGCCAGGCGGCTGGAACGGTCGCTGTGGCGGCTGGCCGGGGCCCGCATCGAGATCGAGGAAGGGGCCGGCTGCGTGCGCATGCAGGTCAGGCTGCTGCACACCCTGCTGTGCGACCGCGAAGCCGGCATCTGCGCCCTGGACGTGAACCCCCGCCTCATGGCCGGCCTGCGCGCCGCCGCCGTGGTGGAACGGCTGCTGGCCGCCCGCGCGCCGCTCGGCGCCGCGCCCTTCCCCCGCTGGCTGGCGGCACTCCTTTCCCATGGTCCGTCCACACTGCGCCTGGACATGGCCGCCCTGCGCCGCCTGTCCGGGCTCACCCGCCAGCCCATGCCGGCCTTCAGGCTGCGGGCCATCGCCGCCTTGCAGGATTTCCTGGATCTCGGCTATGTTGCCGCCATAGAGCCGGTCGGACCGGACAGGCTCGTGGTCAGGCGTCCCGAGGCCCGAGGCGAGGAGCCGGCCTGCCTGCTCCTGTCCTGACCGCGGCGCGCGCATGGACGGGATCATGGCAGCCCAGGACAGCAAGGAGCACCCGGAGCGAGGCGCATCCGGAAAGGGCGTGCGCGGCGTCAGCCTCGGCGCGGCGGCCCTGCGCGCCATGCCCTTCCGCCGCCTGCCCCTGGACGTGGCCCGGGAGGGCCGGGAATCCTTCATGATGCCCTCACGGCTGCGTTCCTGCCCCTATCCCCTGTCCGGGCCCGAGATTCCTCCCGAGGCCCCGCCGCATCCGACGACCCTCGAGGACCTCATCGGCATCGAGCACAGCAAGCTCGGCTTCTACCAGGAGCTGCGCCAGAAGGTGCAGGAGCTGCGCGAGGCCCACGAGGAATCGGAGCTGCGCCGCCAGGAGATCGCGGCCATCCTCGACGGCATCACCGACATCATGATGGTGCTTACCAAGGATTTGCGCATCATCTCGGTCAACCACGTCTTTCACGAGCTCTTCAACGTGCCGCGCCCCGAGGGACAGCACTGCTACAAGCTCTTCCGCGACGCCGAGCGGCCCTGCCCGGAATGCCCGGCCCACCGGTCGTTCAAGTCCAACGCCGTGTGCCGCTGCATGGGCGTCTTCAAGATCGGGGGGCTCACGCGCCAGTTCGAAATGGTGGCCTCGCCCATCCACAACCCCGACAGCCCCGAGTCGCGCATCCTCATCTTCAAGCGCGACGTGACCATGGAGCAGGAATACCAGGCCAAGTACTACCAGGCCGAGAAGATGGCCACCATCGGCATGCTGGCCGCGGGCGTGGCCCACGAAATCAACAACCCCCTCACGGCGGTCTACGGCCTGGCCGAGGGCATCCGCCGCCGCCTGCCCGTGATCCGCTCCGCCGTGGACGACGCCCTTTTCACCGACGTGTCGGAGTACACCGAGACCATCCTCATGGAGTGCCGGCGCTGCCGCGACATCGTGCGCTCCATGCTGTCCTTCTCCAGGCCCCATACCCTGGCCTTCTCGCCGGTGTGCTTAAACGAAGTGGTCACCGACACCCTGAGCATCCTGCGCTCCCACCTGGAAGAGCGCGGCAAGCAGGGGCTTTCCCTCACGGTCAACCTCTTCGCCGGCCTGCCCACGGTGCCGGGCGACGAGGCCCAGCTCAAGCAGGTGCTGCTCAACATCCTCGTCAACTCCATGGACGCCATCCACGGCGAGGGCGAGATCACCATCACCACCCACCCGGAAAACGACAACACGGTCAACCTTTCCGTGGAGGACACCGGCTGCGGCATCCCGCCCGAGAACATGGACAAGCTCTTCAACCCCTTCTTCACGACCAAGCCCGTGGGCAAAGGCATCGGCATCGGCCTGGCCGCCTGCTACAGCATCGTGCGCGAACACCACGGCGTCATCGAGGTGGCCAGCGAAGTGGGCCTCGGCACGCATTTCACCGTGAAACTCCCCCTGGACAGCGGCGACACCCGTGAATAATCCCTATTGCGTCCTCGTCGTCGACGACGAACCCTCCATCGGCAAGCTCCTGCTCAAGGAGCTCACCACGCCCGCCCGCACCATCCACGTGGCCTCCTGCGCCCGCGAGGCCCGGGAACTCTTCGCGAAAAACGAATACGAGGTGGCGGTGCTCGACATCCGCCTGCCCGACGTCAACGGCATCGAGTTCATGGTGGAGCTGCGCACCAAGCAGGAGGACCTGGAGACGATCCTGGTCACCGGCCACGGGGCCATCGACACGGCCGTGGAGGCCATGAAGCTCGGGGCCTTCGACTACGTGACCAAGCCGTTCAACCTGGCCGAGCTGGAGCTTCTCATCGAGCGGGCCTACCAGCGCACCTTCCTGCGCCGGGAGAACCGGCGGCTGCGCCACTTCCAGGGCCAGACCCCGCCGGTCAAGCTCATCGGCAACTCCCCGGCCATCAAGCAGGTGCGCTACCTCATCGAAAAGGTGGCCCCCACCGAGGTGCCGGTGCTCATCACCGGCGAATCCGGCGCGGGCAAGGAGGTGGCGGCCCACCTCATCCAGTCGCTGTCCAAGCGCGCGGACAAGCCTTTCTTCATCAAGAACTGCGCGACGCTGCAAAAGGAACTGGCGAGAAGCGAGCTCTTCGGCCATTTGCGCGGATCGTTCACCGGCGCCGTGGAGAACAGCGACGGCTTCATGGCCTTCGCCAACAAGGGCACGCTTTTCCTCGACGAGATCGGCGAGTTGCCCATCGAGGTGCAGGCGGCGCTCCTTCGCGTGCTCGAGAACAAGACCTACCGTCGGGTGGGCGAGAAAGAGGAGCGCCGGGCGGACATCCGGCTGCTTTTCGCCACCAATCGCGAACTGGTCAAGGAAGTGGCCGAGGGGCGCTTCCACGAGGCGCTTTTCCACCGCATCAACGTCTTCAACATCGAGATGCCGGCCCTTCGCGAGCGTCGGGAGGACATTCCGCTCCTGGTGGAGTTCTTCCTGTCGCGCCTGACCGCCGGCCAGGCCCCCTACCGCATTTCCGACCGGGCCATGAAGTGCCTCACGGGCTACGACTGGCCGGGCAACGTGCGGGAGCTGCGAAACGTCATGGAGCGCTCCATCATCCTCTCGGAAAACAACCTCATCACCGAACACGCCCTGCCCCGCGAGTTTCTGGAACCGGCCCGGGCCGAGGAGGAGATCCTGACGCTGGAGGCCAAGGAGAAGGAGCACATCGCGAAAGTGCTCAACTTCTACGACAACAACCGGTCGCTCGCCGCCGAGGCGCTCGGCATCTGCCGCAAGACCCTTTACCGCAAGATCCGCCAGTACAGCCTGTTCTAGGCGTCGCGCCGCCGTCCCCTGTCCCGACCCGGCAACGGTCTGCGCAGCGGGGCCGTCACCCGGCGGCGCGGTCCGCGCCGCCGCTCCACCTGCCTTCACCGTCCGCCTTCCCTGCCCAGCCGCGCGGCCCTTTCCGTCCCGGAAGGCGGCCGGCCAGGCGAGCTTTCGACCCAAAAGGCGACAGCATATGTTCTATATAACATAGCTATTGCAGTGCTTTTTTCTATGTTTACATTAGCATTGCAGAATCAGCCATCGACTTTGCGTAGACGTTGTCGCCTTTTGACCCATTTTCCAGGCCCCGGTGGATCAAAATTACTTTACGCTTGATTCATAAAAATTATCAGCATGTTAAATCAACTGCCCCCCCTCCTGGGCAACTTCCGGAACTGTCAGCGTGTCACACTGGCAGACCTTCCAGCGTGATAGTTGTCCCCGATCACCGCCATTGGCGGGTTTTCCCGGCCCGAAGCCTTGGCCTGCTTCTTGCTGTTTCCATGTACCATATGCCAGAAGCGACCCGGCAAACCAGCAGTTTCGCCCATTCACGGCCAAGCCTCCCGCAAGATTCGGGATCGCCATGGTTCGCGGAACGCAGCAAAACTATGTTAGACTTAACACATCATTCGTCAGTCTTGGTCTTGCCCGTTCAGGAAAGACACAGGACCTTGGTCCAGACGCACGGCGGGAGCGTCGATCTGCGATCACGCTTTCAAAATAATCGTGACTCTAGTGCGTGCGCTTCCGGCCGGGCCGCCGAGTTGACAAGGAAGGAGTAGTCCATGCGCAGCGTTCCCGTCGAACAGGCCCAGGGCATGGTCCTTTGCCACGACATCACCCGCATCGTGCCGGGCGAGGGCAAGGGGCCGGCCTTCCGCAAGGGCCACGTCATCGCCCCCGAAGACATCCCCGCGCTGCTGCGCCTGGGCAAGGAGCACATCTACGTCTGGGACCTGGCCGAGGGTCTGGTGCACGAGGACGACGCGGCCGCGCGCATCGCCCAGGCCGTGGCCGGACCGGGCACGACGCTCACCCAGCCCTGCGAGGGCCGCATCAACCTGCTGGCCGACCGGCGCGGGCTGCTCAAGATCAACGTCGAGGCGCTTTTCCGGCTCAACTCCATCGAAGAGGTGACCATCGCCACCATCCACGGCGACGCGGTGGTCTCCCCGGGCCAGATGCTGGCCGGCACCCGGGTGGTGCCCCTGGTGGTGGCCGGGCAGCGCCTGGAGGCGGTGGAGGCGGTCACGGCCGAAACCGGCCCGGTGGTCACGGTGATGCCGTTTCGGCCGCTGCGCGTGGGCGTGGTGACCACGGGCGGCGAGGTCTACCACGGCCGCATCGAGGACAAGTTCGGCCCGGTGCTGCGCCGCAAGTTCGACGACCTGGGCTGCGCGGTCTTCCGCCAGGTCATCGTGCCCGACGACCGGGACATGACCGTGCGGGCCATCCGCCAGCTCCTGGCCGAGGGCGCGGAGATGATCGCGGTCACGGGCGGCATGTCCGTGGACCCCGACGACCTCTCCCCCTCGTCCATACGGGCCGCCGGCGGCGAGGTGGTCACCTACGGCTCGCCGACCTTCCCGGGAGCCATGTTCATGCTGGCCTACATCGGCGACGTGCCCGTGGTCGGGCTGCCCGGCTGCGTCATGTACCACAAGGCCAGCATCTTCGACCTGACGGTGCCGCGGCTCGTGGCCGGCGAAAAGCTGACCCGGTCCGACATCGTGTCCCTGGGCCATGGCGGGTTGTGCGCCATGTGTCCGGAGTGCCGTTACCCGCTGTGCGGGTTCGGCAAGAATTAGGCGTACCGCGGCCGATGGCCGTTGTCTGAGGTACATCCGCGCGAGGGCGATTGCAGGAGGCGCGCTGGGCCACGACCCGAAACCGCGTCCCGCGTCGGCGAAAACGGTAATCCTCTAACCAGAGCACGGAGAAAAGCATGGAAATTGCAAAAAAATTGGAAAAAATCTGGGTCGTGAACGGTATTGAGCGCAAGCTCATCGTCGATCCCGATGCCTTCCTGTCCGAAGTGCTGCGCGAACAAATGCATCTGGTCGGCACCAAGGTCGGTTGCGGCAAGGGCCAGTGCGGCGCCTGCTCCGTCATCCTCGACGGCAAGGTCGTTCGCGCCTGCATCACCAAGGTCCGTCGCATCGAAAATCACGCCAACATCACCACGATCGAAGGCTTGGGCAACCCCAAGAACCTGCACCCGCTGCAGGTGGCCTGGGTGGTCAACGGCGCGGCCCAATGCGGTTTCTGCACCCCGGGCTTCATCATGTCCGCCAAGGGCCTGCTGGACGAAAATCCCAAGCCCACCCGCGAGCAGGTGCGCGATTGGTTCCAGAAGCACAAGAACGTGTGCCGTTGCACCGGCTACATCCCGCTGGTCGACTCCGTCATGGACGCCGCCAAGGTGCTGCGCGGCGAAATGACCCTGGACATCAACCACAACTTCCCGGCCGACGGCAACATCTTCAATTCCCGTGCGCCGCGTCCCTCCGGCGTGGCCAAGGTCACCGGCCAGTGGGCCTTCGGCGACGACCAGAAGCTCCAGCTGCCCTCCGACACCCTGCACCTGGCCATCGTCGAGGCGCGGGTGTCCCACGCCAACATCAAGGGCATCGACTACTCCGAAGCCCTCAAGATGCCGGGCGTGCACAGCGTCATCACCGCCAAGGACGTCAAGGGCAAGAACCGCATCACGGGCCTGATCACCTTCCCCACCAACAAGGGTGACGGCTGGGATCGTCCCATCCTTTGCGACACCAAGGTGTTCCAGTACGGCGACGCCATCGCCCTGGTCGCGGCCGACAACGAAAAGAACGCCCGCGCCGCCGCCGAAAAGGTCAAGGTCGACCTGGAAGTCCTGCCGGCCTACATGAGCGCCCCGGCGGCCATGGCCGAGGACGCCATCGAGATCCACCCCGGCACCCCCAACGCCTACTACAAGCAGGGCCTGGAGAAGGGCGACGATCCCAGCCCGTTCTTCAGCAGCTCCGACTGCGTGGTGGCCGAAGGCAGCTACTACACCCAGCGCCAGCCGCACCTGCCCATCGAGCCCGACGTCGGCTACGCCATGTACGACGAGGACGGCATCCTGCGCATCTACTCCAAGTCCATCGGCCTGTACCTGCACCTGTACATGATCGCCCCGGGCCTGGGCGTCGAGCCGGACAAGATCGCCCTGATCCAGCTGCCCACCGGCGGCACCTTCGGCTACAAGTTCAGCCCGACCATGGAAGCCCTCGTCGGCGCCGCCACCATGGCCACCGGCCGCCCCTGCCACCTGCACTACAACTATGCGCAGCAGCAGTACTACACCGGCAAACGCTCCCCGTTCTGGACCACCGGCAAGGTCGCCGCCGACAAGAAGACCGGCAAGATCAAAGGCACCCAGCACGAGTGGATCGTCGACCACGGTCCCTACTCCGAGTTCGGCGATCTGCTGACCCTGCGCGGCGCCCAGTACTTCATGGCCGGTTACGGCATCCCGAACATGCGCGCCGTCGGCTACTGCGTAGCCACCAACCACGGTTGGGGTTCGGCCTTCCGCGGCTACGGTTCGCCGGAGATCATGTTCCCCTCCGAAGTGCTCATGGACGAGCTGGCCCTCAAGGGCGGCTGGGATCCGCTGGAACTGCGTTACGTCAACTGCTACCGTCCGGGCGACACCACCCCGACCGGGCAGGTGCCTGATTCCTTCATGTATCCCGAGATGATCGACATCCTCCGGCCCAAGTACAAGCAAGCCATGGCCAACGCCAAGCGGCACTCCACCGACACCCTCAAGAAGGGCGTGGGCGTGGCCTTCGGCATCTACGGCTCGGGCCTTGACGGCGCGGACTCCGCCGGCGCCGACGTCGAGCTCAATCCCGACGGCACCATCACGATCTTCAACACCTGGCAGGACCATGGCCAGGGTTCCGACCTCAGCACCCTGTGCATCGCCCACGAGGCCCTCAAACCCCTGGGCATCCCGGCCTCCAAGCTGAAGATCTTCCTCAACGACACCAGCAAGTGCCCGAACTCCGGCCCGGCCGGCGGTTCCCGCTCCAACGTCCTGGTCGGCAACGCCATCATCAACGGCTGCACGCAGCTCGTCGACGCCATGCGCAAGCCCGACGGCTCGTTCCGCACCTATGACGAGATGGTCAAGGGCGGCCTCAAGACCAAGTACAACGGCACCTGGACCCAGCCGGCCACCGATTGCGACCCGAACACCGGCCAGGGCAACCCGTTCGCCAACTACATGTACGGCCTGTTCATGGCCGAAGTCACCGTGGACACCACCACCGGCAAGACCCAGGTCGACAAGATGACCATGGTGGAAGACATCGGCACCCTGACCAACCGCCAGACCGTCGACGGCCAGAACTGGGGCGGCCTGGCCCAGGGCATCGGCCTGGCCCTGACCGAGGACTTCGAGGACATCAAGAAGCACTCCTCCCTGGCCGGCGCCGGCGTGCCCTACATCAAGGACATCCCGGACGTCATGGAGCTGATCTACGTCGATTCGCCGCGTGAACACGGCCCGTTCGGCGGTTCGGGCGTCGGCGAAGTGCCGCTGTGCGGTCCGCACCCGGCCATCATCAACGCCATCGCCAATGCCACCGGCGGCGCCTTCGTCCGTCACCTCCCGGCCTATCCCGAGAAGGTGCTGGCCGCCATCAAGGAGCTTGGCAAGTAACCTTCGGGGCTTTACACTCCGCTAAAAAGCAACAACGGGACGGGCGCGTCGCGCCCGTCCCGTTGTTGCCCACCGGAAGGCATCCATGAATCAGCAGGAACTGCGAGACATCGAGTACCGGTGCATCGAGGAAGAACAGCCCACTTGCCAGGCCGCCTGCCCCATCTCCGTGGACGTGCGCGCCTTCATGGGCAAAATGGCCGCCGGGGACGTCGCCGGCGCCCGCAAGATACTCGACCGCACCATGCCCTTGCCTGGCGTCCTCGGACGTATCTGCGACCACCCCTGCGAACTCGCCTGCATCCGGCAAAACGCCGGCGGCGCCCTGGCCGTCGGTGATCTCGAGCGCAGCTGCGTCATGGCTTCGCCATCCGGCGGCAAGCCCATGCTCATGCCGTCCAAGGGCAAGACCGTGGCCGCCCTCGGCGGCGACATGAGTTCCCTGACCTTGGCCTGGGATCTGGCCAAAAAGGGCTTCGCCGTAACCCTCTACGTCGCCGGCGACAAGCCCGGCGGCAAACTCAACGACATTTCCCCCGACGTCCTGCCGCCCGAGGCCTTGGCCGAGGGAATCGACATGCTCGGCCGCATGGGCGTCGCCATCAAGACCGGCCAGACCGTGGACGCAGCGCTGCTCGACACCCTCGCCGCCGCGTGCGACGCCGTCTACGTCGAATGCGCCGGCCGCGACCTCTGCGGCCTTTCCCGGGCCGATGTCGACGCCGTCACCCTGCAGGGCCCCAAGCCGAACATCTTTTGCGGCGGCTGGCCCCAGCCTGACGGCTCCCGGTCCATCATCTCCCTGGTCGCCGAAGGACGCCGGGCCGCCATGACCATCGACCGCCTCACCGCCGGCGCCAGCCTGACCACCAGCCGGGAAAAGGAAGGCGTCACCAAGACCCGGATATTCACCAGCCTGAAAGACGTGCCCGCCGTGCCCCGCACCGAACCGGCCGACCACCTCGCCGGATTCGCCCCGGACGCCGCCAAGGCCGAGGCCGCCCGCTGCCTCCAGTGCGACTGCATGGAATGCGTCAAGGTCTGCGAATTCCTCAAGCACTACAAAGGCTATCCCAAGCTCTACGCCCGTCAGATCTACAACAACCTCTCCATCGTCCTCGGCAACCACTACCTGAATCGCATGATCGACTCGTGCACGCTGTGCGGGCTGTGCACCGAGGTCTGCCCCGAAGATTTCTCCATGGCCCAGCTCTGCCTGGATTCGCGCCGCGACATGGTCACACGCGGCAAGATGCCGCCTTCGGCCCACGAATTCGCCCTGGAGGACATGGCCTTTTCCAACGGCCCGGACTTCGCCCTGATGCGCGACGAACCTGGCAAGGACAGCTGCACCCACCTCTTTTTCCCCGGCTGCCAGCTCGGCGGCGAACCCGACAGCCGCATCCCTGAGGCCTATGCCTTCCTGCGGCGAAAGCTCGCCGGCGGCGTGGCCCTCTCTCTCGGCTGCTGCGGCGCGCCGGCCCTGTGGGCCGGCCGGCAGGCGCTCTTCGAAGAAGTCGTGGCCGCGTTCAAGACCCAGTGGGAAGCCCGGGGCAAGCCGCGCCTGATCACCGCCTGCGCCTCCTGCCTGGCCGTGTTCCGCCAAGCCGCGCCGGACATCCCGGCCGTGTCCCTGTGGCAGGTCATGAACGAAGAAACCGGCCTGCCGGAGGCGGCCGGCTGCGTCCCGGCCGCGCCCGTCGCCGTGCACGACTCCTGCACCTCGCGCCACGACGCGCAGACCCAGGCCGCCGTGCGCGCGATCCTGAAAAAACGCGGCGTCCCCTTCGAGGAACTGCCCCTTTCCGGCCGCTATACCGAATGCTGCGGCTTCGGCGGCCTGGTCGGCAACGCCCATCCGGAACTGGCCAAGGCCATCACCACGCGCCGCGCCGCCGCCTCGGACAGGGATTTTCTGGCCACCTGCGCCATGTGCCGCGACCGGCTGGCCCACGTGGGCAAACGAGCCTACCACCTGCTCGACCTGCTCTTCCCGGGCAAGGACGGCGCCGATGCGGCCGCGCGGCCCGATCCCGGCTTCTCCATGCGTCACGAGACCCGGGCGCGACTGCGCCGGGAACTGCTCGCCACGGTCTGGAACGAACAGGTGGACGCCAAGGCCCCGGCCGGCCCGGACTTCGTGGTCAGCCCCGAGGTGCGCGCCGTCATGGAAGCGCGCCACATCCTCGACGACGACGTCAAACGCACCCTGGCCCATGCCGAAGGCACCGGGCGCAAGTTCCTCGACCGCGAGACCGGACATTTTCTGGCCAGCTTCACGCCGCATCGCGTGACCTACTGGGTGGAGTACGTGATGGAAGGCGGCACGGCCAGGGTGTTCACCGCCTACAGCCACCGCATGACCGTTGTCGGCGTGGGGAAATAAGAGGAAGAGGCCTCCGGCGACCGGAGGCACGGAGACACACCGATGGCTGAATCACTGGTTTATCTGCCCCAATCCGGCGACTGGATCTGCTGCTCCTGCGGGGATCCCCTGGAGCCTCGGGACGCCTCGGTCACTTATCTCGAAGGCGGCTTCACCATCCAGGTGCTCACCTGCCCCAGGTGCAACATGGCGCTTTTGCCCGAGTACGTCGCCATGGGCAAAATGCTGGAAGTGGAGCAGCTGCTGGAGGACAAGTAGTGGCCCTGGCCGCCGCGCCCTACGAACGCGAGGATTTCCGGCGCGTGGCCGGCGATGCCTTGCGGCCCGGCGGGCTGGCCCTGACCGAGAAGGCTCTGGCGGCCTGCCGGTTTTCGCCCGCGGACAGGGTGTTGGACCTCGGCTGCGGCCCGGGTCTGACGCTCGGCCGCCTGGCGAGGGAAGGGCTTTTCGCCCTGGGCCTCGACGCCTCCGAGGCGTTTTCGGCCCAGGCCGCCGCCCACGGTCCGGCGCTGCGGGGCCGCGCCCAGGCTCTTCCCCTTCGCGACGGCTGCCTGGACGGCGTCTTTTGCGAATGCGTGCTCTCGGCCACGGGCGATGCGCCGGCGAGTCTGTCCGAGATCGCCCGCGTGCTGCGCCCGGGCGGACTGCTCGCCCTTTCCGACCTCTACCTGCGCGCCGGCGGACCGCCGGGCGACGGCGCGGCCGGCTGCATCGCCGGGGCCGTCCCCCGCGAGGTCCTGATGGGCCAAATCGCCCATGCCGGCTTCAAACCCCTTTTCTTCGAGGACCACACCCGGCTTCTGACCGAACTGGCCTGTCGCCTGACCTTCGCCCTGGGCTCGGCCAAAAGCGTCGTCGCCATGATCACGGGCCGCGATCCGGCATGCGCCGGCGGACCGCGTCCGCGCCTGGGCTATTGTCTGCTCGTGGCCGCCAAGGAGACTTCATGAATCCCGTCATGCTCGAAATCATGCCCCTTGCGGCCAAGAACTACTGTTGCAGCCAGATCCTCATGCTGCTGGCCCTGCGCGCCCAGGGCGTCGAGAACTGGGAGCTGGTGCGCGCCACGTCGGGCGTGTGCCACGGCATGGGCGCCTCGGGACTCACCTGCGGCATCCTCACCGGCGGCTGCCTGGTGCTCGGCCTGTACGTCGGCCGGGGCCGGGAGGAGGAGATGCCCCATGAGCGGGCCGACCTCTTCGTCACCGAGTTCGTGGACTGGTTCCGCGACCGGGTGGTGCCGGATTTCGGCGACATCACCTGCCAGGCCGTGATGGGCGACGGCAAGCCGGACATGACCCGCTGCGGCGGCCTGCTGGCCGAGGCCTGGACGCAAATACTCACCATTCTGACCGAGGCCGGCATCGATCCGTCGCTGCCCCGGGAATGACATGACCGCGCCCACCGGTTCCTTTCCGACCACGAGCCTTTGCCCGGTGTGCCTGCGCCGGGTGGCCGCCCGGCGCGAGTGCGACGGCCCGGACGGCTACGTCGTCAAGACCTGCCCGGAGCACGGGGAGTTCCGTGTCCGGTTCTGGCACGGCCCTCCCGGGCTTTCCGGCTGGAACCGGCCAAAGGCCCCGGGCGAGCCGCCGCCGCGCCTGACCGAATCGCGCCTGGGCTGCCCCCACGATTGCGGCCTGTGCCCGGAACACGGCCAGCGCACCTGCACCGCCCTTTTCGAGGTCACCGGCCGGTGCAACCTGCGCTGCCCGGTCTGCTTCGCCGCCGCTGGCGAGGAACCCGGCCCGGACCCCTCCCTCGACGAGCTCGCGGCGCGTTTCACCAGCATTTTCGAGGTGGTCGGGCCGGTCAACGTGCAGCTTTCCGGCGGCGAGCCCACCGTGCGCGACGACCTGCCCGAGGTGGTGGCCGCCTGCCGCCGGGCCGGGTTTTCCTTCGTGCAGGTGAACACCAACGGCCTGCGCCTGGCCGACGACCCGACCCTGGCCGCGCGCCTGGCCGACGCCGGCCTGGCCTCGGTCTTTTTGCAGTTCGACGGCGACGACGACGCCTGCCGGACGCTTCGCGGCGCGCCGCTTCTGGACAAAAAGCTCAAGGCCATCGACGCCTGCGTGGCAACCGGCATCGGCGTGGTGCTCGTGCCGACCGTGGCCCCGGGGGTCAACGACGGCCAGCTCGGCGACCTCGTGCGCCTGGCCCGGGCCAAGGCCCCGGGCGTGCGCGGCGTGCATTTCCAGCCCGTGAGCTCCTTCGGCCGCTTTCCCTGGCAGTCCGGGGACGGCGCGCGCGTGACCCTGCCCGACCTCATGCGCGGCCTGGAGGAACAAACCGGCGGCATGATCCGGGCCGGGCACTTCCATCCCCCGGGCTGCGAGCATTCCCTGTGCTCCTTTTCCCAGCCCTATCTGCTGACAGGCGAGGACGGGCTTTCGCCGGCCGCCGCCACGGGCAAGACCTGCTGTTCCCCTGCCCCCATCGCCGCCGACGAGGGGGCGCGCCGGGCCAAGAGCTTCGTGGCCCGGCAATGGGCCGCGCCGACCTTTCCGCCGGAAAGCTCCGGCCCGGCCGACGACTTCGACCGCTTCCTGGCCGACGCCGCCACCTCCAAGCGGCTCACCATCTCGGCCATGGCCTTCCAGGACGCCTGGACGCTCGACCTCGAGCGCGTGCGCGGCTGCTGCATCCACGTGGCCACGCCCGACAACCGGCTGGTCCCCTTTTGCCTCTACAACCTCACGGCCGCGGACGGCCGCACGCTCCATCGGGGGAGGCAGCCGTGAGACCAAGCCCGGTGGACGCCCTCGTCGCCGCCGGCCTCGGCCGGCCGGGCGCGGCCCCCGATCCCGAGGCGCTCGCCCGCTGGCGGCTCCCCGCCCTCGGCCGGGCCGTGCGCCACGCGGCCAGGGCCCCTTTCTACCGCGAACGCCTGGGCGCGCTGCCGGCGGATTTCCCGCGCAGCCTGGCCGAGTTCCAGGCCCTGCCCTTCACAACCCCGGCCGACCTGACCGGGGGCCACGCCCGGTTCCTGGCCGTGTCCCAGGACGACGTGGCCCGGATGGTGACGCTTTCCACCTCCGGCACCACCGGCGCGCCCAAGCGCGTGGCCTTCACCGCCGCCGACGTGGAGGACATCCGCCGCTTTTTCCATGTCGGCATCGCCACGCTGGTCGAGCCCGGCGACACGGTGCTCATCCTCATGCCCGGGGAGCGGCCGGACAGCATCGGCGACCTGCTGTGCCGGACGCTGCCGCGCCTGTCCGCCCGGGGCCTGCTCGGCGACCCCACGGGCGACCCGGGAAACCTGCGCCGGGACCTCGAAACGCACCGGCCCGACGTGCTGGTGGCCGCGCCCTCCCAGATCAGGCGAGCCCTGGACGACGCGGCCGTGTGCGCCGCCGCCAGGGATACCCTGCGAAACGTCCTGCTCTCGGCCGAGGCCCTGCCCGAGGGCTGGAAGGAGCTCCTGGCCGACCGGTTCGGGGCCGTGGTCTTCGACCACTACGGGGCCACGGAGATGGGCTACGGCGGCGGGGTGGAATGCGAGGCCTTCGCCGGCTACCATCTGCGCGAAACGGAACTCTTTTTCGAGGTCGTGGACATGGCCACGGGTTCCCCCCTGCCGGACGGCCAGGCGGGCGAGGTGGTCTTCACGACGCTGACCGCGCGCGGCATGCCCTTCGTGCGCTACCGTACCGGCGACGCCGCGCGCTGGCTTCCCGGCCCCTGCCCCTGCGGCAGCGGGCTTCGCCGCCTGGGCCCCATCCTCGGCCGCATCGTGCGCGGCGAGCACGGCCCGAAACTCGTCAATCCAGCCAAGGGAGCGGCCAATCGCCCATGATCGAACTCATTCGCGCCATCAATTCCACCTTGGCCCAGGGACGGCCCGCGGTCGCGGCCACCATCGTGACAAGCGAAGGCTCCACGCCGCGCACCGCCGGCTCCAAGATGCTCGTCTTCGAGGGCGACGCCATCGCCGGCACGGTGGGCGGCGGCCTGGCCGAGGGCCAGGTCATCGCCGCCGGCAGACAGGTCCTCGACTCGGGAGCCTCCCGCCTCATGGACTTCGACATGACCGGCCAGGCCGAAAAGGGGGCGGACCTCATCTGCGGCGGCCGCATGCGCGTCTTCCTGGAGCGCCTGAACCCCGACGCGGCCACCACATCCCTGTACGCCGCCCTGGAGGACATCCTGGCCAAGGGTGGCCGGGCCCTCGTGCTCACGCCCCTGGACGGCCCGGGCGACCCGGGAAGCACGCTGCTGCCGCCAGGCGGCGGCTTCGCCGGACCCGATCCCGGCGAGGCGGCGCTCGCCGCCGCCAGGGAGCGGGGCAGGCGCGTCACGGCCCCGGTGGTCCTTGACTGCGCCGGCCGCAGCTTCTTCCTGGAGCCGGTAGCCTCGCCCACGCCGCTTCTCATCTGCGGCGGCGGCCACGTCAGCCGGCCCACGGCGCAGATCGCGGCCATGGTCGGCTTCCGGGTCACGGTCCTCGACGACCGGGCGGAATTCGCCGCCCCCGAGCGCTTCCCCTTCGCCGCCGAAACGGCCGTCATCGACCCGGCCGCGGGCTGGTTCGCCGGCCGGGCCATCGGCCCCGACGCCTTCCTGGTCATCGTCACGCGCGGCCACGCCCACGACGCCGAGGCCCTGGCCGAGGCCCTGCGCACCCCGGCCGCCTACATCGGCATGATCGGCTCGCTCCCCAAGCGCGACGCCATCTACGACAAGATGCTGGCCGCCGGCTTCACCAAGGCCGACATCGCCCGGGTGAAAAGCCCCATCGGCCTCGAGATCGAGGCCGAGACGCCCGAAGAGATCGCGGTGAGCATCGTGGCCGAGATGATCGCTTGCCGGGCCGGCGCGCGGCCATGACCGCGCGGCGCTCCTTTCCCCGGGCCTGCGCCGTGGTCCTGGCCGGCGGGCTCTCCTCGCGCATGGGGGCGCGCTTCAAGCCGCTCCTGCCCCTGACCGACGGGCGAAGCGCCCTGGCCTGCCTGGCCGGGGCCTTCCGCCGGGCCGGCGTCGGCGACATCCTGGTCGTCACCGGCCACCGCGCCCCGGAAGTGACCGATGAGGCGCGCCGCCTGAGCCTGCGCACCGTGCACAACCCGGACTACGAGACCGGCATGTTCTCCACGGTCAAGGCGGGACTGGCCGCCCTGCCCGGGGACTGCCGCGCCTTGTGCATCACCCCGGTGGATGTGCCGCTTTTCCGGCCGGCCACGGCGGCGCGGTTGCTTTCGCGCCTGGAAGAGGAAGACGCGCCTGACGTGGTCTATCCGGTCTTTTCCGGCGAACGCGGCCATCCGCCCTGCCTGCGCGCCGCCATCGTCCCGCGTCTTCTGGCCCACGTGGGCAACGGCGGCCTGCGCCAGGCCCTGGCCCCGTTCCCCTTCGAGGAGGTCGCCGTCCCGGACGCCAACATCCTGGCCGACATGGACACCCCGGACGACTACGCCGCCCTGCGCGCCCTGGCCCCCCGCCGGGGCATCCCCACCCCGGCCGAGGCCGAGGCCCTGCTCGCCATCGAGAAGGTCCCGCCCCAGGGGCTGGCCCACGCCCGAGGCGTGGCCGCCGTGGCCGAGGCCCTGGCCAAGGCGCTCAACGCCGCCGGAGCGAGCCTCGACGTGGCCCTGGTCAAATCCGCCGCCCTGCTCCACGACGTGGCCAAGGGCAACAAGCACCACGAGGCCGCCGGCGGAGCGCTGCTCGAATCCCTGGATTTCGACGCGGCCGCGCCCATCGTGGCCGCCCACCGCGACTGCCTGCTGGCCGACGACGCGCCCCTGACCGAAAAGGAAATCGTCTACCTGGCCGACAAGTTCGTCTTCGGCCGCTGGCTCGTGCCCGTGGCCTCCCGCTTCGGCCAGAAGCTCGACCTGTTCGCCCACGATCCCGAGGCCGCCGCCGCCATCGTCCGCCGCCGGGGCAACGCCCTGCGCGTCCTGGCCCGGGTCGAGGCCCAAATGGGGGCCAGGGCCGAGGACGTCATCAAGGCCGCCGGCTTCCGCCCCGGCCCGCCCCCGGCCGAGGCCTACGCGGCGGCCAAGGCCAGGGGCGCCGCCCCTGGACCTCGCCGGGGGGAATAATTCCCCCCGGACCCCCTTGATGGGGGGAAAGGGTTGGGTGATAATGGCTGACGGCCGAACGTCTCGGGCCGGAAGGGGGTTCGGTGAGCGTCGTCTACCTCATGCGCCACGGCGCGATCTTCCAGCAGCGGCCCCGGCGGTTCATCGGCCAGACGGATTTTCCCCTCGCCGCGGAGGGCCGGACGCAGGCGGCCCTTTGGCGCGAGCCCCTGGCCGACGTGCCCTTCGCCGCCGCCGTGTCCTCGGACCTGACCCGCTGCCTGGAGACCGCCGCCATCGTCCTGGCCGGCCGCGACATCCCGGTGCGCCCGGAACCGCGCCTTCGCGAAATCGACCTGGGCCAGTGGGAAGGCCTCACCGTGGAAGAGGTCAAGGAGCGCTTCCCCGGCGACTACGAACGCCGGGGCCACGACCTGGTCGGCTGCCGGCCCAGGGACGGCGAGGGCTTCGGCGACGTCCAGGCCCGGGCCGTGGCCGCCTTGCGCGAACTGGCCGACATCGACGGCAACGTGCTGGTTGTGGCCCACGGCGGCGTCAACCGCACCCTGCTCTGTCATGCCCTGGGCATCGACCTGAGCCATCTTTTCCGCCTGGGCCAGGACTACTGCCGCCTCAACGTGCTGCACCTCACCGAGGAAGTCTGGCGCGTGGAAGCCGTCAACTGCGCCCCGGTCGCCCCCTGGCGCTTCCCCGGCCCCTGACGGGGGATGGCACGGGAGAAAGCCTCCGGAGTCCAGAGGGCTGTCGCCCTCTGGACTCCCTCGTCGGGGTTGCAGGTTGCATTCCATATTGCATGCCTCTGCAATATACATGGGCATGCAACCCGCGCGAAGTGAGCGTCGGCGTACGTTGACAAACAGGGGATGGCGTGGAATCTCCTGGAACCATGCGCAAACACCTCCTCGCCCCACTGTGTCTTGCCGTCGCCCTGGCCGCCTGTTCCGGCGAAAAGCCGGCCAATGCCCCGAAAATCCGTACGGTCGAGGCTCCCGTAACGACCGTGGAGCGCCGTCCCGTGGTCGAATGCCGCTCGTTTCCGGCCGAAGTGGAGTCCGGGCAGAGCGTCACTCTGGCCAGCAAGCTCACAGGCACGGTGGAGGACGTCGCCGCCCGCGAGGGCGACGCCCTGCGCGCCGGCCAGCCCATCATGCGCATCGACGACCGGGACCTGACCAGCCAGGAGCAGGGCCTGACGGCCTCGCGCGAGCAGGTCGCCCGGGAGCGCCAGGCCCTTTCCGCCCGGGCCGCCCTGGCCAGGACCACCATGGAGCGCCTGGGCAGGCTCCTTGCCCAGCGGGCGGTGAGCCAGGAGGATTTCGACAAGGCCAAGGCCGAATACGACGCCCTGGCCAGACAGGTGGAGGCCGCCGACGCCCAGGAAAAGGCGGCCACGGCCAAGCTCGGCGAGCTGGCCGCCCTTCGCGCCTACACCCGCATCGCCGCGCCCTTCGACGGCATCCTGGCCCGGCGCTACGTGGACCAGGGGGCCTTCGTCACGGCCGGCTCCCCCCTGGCCCTGGTGGACCGCTCGGGCGGCGGCTACGAACTGACGGCGCAAGTGGACGAGTCGCTCCTTTCCGGCCTGCGCCAGGGGCAGACGCTCCTGGCCGCCGTGCCGTCCCTGGCCGGGGAGCCCTTCGCCGTGACCGTCTCGGCCGTGGTCGGCCGGGTGGACCCGGCCAGCCGCACCTTCAAGCTCAAGTGCGCCCTGCCCGAGGCCGTGCCGGAAAGCCTCGGCCCGCCCCGGGCCGGCATGTTCGGCCGGGTGTTCGTGCCGGCCCGCACCGCCGAGAAGCTCCTCGTGCGGGAAGCCTGCCTGGAGCGCCGGGGCGACCTGCCCACGGCCGTGGTGGCGGACGAGGGGGGCGTGCTGCGCTTCCGGGTGGTCAAGACCGGGGCGACCTTTCTCGCCGCCACGTTCGAGGGCAAGACCTACCTGACCGACTCCGAAGCCTTCGAGGGCGGGGGCCGGGAGCGTTTCGTCGATGTCCTGAGCGGCCTGTCCCCCGGCGAGCGCGTGGCCTGCGCCCCGGGCGGCGCCCTGCGCGAGGGCGACCGGCTCGCCGGAGCGGCGCAATGACCGATCCCGCCCACCACGGCCACCACGCCGACTGGCTGACCCGCGTCACCGCGGTCTTCGTCGACTCCAAGCTCGCGCCGCTTTTGATCCTCGCCGCCGTGCTCACGGGCGTGCTGGCCGTGTGGGCCACGCCCAGCGAGGAGGAACCGCAGATCGTCGTGCCCATGATCGACGTGCACGTGTCCATGCCCGGGGCCACGCCCAAGGAAATGGAAAACCGCGTCGTCACGCCCATGGAACGCATCCTCTGGGAGGCCCCGGGCGTGGAGTACGTCTATTCCACGGCCGGGGCGGGCGAGGCCATGACCGTGGTGCGCTTCAAGGTGGGGGAAAACGCCGAGAAAAGCCTGGTGGCCGCCTACGCCAAGCTCTACCAGCACCTGGACTGGATTCCGCCCGGCTGCTCGAGGCCCATCCTCAAGCCCCACTCCATCGACGACGTGCCCGTACTCGCCGTGGCCCTGTGGGGCGGACCCTACGATTCGCGGCAGCTGCGCACCATGGCCAATTCCGTCAACGAGGAGGTGCGCCGCATCCCGGGCGTGGCCGAGACGACCGTCACCGGCGGGCGCAGGCGCGCGGTCATGGTCGAGCCCGACCCGGACCGGCTGCGGGCCCAGGGACTCGACGCCGTGGACGTGCTGGACGCCATCGGCGAGCAAAACGCCGGCCAGACCATCGGCGACGCCTTCCAGTCCGGCCAGGCCGTGTCCATCCGCCTGGACAACTTCTTCCGCGACGAAAAGGAGCTGGCCCGGGCGGTGGTGGCCGTCAAAAACGGCCGCCCGGTCTACCTTGCCGACGTGGCCGCCGTGCGCGACGGCTTCGACGAGCCCGGGGACTACGTCTTCTACCTGCCGGGCAAGGGCGTGGCGGCAACACACGCCGCGCCCGGCGCGGCCTACCCGGCCGTGACCCTGTCCGTGGCCAAGCGCGCCGGGGAAAACGCCACGAAAATCGCCAATGAAGCCCTTTCACGCCTGCACGCCCTGCGCGGCTACCTGCTGCCGGCCGACGTCAACCTGACCGTCACCCGCGATTACGGCGAGACGGCCAAGGCCAAGGTGGACGAACTGCTCATGCACCTGATCCTGGCCGCCGTCACCGTGGGCGGCGTGGTGGCCCTGTTCCTCGGGCTTCGGGCCAGCCTCGTGGTCATGGTGGCCGTGCCGGTCACGCTGGCCGTTACGCTCGCCACCTACTGGCTCACGGGCTACACCCTCAACCGCGTCACGCTTTTCGCCCTGATCTTTTGCATCGGCATTCTCGTCGACGACCCCATCGTGGACGTGGAGAACATCGTGCGCCACCTGTCGCTGCCGGGCTCGCGCGGCAGGCCCCTTTCGGAGGTGATCGTGGCGGCCGTAGGCGAGGTGCGCGCGCCGCTGGTGCTGGCCACCTTCACGGTCATCGCCGCCATCGCGCCCATGGCCTATGTGGGCGGGCTCATGGGGCCGTACATGCGGCCCATGCCCATCGGCGCGTCCGTGGCCATGCTCCTTTCCATGGCCGTGGCCTTCTGCATCACCCCCTGGACGGCCAAGCGGACGCTGCGGCCCGAGCCCGCGGACAAAGAGGCCGGCCACGGCGAGATCCCGGACGACGTAGGCACCCGGGCCTATCTCTGGCTCATGGACCGGCTGCTCAAGCGCCCGGCCTGGCGCTGGGGCTTCCTTTCCTTCGTGGGCCTGCTCTTCGCCGGGGCCTGCGCCCTTTTTCCGGCCAAGGCCGTGCTGGTCAAGATGCTGCCCTTCGACAACAAGAGCGAGTTCTCCGTGGTGGTGGACATGCCGCGCGGCACGCCGCTGGAGGAGACCACGGCCGTGGCCCGGGAACTGGCCGACGCGGTGCTGGCCCGCAGCGACGTGGCCGGGGCCACGCTCTACGCCGGCGCGGCCGGGCCCATGACCTTCAACGGCCTCATCCGCCACTACTACCAGCGCACCGGCGCCAACGAAGCCGAGGTGAGCGTCAACCTGCGGCAAAAGGGCGAACGCGACCGGCAAAGCCATCCCATCGCCAAGGAGGTGCGCGAGACGCTGGCTCCCATCGCCGCCCGCCACGACGCCCGCGTCAAGGTGGTGGAACTGCCGCCAGGGCCGCCAGTGCTCCAGACGCTGGTGGCCGAGGTCTACGGCCCGACAGACGCCGGCCGCCTGGCCGTGGCCCGGCAGGTGCGCGACATCATGAAGAAAACGCCCGATGTCGTCGATGTGGACTGGTACGTGGACGATCCCCGGCCCGAGCGCGTCATCCGGGTGGAGCGCGACAAGGCGCAGGCAGCCGGCGTCGATCCCGACCGGGCCCTTCGGGACGTGACCGCGAGCGTGGCCGGGACCGTGGCCGGGCTCCTGCACGACGAGGCCGCCCGCGAGGACGCGCCCATCGTGGTGCGCCTGCCGCTTTCCCGCCGGGCCGACGCCCGGGACATGGAGGGCATCGGCGTGCGCGGCGAGGCCGGGGGCCTGGTCTCCCTCGGCCAGATCGCGACCATCCGCGAGCAGGAGGAGCCCACGCGGCTCTACCACAAGAACCTTTTGCCCGTGGTCTACGTCACCGGCGACGTGGCCGGCCGCGAGGAGAGCCCCATTTACGCCATGGGCAGGGTCAACGATGCCCTGGCCGAGCTCGGGGCCTCGGGCAAGGGGGCCTGGCAGACGGCGGACAAGGCCGCCCTGCCCGTGCTCTGGACGGCCATGCCGGCCCAGACCGCCGACTACAGCCTGAAATGGGACGGCGAGTGGCAGATCACCTACGAGGTCTTCCGCGACATGGGCATCGCCTTCGCCGTGGTCATGGTCCTCATCTACATCCTGACCGTGGGCTGGTTCGGCTCCTACACCACGCCGCTGGCCATCATGGCTCCCATCCCGCTGTCGCTCGTCGGCATCATCCCGGCCCATGCCCTGGCCGGGGCGTTTTTTACGGCCACGTCCATGATCGGCTTCATCGCCGGGGCGGGCATCGTGGTGCGCAACTCCATCATCCTGGTGGATTTCATCGAGATGCGCCGGGGCGAGGGCGTGCCCCTGGCGCGCGCCGTGGAGGAGGCCGGGGCGGTGCGCTTCCGGCCCATGCTGCTCACGGCCATCAGCGTCGTGGCCGGGGCCTTCGTGATCCTGTTCGACCCCATCTTCCAGGGCCTGGCCATCTCGCTCATGGCCGGCGAGGCGGCGGCCACGGTCTTTTCGCGCATGGTGGTGCCCGTGGCCTACTACCTCGACGCGCGCCGCGCGGAGAGTTGATCCCGGACGATCGGGGGCGCAAAAAAGCCGTGCCGGCGTTTGCCAACGCCCGCACGGCCGGATGTTTGTCTTCCCGGCGGATCCCCGACGGCGTTCCCTAAAAATACGGCCGTATTTTCAGGAGAAGCCCCCCAGCCGTTTCGCGGACGCGGCTCAGGCGGCGTCGCGCTGCGTGTCCGCGGCGGCGCGCTCCACCAGGCCGGCCAAACCCTGGACCTCGTCCGTGTCGAAGACACGGGCCGTGTCGAGGAGCACGATGAACCGGCCGTCATGGTGGCTGATGCCCTGGATGCAGGAGTTTTCCACCTCCATGCCCATGGACGGGGGTGGCGCGATGCCGGCCTCGTCAAGTTCCAGCACCTCCTTGACCGCCTCGGTCAGCGCGCCGATGAGCCGCACCTGGCCTTGCTCATCAGTCTGCTCCACGATGACGATGCGCGTGTGGATGGTCTGCTCCACCGGGCCGAAGCCCAGCTTGACGCCGAGGTCCACCACGGGCACGGCCTGGCCCCGCACGTCGACCACGCCGCGCATGTGCTCCGGCATCCGGGGCAGCCGGGTGATTTCGGTAAAGTCCAGGATCTCGCGCACCACGAAGATGTCGATGGCGAAACAGCCCGTTTCGCCGAGCGTCAGGGTCAGGACGCGCCGGACCCCGGAAACTGCCTTCTCTTCCATGGAAGCCTCCCGCAAGCGTCTCTCCGTCCCGCGCCGGCAGGCCGCCGGCGCGGGACGGGAGGGACTTAGAACTGTTCGAACTGCTCGTCGTCGTGCCCGGCGCCGTCGGCCGGCGGCAGAGAGACCAGGCGCTGGCGCTGGGGCGCCTGCTTGCGCTGGCCGGCCTTGGCTGCGGGCTGGGCGCGCATGGCCCGGCCCGCGTTCCTGGAGGCCGTCTGCCCGGCCACCTGGAAAAATCCCACCGTGCTGACGAGCTGGGCGGCCTGGGAGGAGAGTTCCTCGGCCGTGGAGGCCAGTTCCTCCGAGGCCGAGGCGTTCTGCTGCACGACCTGGTCGAGCTGCTGGAGCCCCCGGTTGACCTGCTCCGCACCGGCGCTCTGCTCGTGGGAGGCGGCGGCGATCTCCTGCACCAGGTCCGAGGTCTTGAGGATGTCCGGCACGAGCATTTCCAGGAGCCGGCCGGCCCTCTCGGCCACGTCGAGGCTCGATGCCGAGAGGCTGTTGATCTCGGCCGCGGCGGTCTGGCTGCGTTCGGCGAGCTTGCGCACCTCGGAGGCGACCACGGCGAAGCCCCGGCCGTGTTCGCCGGCCCGGGCCGCTTCCACGGCGGCGTTTAAGGCCAGCAGGTCGGTCTGGCGGGCGATTTCTTCGATGATGGAGATCTTGGCCGCGATCTGGCGCATGGCGGTCACGGTGTCGTTCATGGCCTGGCCGGATTCCTTGGCGTCGCTGCTGGCCTTTTTGGCCAGGGTCTCGGTCTGGCGGGCGTTGTCGGCGTTGCGCATGATGGAGCTGTTGATCTGCTCCATGGACGAGGAACTTTCCTCCACCGAGGCGGCCTGTTCGGAAGCGCCCTGGGACAGGGATTCTGAGGAGGCGCTGAGCTCCTCCGAGCCCGAGGCCATGTTCTCGGCCCCGCTTTTCACCTCTTCCACCACCTCGGTCAGGCGCTCAATCATGGCGGCCAGGGAGCGCATGAGGGAATCGGCCTCGCAGCGCGGCTCCACCTTGAGCCGCAGGTCGCCCTCGGCCATCTTGCCGGCCAGCTCCGTGACCTTGCCCTCGGCCGCGGCCACGTCGCGCAGGGCCTGGCAGACCTCGCCCACCTCGTCGGCCCGCACGATGTCGAGCTTGTGGCCGAGATCGCCCCGGGCCAGGGCCTTGGCGAACTCCACGCAGGCGGTCAGCGGCTTGGCGATGGCCCGGGAGATGGCCACCCCGAGCCCCAGGCCGAGCAGGATGCTCGCGCCAACGATGGTCAACATCGTCAGCCGGCTGGAATTGTAGATCGCCGTGGAATCCGTGTAATATTCCTTGGCGTTGTCTTCCTTTATGCGGACAAGGTCCGTCATGATGTCGTCGACGACCTTCACCTTCTCCCGGCCGGCTCCCATGGACAGTTCGATAGAAGCCCGATTGTTCTGGAGATCCTCTTTCTTACAGGTCTCGATGATCTGGTCCCAAACGGGCTGGAGGGCGTTCCAGGCCGTGTCGAGCTTGGCCATGGCCTCTTTGCCTTCCTTGGATACAAAAAGGGGTTTGGCCGTGGCCATCTGATTCATGTATTCTTTCTTATACTGCCCGAGACGCTCCTGCACCTGGTTACGTTCTTCGGCAGTTCTAGAAAGAATGAGATTTTTTATACCTCGGTCAATATATAAAAGATTTATATTTGCCTCTTTCATTGCGGAGATGCCTATCAGCTCTCTCGTATACATCACGTCGTTCATGTCGTTGATAACGCCCATATTCCGCAGTCCAAGGAAGCCTACTGCAGCAGTAATAAGCGCCATAAGGATAAATGACAGGACAAGTTTTTTACCGACACGCAAATTGTTGAACCATTGCATACGACTCCTCCACATTCCAGCGTTGCAGACACTACACTACACAGGCGGCCAACGTTCCGCCTGACCTGCAAGCGCTCCGCTCCCCCAAGGACATGAAGGGTCGTTCAGTAATAACCGCCGACGCATCCATACCCAGCCAACGATGACGCTTGTCGCCGATGCATCCTCGCCGTCATGCGCCCCCCCGAGAATCATTGCGCCTTATGTGAGGATGTTTATCCCAAGACCGAAACTCCGAATGCCCCCATGTCTTTCGCCATGACCCCTGTGCATTCTGTTTCGAGTCCATTGTCGTCAACTCTTCCGGCAACAACACCTCCTTCATTTTTTATATGAGCGGCTTATAAAAGTCATCGTTTTTTTGTTTTTCACAAAATATCGCAAAATAAATACCAATATCGCCTCAACATAGTTTCATTACACTCTCAAGCAGCAGCGGCACCCCCCGAGACATCCCCATCGCGATGTGCATGCATCCGCTCCACCACGAAGGACCCGGCGCACGCCAGTTCTCCACCGGCTCCCCTCTCCAGCGACCCGGCTCACGACCGGGCCGCGCCGCTCGCGACGCCTTCCCGCATGGTTTCGCATCGCTTTCGCATGGCGATTCAAGCATGGATATAACCCTGTAAATACCTGTGCAGAGACAACGCCTTCATAAAAATAACGCGGAATTCCGCCGCGCCCCCTGCCGCCCTATTTTCAAATCTCAAGAAATGTGTTCAGCGCCGTTCTGAGAAGGCAAAAGGCGCTTGCCGCCCAAAACAGCCTTGCGCCTTGCCGCCCATGCCGCTGGAAACAAGGAGGCCCTGCCTTTATGGTGCGCCTCGCCCCTTTGTCCCTGCCCGCAATTGTCGTCCTGAAACGGTGCCCCGCCTTTTCTTCAGCTTTCTGTTACGGAAAATATCCCCTTTTGGGATATTCCGCAACCCGATCTATTTACATGTTGTGAAGTTTCATAACTACTCCCGGCGCTACGAATCCCTGCGCGCCCTGCTGTTCGCGTTGCGCAAGGAGGCCGGCCTGCGTCAGGCCGAGCTGGCCGCGCGGCTGGGATGTCCGCAGTCCTTCGTGAGCAAGTACGAAAGCGGACAGCGCAGGCTCGACCTGATCGAGGTGGAAGCCATCTGCGAGGCCCTGGGGACGACGCTTGCGGAACTCGTCGAACGGTTCAGTCGGGAGTGAGGCGCGCCAGGGCCTCCGGCCGGGCCGGCTTGACCTTTTGCGCGGGCGCGGTATAGTTTACAGTCGAAATCATTGAAGTCTGGCCTTGCGGAAAACGCCGGGCCGGCCGTTGTCCTTTTCCGGGTAACGCCTGCCCGCGCCGGCGGGACCTCCGCCCGCCCCAGCCGCAAGGAGCGCCATGCGGATCAGCAAGTTCGCCATCCCCGAGATCATCTTCGGACGCGGCAGCATCGTCCATCTGGCCTCCTGCGCCAAGCGCCTGGGCGGACGGCGGGTGCTGCTCGTCAGCGACCAGGGCCTGGTCGCGGCCGGCTGGGTCGACCGCATCATGGAGATCCTGCGCGACAACGGCCTGGAGTGGATCTACTACGACGCCGTCAATTCCAACCCCCGCGACTATCAGGTCCACGAGGGCGCGGAAATCTACGTGCGCGAACGCGCCGACGTCCTCATCGCCGTGGGCGGCGGCAGCCCCATGGACGCGGCCAAGGGCATCGCCACCATCGTCGGCAACGGCGGCCGCATCAGCGACTACGAAGGGGCCAACCGCATCATGCGCCCCCTGCCCCCCATGATCTTTCTGCCCACCACGGCCGGCTCGGGCTCGGACATCTCCCAGTTCTGCATCATCACCGACGTGGAGCGCCAGCTCAAGATGTCCATCATCAGCCGGTCGCTGGTGCCCAACATCTCCATCATCGATCCCCTGGTGCTCCTGACCAAAAGCGAGAAGCTCATCATCTCCTCGGGCATCGACGCCTTCGCCCACGCCGTGGAGTCCTACCTTTCGCTGCTTTCCTCGCCGTTCACCGAGCACCAGGCCCTCAAGGCCATGCGGCTGATCTCCCAGAACCTCCGGCCGGCCCTGGAGGACCGCTCCATCGAGGCCCTGGAGAACCTGAGCATCGCCGCGACCTCGGCCGGCATGTCCTTCTCCAACGCGGGCCTGGGCGTCGGGCATTCCCTGGCCCATTCGCTGGGCGGCATGTTCGACGTGCTCCACGGCCTGGTCCACCCGATCCTCCTGCCCCACGTCATGCGCTTCAACCTGCCGGCCAGCGTGGACAAGCTGGCGGCCATCGGGCGCATCGTCTGCGGCCCGCGCATGTGCTCCTCCCAGTACATCGCCCAGGCCGGCATCAGCTGGCTGGAGCGCTTCTTCGCCGACCTCGGCGTGCCCGTGCGCCTGCGCGACATCCTGCCCGACCGCAGCTGCCTGGAGACCATCGCCAAAGCGGCGGTCAACGACGCCTGCACCCTGACCAATCCCAGGCCCGCCACATGGGAATCCCTGCTCGGCGTGTGCCAGGAGGCCTGGTGATGCCCTGGCGGGCGCCGTCCCTCGAGGACCTCATCGGCATCGAACACAGCAAGCTCGGCTTTTTCCAGGAGCTGCGCCAGACCATCGAAGCCCTCAAAGACGCCAACGCCCAGTCCTCCCAGCGCCGCCGCGAGATCGCCGCCATCCTCGACGGCATCACCGACATCATGATGGTGCTCTCGCCGGAGCTGCGCATCCTCTCGGTCAACCACGTCTTCCGCCAGACCTTCCCCGACCCGGCCCCGGAAGGGAAGTTCTGCCACCAGCTCTTCCGGGGTCAGGACCAGCCCTGCCCGGACTGCCCGGCCAGCCGGTCCCTGGCCACGGGCGACATCTGCCGCGAGACCGCCATCTTCAAGATCGGCGGCAAGAACGTGCAATACGAGATGGTGGCCTCGCCCATCCACCACCCCGACGACCCGGAGCAGCACATCCTGGTGTTCAAGCGCGACGTGACCCGGGAAAAGGAATACCAGGCCAAGTTCTACCAGGCCGAGAAGATGGCCACCATCGGCATGCTGGCCACGGGCGTGGCCCACGAGGTCAACAATCCCCTCACGGCCATCTTCGGCTTCGCCGAGGGCCTGCGCCGCCGTCTGCCGGCCCTGCGCGAAAAGGTCGATCCCCGGGTTGTGGACGACGTGGAGGACTACGTCAGCACCATCCTCCAGGAATGCCGGCGCTGCCAGGACATCGTCACCACCCTGCTCACCTTCAGCCGCCACAAGACCGTGAGCTTTTCGCCGGTGAGCCTAAACGCCGTGGTCGAGGACACCCTCAAGCTCCTGCGCAGCCACCTCAAGCAGCGCAGCCAGGCCAAGATCACCGTGCGCACGGAACTCAGCGAAGACCTGCCCCCGGTCTCCGGCGACGAACACCAGATCAAGCAGGTCATGCTCAACCTCCTCGTCAACGCCATGGACGCCATCGCCGGGCCGGGCCGCATCGTCATCACCACCTTCCAGTCCTCCTCCGGGGCGGTGTGCCTGTCCGTGGCCGACTCCGGCTGCGGCGTGAAGCCCGAGCACCTGGACAAGCTCTTCGAGCCGTTTTTCACCACCAAGCGGGCCGGCAAGGGCATCGGCATTGGCCTCTCCACCTGCATGTCCATCGTGGCCAAGCACCAAGGGGAGATCGCGGTGCAAAGCGAACCAGGCCAGGGCGCGACCTTCACCGTGAAATTTCCCTTAAACCCGGAAAAACTCCCATGACGAGCCCCTACAGCGTCCTTGTCGTCGACGACGAGCCCTCCATCGGCAAACTGCTCAAAAAGGAGCTCTCCTCCCCGGCCCGCGCCGTGGCCACGGCGGAAACCGCCCACCAGGCCCGGGAGATGCTGCGCCGCAACGCCTACGAGGTGGCGGTCCTGGACCTGCGCCTGCCCGACGCCGACGGCCTGGACCTGCTGGTGGAGATCCGCCAGCACTCCCCGGACGTGGAGGTCATCATCATCACCGGCCACGGCAACATCGACTCGGCCGTGGAGGCCATGAAGCTCGGAGCCTACGACTACATCACCAAGCCCTTCAACCTGGAGGAGCTGGAACTCATCGTGGAGCGGGCCTACCAGCGGGCCTGCCTGCGCTTCGAAAACCGCCAGCTGCGGCACGCCCAGACCCGCGACCAGCCCCAGCAGATCGTGGGCAACTCCGCCGCCATCAAACAGATTCGCTTCCTGATCGAGAAGGTCGCGCCCACCGACGTGCCCGTGCTCATCACCGGCGAGTCCGGGGCCGGCAAGGAGGTCGCGGCCACGGCCATCCAGGCCCGGTCCAGGCGGGCGGACAAGCCCTACGTCATCAAAAACTGCGCCACGCTCCAGAAGGAGTTGGCCCGCTCCGAGCTCTTCGGCTACGTCAAGGGCTCGTTCACCGGGGCCACGGAAAACCGCGAGGGCCTCATGACCTTCGCCAACAAGGGGACGCTGTTCCTCGACGAGATCGGCGAGCTCCCCATGGAGGTGCAGGCCTCGCTTTTGCGCACCCTGGAGAACAAGACCTACCGGCGCGTGGGCGACAAGGACGAGCGCACCACCGACATCCGCCTGGTCTTCGCCACCAACCGCAACCTGGCCAAGGAGGTGGAGGCCGGCCGCTTCCACGAGGCGCTCTACCACCGCATCAACGTCTTCAACATCGAGCTGCCGCCGCTGCGCGAGCGCAAGGAGGACATCCCGCTCCTGGTGGAATACTTCCTCGGCCGGGTGCAGGCCGCCGGCACCTACCGCGTGTCCGACCGGGCCATGGGGTGCCTCATCAACTACCAGTGGCCGGGCAACATCCGCGAGCTGAGAAACGTCATCGAGCGCGGGGTCATCCTGGCCGAGGGCGGGGTCATCACCGAGAACGCCCTGCCCCGGGAACTCTCCGTGCAGGTCGAGGGCGAAAGCGACTTCCTGTCGCTCGAGGCCGTGGAGCGCGAGCACATCGCCAAGGTTCTGGCCTGCTTCGGCAACAACCGCACCCTGGCCGCCACGGCGCTCGGCATCTCCCGCAAGACGCTCTACCGCAAGATCAGGGAGTACGACATCATGTGACCCCGTCCCGGGGCCTGCTCCTTGCCGGCTTCTGACACACCCTCGCCGCCGTTTTGAGGCAAAAGGCTCCAGGCCATCACGCGCCCGCCGCCGGCCGTTGCCGCACCCGCCTGCCCGACCCGGGGGCGGCCGCCTCACATATCTTGAAAATTATTATTATTTCAGCTTGTTGGCACCCTTCGACAACGTCTGCGCCAAGCCGCCTCCAACCACGCCCGCCTGCCCCGGATACCGTCTCCCCGGTATGCATCTTGCTCTTCTCATCACGAATCAGACCTTACCGCGTGTGCCCTTCCCTGCCCGGCGGGACGCGCGACGAGGCCACCGAGGCGACGCGTGGGCCGTCGTTCCCGTCCGCGACGGCCCCGCCTCGCCCTTCAAAGGGAGTACGCCCATGGCATGGCGAGCATGGCTGGTCCCGGCCCTGTGGGGCCTTGCGTTCCTGTGTCCCGGCCCGCGCGGGGCGGCCCTGGCCGAGGAGGCCCGCTATGTGGGCACGGCCGCCTGCGCCGGCTGCCACCCCGACCAGCACGCGGCCTTCGTCAAGCACTCCAAAAAGGCCCATGCTTCGGAAAACGTCCGGCGCATGGCCGTCAAGCTCACGCCCGAGGAACTGGCCGGCTGCTTCGCCTGCCACGTGACGGGCTACGGCCAGCCCGGGGGCTTCACGAGCTTCGCCGCCACCCCGGGACTGGCCGACGCCGGCTGCGAGGTCTGCCACGGCCCGGGCGCGGCCCACGCCGCCTCGGGCGATCCGGCCGCCATCAGGGGCAAGCCCACCGTGGCCGACTGCCAGGGCTGCCACAACGAATCCCGCGTCCGCGCCTTCGGCTACAAGCCGCTGCTCAAGGCCGGGGCGCATTAGGCGGCGCGCCGCCAGGTTCCGCATCCGCACCGCGACGCCAGGCGCGCCGCCACGGCCGCGCCCGGGAGGTTTCCCATGCGCAGAAGCTTCGGTTCCCTCTCCCTCGGTTCCAAGGCCCTGATCCTGGTGTGCCTGGTGGCCGCCGCCGTCCTGGCCGGACTGTTCACGGCGAGCGCCCTGTGGCAGCGCCACAACGCCCTGGCCCAGATCCAGGCCGCCTCCAGGCGCACGGCCGACCTCATCCAGCTCGTGGTCAGCGAACCCATGCTCCTCGGCGACAGCCAAGGCACCACGGCCCAGTTCACCCGGATCGCCGAGGCCGGCGGCAGGTCCAACGCCTTTCTCACCGATTTCCGCGGCGAGACCACCTACGCCACCCGTGCCGACGCCCTGCGCCGCCCCCTGTCCCACAGCCTGCCCGAACCGGACGTGGCCGCCCTGCTCGACGGGGCTCTGGCCAAGGGGCTCGACGGCGCTGCCCTGCTGCACGCCGGGGAGAGGCCCGCCTTCGTCACGGTGCGGGCCGTGAAGAACGCCCCGGACTGCCACCACTGCCACGGGGCCAGCCGCCCCGTGCTCGGGGCCCTGGTCACCGTGGAGGACGTCTCGCCGGAAATGGCCGCCCTGTCCGCGGCCCAGACCAAGACCGCCCTGCTCTCCCTGGGCGGCCTGCTGGCCCTGGTGGCGGCGCTGTGGCTTTTCATGAAGCGCACCATCATCGACCGGCTGGCCTTCCTGGCCAGCCACAGCCAGCGCATCGCCACGGGCGACATGGACGCCTGCCTGGAGATCCACGAACGCGTGGACAAGCGCATCCTCGGCGGACGCACCGACGAGATCACCTCCCTGGCCGACGCCCTGTGCACGCTCGTGGACAACCTCAAGCAGAAGATCATCGAGGCCGACCAGAAGACCCGCGAGGCGGCGGACGAGGCCGCCCGGGCCGGAACCTGCCTGGCCGAGGCCGAAACGGCCCGGGAGGCGGCCGTGGCCGCCCGGCGCGAAGGCGCGGCCGCCGCCGCCCGCACCCTCGAGGGCGTCATCATCCGCCTGGGCGGGGCCTGCGAGGCGCTCACCGGCAAGGTCGGCGAGGCCAGGGAGGGAGCGCAGGCCCAGCGGGCCTCGGCCGCCGAGACGTCCCTGGCCATCGGCGAAATGAACAGCGTGGTCATGGAAGTGGCCAAGAACGCCGGCGAAGCCGCCACCACCGCCGCCGAGGCCCGGGCCAAGGCCGACGAGGGATCGAAGACCGTGCTCGACCTCGTGTCCATGATCGGGGCCATCCGCGAGAAGGCGGCGGCGCTTCGCGAGGACATCACGGTGCTCGGCCGCGAGGCCCAGGGCATCGGCGCGGTCATCGGCGTGATTTCCGACATCGCGGACCAGACCAACCTGCTGGCGCTCAACGCCGCCATCGAGGCGGCCCGGGCCGGCGAGGCCGGGCGCGGCTTCGCCGTGGTGGCCGACGAGGTCCGAAAGCTGGCCGAAAAGACCATGGCCGCCACCAAGGAGGTCGAGCAGGCCGTCACCGCCATCCAGCACGGCACCGGCGAGCACGTCAAAAGCGTGGAGCAGGCGGCCACGGCCATCGAAGGGGCCGACGCCCTGGCCCGGCGCTCGGGCGACGCCCTTTCCGGCATCGTGGCCCTGGTGACGGCCTCGGCCGACCAGGTGCAGGCCATCGCCGCCGCCGCCGAGCAGCAGTCGGCCGTGAGCGAGGAGATCAGCCGCACCGTGGAGTCCATCAGCCGCGTCTCGGGCGACACGGCCGCGGCCATGGAGGATTCGGACGCCGCCGTGGCCGGCCTGTCCCGGGAGGCCGACAACCTCAAGGGCCTGGTGGACGAGATGCTGGCCTGACCGGCGGCCCGGGGCCGCATCGCCGGTCGCGGCCGCCGCTCCCGAACGCTTTTCGCCAAAGCCCGGCGCGGCGGCGATTTTTATTCCCCGCCGCGCCGGGCTTGTCCGCTCCCGGCCCAATAGTCCGAAAATACGGACATCCCTCCGCGATCCCGGACCGCGACGCCCCTCTGCCCGCCCCCGCCGACCCGGGCGAGACCCCAGGCCCATGGGGGAGGGGGGGATGCGCATGGAAACAAAACGTGCTACCGTAGTCCTGAAAATCATATCCCGCGAGTCCGGCAACCACAGAAGCCCAGAGGCGTCTGGGAGGGTGGCATTTTGACCCATTTTTTCCCGACGGCTAGCGCACTTTGTCTTGTGGCAGCCAACATCGTGGAATCAAAGCTTTTCTGGAAGTTTCTCCACCACTGCCACCGCCGCCCCGGGACACGATCACGCCTTGTCGCCCCTTCCGGCCCCGGCCTGCCTGGCACCGCTTTTCACAATAGGCTGATATTCCTGAGACAATGTCCTTGGTCCGGTTCTTGCTGCTCTGTGGCGAGAAAGCGGAACGTACGACGAACATCCTATTATTCCAGAGGGGTAGACGTCGTGAGCAGTAAGCCCCCCTAGTTTGTGATATTTTTCACAAAGTGACCAGGGGTCAGGAACACCGCGGAGCCCGGTCCGTCGCCGCCACCGTCCCGGCGCCGCCACCGTGCCTCGCCTTCCAGGAACATTAAAATGCCGTAAGGAGAGGTGCTTGGGTATGCAAAACTCAACTTGTCAAGCGGTCGGCGAATGCCGGGTGCCGGATCATGCCGTCCTGCCGCAGCCGCTCTACCGGGAAGTCGTCCAATTCATCGAAGCCCTGCCCCAGAAGGAAGGCCACCTCGTCACCGTGCTGCACAAGGCGCAAAGCGTCTTCGGCTACCTGCCCATCGAGGTGCAGCAGTTCGTGGCCGACTACATGGAAGTCCCCCTGGCGCAAGTCTACGGCGTAGTCAGCTTCTACACCTTCTTCACCATGGTGCCCAAGGGCAAGTTCCCCATCTCCATCTGCATGGGCACGGCCTGCTTCGTCAAAGGCGCGGACAAGGTGGTCCAGGCCTTCAAGGAGCAGCTCAAGGTGGACATCGGCGACGTCACTCCGGACGGCAAGTTCTCCATCGACACCCTGCGCTGCGTCGGCGGCTGCGCCCTGGCCCCCATCGTCATGGTCGGGGAGAAGGTCTACGGCAACGTCACTCCCGGCCAGGTGAAGAAGATCCTGGCCGACTACTAGCCCGTCCCACTGACCGGACGCCAAGGAGCGCTTCATGAGCACCATCAGGAACATCGACGAGCTCAAGGCCAAGCGCCAGGAGATCCTGGCCCGCAAGGCCGCCGGCAACGGCAAGACCATCATCAACGTGTCGCTGGCCACCTGCTCCATCGCCGCCGGCGGCAGGGCCGCCCTGGAAGCCATGCAGGACGAGGTGGCCCAAAACGGACTGACCGGCGTGGAATTCATGCAGTCCGGCTGCATGACCTACTGCTACGCCGAACCCACCGTGGAAATCACGCTGCCCGGCAAGGCCCCCGTGGTCTTCGGCGGCGTGGACGAGGGCAGGGCCCGGGAACTGGTGACCGAGTACGTCATGAAGGGCGAACCGGTCGAGGGAATCATCCCCGTCAACTACGAACGGGTAGTCCTGTAATCAAACCAACCGGGAGACGACGACATGCCAGCGACGACCACGGATAAAAAGCAAATTCGGATCGCGACCCGCAACTGCGGCTTCATCGATCCCGAAAGCATCGACGACTACATCGCCATCCGCGGCTACGAGGCCCTGGCCAAGGCCCTGACCATGACCCCGGCCGAGGTGGTGGAACTCATCAAGACCTCGGGGCTTCGCGGCCGCGGCGGCGGCGGCTTCCCCACCGGCGTCAAGTGGGGCATCGCGCTGGGCAACCAGGCCGACCAGAAATACATCGTGTGCAACGCCGACGAAGGCGACCCGGGCGCGTTCATGGACCGCGCCGTGCTCGAGGGCGACCCCCACTCGGTGGTCGAGGCCATGGCCATCGGCGGCTACGCCATCGGCGCCACCATCGGCACGGTCTACATCCGGGCCGAGTATCCCCTGGCCATCAAGCGCCTGCGCAAGGCCATCGACGACGCCCGCACCTACGGCCTGCTCGGCAAGAACATCTTCGGCTCGGGCTTCGACTTCGACATCGAGCTCAAGTACGGCGCCGGCGCGTTCGTGTGCGGCGAGGAAACGGCGCTGATCCGCTCCATGGAAGGCAAGCGCGGCGAGCCCGTGACCAAGCCGCCCTTCCCGGCCCAGTCCGGCTATTGGGAAAAGCCCACCATCGTCAACAACGTCGAGACCTTCGCCAACGTTCCGGCCATCGTGCTCAAGGGCGCGGACTGGTTCTCGTCCATCGGCACCGCCACCTCCAAGGGCACCAAGGTCTTCGCCCTGGCCGGCAAGATCGTCAACGTGGGCCTCATTGAAGTGCCCATGGGCATCACGCTTCGCGAGGTCATCTTCGAGATCGGCGGCGGCTGCCCCGACGGCAAGAAGTTCAAGGCCGTGCAGACCGGCGGCCCCTCGGGTGGCGCGCTCTCCTACAAGGACCTCGACGTGGCCATCGACTACGAGTCGCTCATCGCCCGCAAGTCCATGATGGGCTCCGGCGGCATGGTCGTCATGGACGAGGACGACTGCATGGTGTCCGTGGCCAAGTTCTTCCTGGACTTCACCATGGACGAGACCTGCGGCAAGTGCACGCCCTGCCGCATCGGCTCCAAGCGCCTCTACGAGATCCTCGACAAGATCACCAAGGGCAAGGGCACCAAGGCCGACCTGCCGCGCCTCAAGTCGCTGTGCGACAACATCAAGGACACGGCGCTGTGCGGCCTGGGCCAGACCATGCCCAACCCGATCCTGTCCACCATGGACACCTTCGCCAACGAATACGAAGCCCACATCAACGAGAAGAAGTGCCCGGCCCACGTCTGCACGGCCATGCTGACCTACACCATCGATCCCGCCAAGTGCACCGGCTGTACGCTGTGCACCAAGGTCTGCCCGGTGGAGTGCATAACCGGCACGAAGAAGCAGCCGCATACCATCGATGCCACGAAGTGCATCAAGTGCGGCGCCTGCTACGACAAGTGCAAGTTCGACTCCATCATCAAGCAATAAGGATCCAAGGAGGTCCGCAATGTCCATGCTGACAATAACCATAGACGGCAAGACGACGTCCGTGCCAGCGGGCAGCACCATCCTGGATGCCGCCAAAAAGCTCGACATCGACATCCCGACCCTGTGCTACTTCAACCTGGAAGAGCTCAAGGTCAACAACCAGGTCGCCTCCTGCCGCGTCTGCGTGGTCGAGGTCGAGGGCCGGCGCAACCTCGCCCCGGCCTGCGCCACCCCGATCTCGGACAACATGGTGGTCAAGACCAACACCCTGCGCGTTTTAAACGCCCGCAAGACCGTGCTCGAGCTCATGCTGTCCGACCACCCCAAGGACTGCCTGGTCTGCGCCAAGTCCGGCGAGTGCGAGCTGCAGGCCCTGGCCGAGCGCTTCGGCATCCGCGAGTCGCCTTATGACGGCGGCGAGATGTCCCACTACCGCAAGGACATCTCCCCCTCCATCATCCGCGACATGGACAAGTGCATCATGTGCCGCCGTTGCGAGTCCGTCTGCAACCAGGTCCAGACCTGCGGCGTGCTCTCCGGCGTCAACCGCGGCTTCACCGCCGTGGTCGCCCCGGCCTTCGAGATGAACCTGGCCGACACCGTGTGCACCAACTGCGGCCAGTGCGTGGCCGTGTGCCCGGTGGGCGCGCTGGTCGAGCACGACCACAGCTGGGAAGTGGTCGAGGCCCTGGCCGATCCCGAAAAGGTCGTCATCGTCCAGACCGCCCCGGCCGTGCGCGCCGCCCTGGGCGAGGACCTGGGCATCGCCCCGGGCACCTCGGTCACCGGCAAGATGGCCGCGGCGCTTCGTCGCCTGGGCTTCGACCACGTCTTCGACACCGACTTCGCCGCCGACCTGACCATCATGGAGGAAGGCTCGGAGTTCCTCGACCGCCTGACCCGGTTCCTGGGCGGCGACCAGACGGCCAAGCTGCCCATCCTCACCTCCTGCTGCCCGGGCTGGGTCAAGTTCTTCGAACACCAGTTCCCGGACATGCTCGACGTGCCGTCGACGGCCAAGTCGCCCCAGCAGATGTTCGGCGCCATCGCCAAGACCTACTACGCCGACATGCTGGGCATCCCCCGCGAAAAGCTGGTGGTGGTCTCGGTCATGCCCTGCCTGGCGAAAAAGTACGAGCGCGCCCGTCCCGAGTTCGCCGTGGACGGCAACCCGGACGTGGACATCGTCATCTCCACCCGTGAGCTGGCGCGCCTGATCAAGCGCATGAACATCGACTTCGCCGGACTTCCCGACGAGGACTTCGACGCGCCGCTCGGCGCGTCCACCGGCGCGGCCCCGATCTTCGGCGTCACCGGCGGCGTCATCGAGGCGGCGCTGCGCACCGCCTACGAGCTGGCCACCGGCGAGACCCTGACCAAGGTCGAGTTCGAGGACGTGCGCGGCATGGAAGGCGTCAAGCGCGCCGTGGTCAAGGTCGGCCCCCACGAGCTGGTCATCGGCATCGCCCATGGCCTGGGCAACGCCCGCAAGCTCCTTGAGCGCGTGCGCGCCGGCGAGACCTTCCACGCCATCGAGGTCATGGCCTGCCCCGGCGGCTGCATCGGCGGCGGCGGACAGCCCTACCACCACGGCGACATCGAGCTGCTCAAGCTCCGTACCAAGGTCCTGTACGACGAGGACGAGGGCAAGCCCCTGCGCAAGTCGCACCAGAACCCGTACATCATCGAACTCTACGAGAAGTTCCTGGGCAAGCCGCTGTCCGAGAAGTCGCACCACCTGCTGCACACCCACTCCTACAAACGCCAGCGCCTCTAAGAGAAGACCAGGAGAGGCGCTGCCTCTCCTGGACCTCTCCGCCGGGGGGGATTATCCCCCCCGGCCCCCCCTGATGGGGTTTTATAGACGACCGTTCATTGACTCCTCCTCCTTCCCCCTCGCCGCAGGCGACGGCCTTGTGGGGGCGGCATTCACGGGGGCGTCGGCTCGCGCAGCGAGGCGTGCCGCCCCCGTGA
>NZ_JARKOZ010000153.1 GCF_029978005.1 Solidesulfovibrio sp. | reverse complement strand
ATTGCCTGCCGGGATACGATCGATGCCCTGCACGAGCAGGGGTACGACTACAAAAAAATCCATGCCTCCCTGGTCCAGAAGGGCAAAGTCACCATGTCCTATGCGACGTTTTGTTATCACATGACCCGTTTTCTCAAGGCGGTCAGAGAGCGGCATGAACACGAAGACACCCAGCCGACTTCGGTCTATGCCCCGACTTCTTGCAGACAGAACGCTTCCCGGCAGCAGAGCTTTTCCGTCAACAAGACCCCCTCCAGCGGCGAAATGATCTAGGAGGCGCAACCCATGGCCACGATTCACTTCATCCTCCAGGGCAAGGGCGGCGTCGGGAAATCCCTGATCGCTTCGCTGCTTGCGCAATACCTGCAAGGCAGAAACCTTGAGGTGCACTGCTTCGACACCGACCCAATCAATGCCACCCTCGCCGGGTATGAGGCGCTGGACGCCGTAGCGCTGGACATCATGAGCGGCGACGACATCGATCCCCGCCGTTTCGACCAACTTATGGACGCGGTCATCGAGTTGCCTGCCGAAGCCCATGTGGTGGTGGACAACGGGGCGTCCTCCTTCGTGCCCCTTGGGTCCTATCTGCTGGAAAACCAGGCCCTCGAAGTCCTTGAAGAGCACGGCCATTCCGTCATGCTTCATACCGTGGTGACTGGCGGACAAGCCATCCTGGACACTTTGTCTGGCCTCAAATCCCTGGTCGCCCATTTTCCGATCACGGCCATCGTGGTCTGGCTCAACCGTTATTTCGGCGACATCACCCTCGACGGGAAGCGTTTCGAGGAATTCAAGATTTACGCGGAATGCGCCTCCAGCTTCCATGCCGTCATTTCCCTGCCGCACCGTAAGCAGATGACCTTCGGCCGGGATTTGGAAGAGCTTTTCGCCAGACGCCAGACCTTCACCGAGGCCGTGAACTCCGAGCTTTCGATCATGGTCAGGCAGCGCCTCTCCAGCTTCTGGCGGGATGCCGTGGCCGAAATGGACCAGGCCCGGCTTTGCTGAGGATCGGCCATGAGCGAGCAGCACCCGCACGACGCCGACACTCAGCCCGCCATCCCTGACGGCATCGGCCTGGACCTGGAAAGCGTCCGGACGCTGCTCGCCCAAAAGCACGCGACCGTGGTCGATCCGGATGATCCGGTGCTCATGCTGGTCACGCTGCAAAACGCCTTTTTGGCCGAATACGAAAAGCTCCTCGACCGCCACAACAAGGCCCTGACCGCCATGCTGGCCGAGAAGACGGACGGCTACGTGTCCGGCGTTCTTTCGGCCACCAAGGGGCTGGCCAAGGATCTCTCCGCCGCTTCGGTGGAAAACATCCGGACTATCCTCCAGGGGCACATCGCAGCCCTGACGACTTTTCGCCAAAATCTCACTTGGCTTGCGGCCATTGTGGCTGTCTCCGCCCTCGTCAACGTAGCCGTGTTCGTCCTGCGGGCGCGAGGGTAGCCATGGACAGGTTGCAGGCAAGCCTCACACACAATCTCGGGCCGACCATCATGGCGGCGCTTCATGATCCTGACGTGATCGAAATCATGGTCAATCCGGACCAGACGCTGTGGATCGAAAAGCTCGGCCAGGACATGGCCTTGTGCGGGAAGCTGCCCCCGGCCCAAAGCCGGCTCATCATCTCCCTGGTAGCCAGCGCCCTGGAAACCACGGTCACGGCGGATCGCCCCATCGTGGAAGGGGAGCTGCCCCTTGACGGCAGTCGCTTCGAGGGGCTCATGCCGCCCATCGTCTCGGGACCGTCCTTTACCATCCGCAAGCGGGCCAGCCGGGTCTTCACCCTGGATGACTATGTGGCTTCCGGCATCCTGCCGTCGCCAGCCGCGAGCATCCTCGCCCAGACCATCGAAACCCGGCGCAACATCCTGGTGGTCGGCGGCACGGGCTCGGGCAAGACGACCTTCGTCAACGCCCTCATCGACGGAATTTCCCAACTTTGTCCGACGGACCGGCTGATCGTCATCGAGGATACGGCCGAACTCCAGTCGGCCAGCGAGAATACCGTGTTCATGCGCAGCTCGGACGGTGTGCCCATCCAGCGTCTGGTCAAGGTGTCCATGCGCTACCGGCCGACACGCATCCTGGTCGGCGAGGTGCGCGACGGTTCCGCCCTGGATCTCCTCAAGGCCTGGAACACCGGACACCCAGGGGGCGTGGCCACGGTCCATGCCGGCAGCGCCGCCGCCGGGCTCCTTCGCCTGGAGCAGCTCATTGCCGAGGCAACCCCGGTCCCCATGCCGGCGCTCATCGCCGAGGCCGTGGACATGATCTGCTTCATCGAGCGCGCCCCGGGCGGTCGCCGCGTCTCCGACATCGTAACGGTCAAAGGCTTTGATCCCCTAACCCGCAGCTACGATCTGGAGCACCTATGCTGAAACCTGCCTTGCGGTATCTCCTCCTGGTGGCGCTTGTTCTGGTTCTGCCGGAACTGGCCCAGGCCTCGGGCGGCATTTCCGAATTCTCCAGCCCCCTTGAAAAGGTGGTCCAGACCGTCACCGGCCCGGCCGGTCGCTGGGTGTCCATCGTGGCCATGGCCCTTTGCGGCGTCCTCTACATCTTCAACCGCGACGACCTGACCGGCGGCTTCAAGCTGCTTCTCGGCGTGGTCTTCGGCATCTCGTTTATCGCCTTCGCCACCAGCATCGTGGACAGCGTGTTCTCGTTCTCTGGCGCGGTGATCTGAGGACGCGAGCCGCCATGCGCACCCTGACCATCCACCAATCCCTGCACCGGCACAGCCATGTCATGGGGGCCGAGCGGGAACTGGTGCTGACCTGCGGGCTCATTGCCCTGCTAGTCGGCATCGGGGGCTTGAGTCTTCTGTCCGTGGTGACCGGGTTTGCCTTCTGGGTCACGGCCGTCTTTGTCCTGCGGCGCATGGCCAAGGCCGATCCGATCATGAGCAAGGTCTGGCTCAAACACATCAAGCAGCAGCTTTTCTACACGGCCCGGGCCGGCGCCTGGAGAACCTGATGCTGCGGCTGCGGGACTATCGATCCAGGGCCAAGGGGTTGCCCGACCTTTTGCCGTATGCGGCCTTGATCGCCCCCGGGGTGGTGCTGTGCAAGGACGGGAGCCTGCTTGCCGCCTGGGAATTCCGGGGGCAGGACACGGCCTCCAGCACACCGGAAGAACTGGCCTTCGTGTCCGCCCAAGTGAGTGGCGCGGTCAAACTGCTCGGCACCGGTTGGATGTTCCACGTGGACGCTTTGCGAAGCCGGGAGCGCACCTACGCCCGCCCCGAGGACAGCCACTTTCCCGATCCGGTGACCCGGCTCATCGACGAGGAACGCCGCCAGTTTTTCAGCGGCGATGCCTGCTACAGCACCAGGACCGTGCTCACGGTCAGCTACAAGCCGAACCTGCAAGCGGCCAAGTTGGCCGGAGCCGCCGAACACGGGGCCGGGCGACGCAATCTTCTGATGAAAAGCCTGCGGTTTTTCGAGCAGGCCTTGCTGGAGTTGGAAGATGCCCTGTCGGCGGTGTTGCGCCTGGAGCGGCTGGTGGAGTTCGACGACACCGAAGAGGATGGACAGCCCGTCCGGTATTCACCGCTCCTTTCGCATCTCCAGCAATGCCTGACCGGCGAGGAACACCCCATCCGGGTACCGCGAACGCCCATGTACCTGGATGCGCTCCTTGGTGGGGAAGATCTGGTCGGCGGCCTGGCCCCGCGCATCGGGACAAAGCACATCGCCGTTCTCAGTATCGACGGGCTGCCCCAGGAAAGCTGGCCGGCCATGTTGGCCAGCCTCGACGGCCTGCAACTGCCGTATCGCTTTTCCACGCGCTTCATCTGCCTAGACCAGCTCGACGCGGCCAAAGAGATCACGGTCTACCGCAAGACGTGGCAGCAGCAGGTGTTCCGGTTCTTCGACCAGTTCTTCAACAACCCGAGCGCCAGAGCCAACCGTGACGCCCAGCTCATGGCCGAAGACGCCGAGGAAGCCCTGGTGGAGGTGCAATCCGGGTACGTCGGCGCGGGCTACCTCACTTCCTGCATCGTGCTTCTGCACGAATCCCCGGAGCCGCTGCACGACTGGGCACGTGAGCTGCGCCGGGTCATCCAGACCCTGGGCTTTGGCTGTCGCATCGAATCCATCAACGCCTTAGAGGCCTGGCTCGGCACCCACCCCGGCAACGGGTTTGCCAACCTGCGGCGTCCCCTGGTCAACACGCTCAATCTCGCCGATCTGCTTCCCCTGGCCAGCATCTGGTCGGGGCGGGGCTACTGCCCCTGTCCGTTCTACCCGCCGGACTCACCGCCGCTTATGGTCTGCACCACCGACGGATCGACGCCTTTTCGGTTCAATCTTCATGAAGGCGACCTCGGCCATACCCTCATTTTCGGTCCCACGGGTTCGGGCAAATCCACGCTCCTGGCGCTCATTGCCGCCCAGTTTCGCCGCTACCCGGATGCCCGGATTTTCGCCTTTGACAAGGGCATGAGTCTTTTCCCGCTGTGCCAGGCCGCCGGCGGCAGCCATTTCGAGATCGGCCGCGCCGCACTCGCTTTTGCCCCTCTCCAGCGCATCGACATTTCCGAAACGGAACAAAGCTGGGCCGAAGGCTGGGTGGCCGATCTGGCGGAGCTGCAGGGCCTTCGCGTTTTGCCGGTTCATCGTAACGCCATCCACACGGCCATGAACGCCTTGCGGGAAAACCCGCCGACCATGCGTTCGCTGACCGACTTCTGGCTCGTGGTCCAGAATCAGGAGCTGAAAGAGGCGTTGACCCACTACACCAAGGCCGGGGCCATGGGGCATCTGCTGGATGCTTCTTCGGATTCCTTGGACATCGCCTCTTTCATGGTCTTCGAGATCGAGGAGCTGATGCAGCTCGGAGACAAGAACCTCATCCCGGTGCTCCTCTATCTCTTCCACCGCATCGAGACGGCGCTGGCTGGGCAGTCGGCGCTGCTCATTCTCGATGAAGCCTGGATCATGCTCGGACATCCGGTCTTTCGGGAAAAGGTGCGTGAGTGGCTGAAGGTCATGCGCAAGGCCAACTGTGCCGTGGTCCTGGCCACCCAAAGTCTATCCGACGCGGTGCGCTCGGGCATCATGGACGTGCTCGTCGAATCCTGCCCCACCAAGATCCTCCTACCCAATCTCACGGCCAGGCAGGACGGGCAGCGGGAACTCTACACCGGCATGGGCTGCAATGCCCGTCAGATCGAAATCGTGGCCACGGCCACGCCCAAGCGGGACTACTACGTGATGGCCCCTTCGGGGCGTCGGCTCATCCAGCTTGCCTTGCAGAAAAAGGGGCTCGCCTTCGTCGGTGCCTCGGACAGGGACAGCATCTCCCGGATCAAGGAACTTTGCGGTCTCCACGGCCAGGACTGGCCTCGGTTCTGGCTGCAGGAAAAAGGAGCGGCTTGACCATGAAAAGAACTCTCATGTCGTGCGGCCTTGCCCTGTTGCTCGTGTTCGCCACCGTTTCTCCCGGAAATACCCTGGTCGTCTACTGCACCAATTGCAGTGAGATGTTCACCCAGGCCCTGGAGCGGGTCACCAATCTGTCGCAACTGGAAACCCTGGTTTCCCAGTACCAGGAGGCGGTCACCCAGACCATCGAACAAATCGAGATGGTCGCCAATCAGGTCAAACAGTACCAGAACATGGTGCAAAATACCGTCAAGCTTCCGGCCCAGCTCATCAACAAGGTCACCGGCACCTTCAAGCAGCTGGCTAGCCTGACCAAGAGTCTCCAGACCCAGGCCGGCGACATAGCGGCCATGGGCAGCATCTTCACGGAAATCTATGGGGATTCGGATTTTCTCAAAGGCATCGCCAAGGCCGGCACCGGCACGACGCGGACCGTCAACGCCCAGTATCAGTCCAAGCTGGAGGAGTGGTCTTCGGAGACGCAACGGGCGTCCAAGGCCGCGTTTCAGGTCACCGGCGAACAGCTCGATGACCTTATGAACAATGCCGACGACTTCGACAGCCACATTGGCGATCTCCTCAGCACCCCCGACGGCCAGATGCAGGCCCTGGAGTCGGCCAACGAGTTGGCGGCCCTGCAGCTCAAGGAGGCCCGGGAGCTGCGCACCCTGCTTGTCACGTCCACCCAGGCGGACATCCAAGATCGGATGAAGGCGGAAAAGCAGGACGAGCTGCGCTCCACCTGGTGGCAGGAGATGACCAAGACCGACAAGCTCCAAGGGATCAGCGGCAAAAGTCCCAAGGCCGATCCGTTCTGAGGCACCGAGGCACGGTCATGGCCAATACGTCCCATCACCACTTGAGCTTCTTTGCCATGGTCACCCTGGCGTTGCTTGTTCTGGCCCTGCCGGCAAGTGCGCTGGCCGCCGGGCCATCGCCGGACGCCATCTCGCAGATTGCCCAGGAGTTCTACACCAAGACCTCCGCCTGGTCGGGCACGCTCAAGTCTTTCGCCTTCGCCTTGTTCCGCTGGACCGTGATGCTCGAAATCGCGCTCTTCGGCATCCGCATGGCCCTGCAGCGCTCCCAGCTCCCGGACATCCTGAGCCAGTTCGTCATGACGCTTTTATTTGCCGGGTTCATCGCCGCTGTGATCAACAACTATGCGGAATGGTCCTGGAACCTCATCCGGGGGTTGGCCTCCACGGCCGATTCCCTGGGCACGGCCCAAACCTCGTCGGACGCGCCGCTGCGCACGGGCCTCACCCTCGTGCAGGTCATCCTGGACAAGGTTTCCATCACCTCGCCGGCCGAATCCATTGGCTACATCGTGGCCGCACTGGTGGTCCTCATCTGCTTTGCGCTTATGACCGCCCAGATACTGCTGATCAAATGCGAGGCCATGGTGGCCATGAATGCCAGCGTCATCCTGCTTGGCCTTGGTGGCTCCTCACTCTTCAAGGAATACGCCGTCAACGTCATGCGCTACGCCCTGGCCGTCGCCTTCAAGCTCTTTGTCCTGCAACTGCTGCTCGGCCTGGGCATGACGTTTATCACCGACATGGAGCTTTCCGAAGCCACCCTCCAGGACATCTTCGTGGTCATCGGCGTTTCCGTGGTGCTCTTGGCTCTGGTCAAGACCATCCCGGATGTCTGCGCCGGCATCATTAACGGTTCCCACGTCACGGGCGGCCATGCCCTGGCCGCCACGGCCGGGGCGGTGCTCGGCGGCGCGGTCGGCTTTGCCGCCGGCTCGGTGGCGACCGCTGCCGGGGCTTCCATGGGACTCAAAAGCGTTCGGGCGGCCTCGCAACTGGCCACGGAAAGCGGGGCCACGGGCTTGGGCAAGGTCGGCCACATGGCCCAAAGCCTGTACAGCGCCCACCAGCAAACCCGGGCCGAACACCCCCGGGCCAGCCATGCGCTGCGCCTGCGCAGCAAGATGGAATCCCGGCTTCAGGCCAAGAAGATGGAAAACGCCATGCGGGAGGAAGGTGCCGATGCCAAGGGGGAATAACACCCAGGCCGTTACCACCACTCCAGGCCAGAATCCCTACCTGAGCGGGCGGGAAGAATGGCTGGAGCGCTACGGCAACTACATCAAGCGGGCGGCCCAGTGGCGTCTCATGGCCGTCTTCTGCCTGCTACTTGCCGCCGGCTCCGTCGCCGCCAATGTGATCATGGCCGCCCAGTACAAAGTGGTGCCCTACATCGTTGAGGTGGACCGGATCGGCCAGGCCGCTGCCGTCTCTCGGGCCGATCTTGCTTCGCCGGCCCCCAAGCGCCTGATCCAGGCGGAACTGGCCAACGTGATCATGAACTGGCGCACCGTGACCGCTGACCTGGACCTACAAAAAAAGATGGTCGAGCGCCTGTCCTACTTCATGGCCGGTTCGGCCAAGGGCCAGATGCGGCAGTGGTACGCGACCAACAATCCCTTTGATCGGGCCAAGGAAGGCAAGCTGGTCCAGGTTTCCATCAAAGGCTTGCCGCTGCCGGTCAGCCAGGACTCCTGGCGGGTGGAATGGACCGAAACCGTGCGCGGCCACACCGGGGCCGTGCTTGTCGATCCCCAGACCTTCGAGGCCACCTTGACCGTGCAGCTCCAGCCGCCGGCCACAGATGCCCAGGTGATGCAAAACCCCGGCGGCATCGCCATCACCGGTCTGTCGTTTTCCAGGGTGCTCAGTGGCGGTTCGGACAAATAACCGCAGGAGAAGGAGGTAAAACGGATGCGCGGGAAGATATTGCTTTTGGCCCTGTTGCTGTGCCTTCACGGGCAATCGGCCTTGGCCCAGGACGGGAAGGACAAGATCACCTTGGATGCGGCGCGAAAGACCATGGACGCGCCCCTTGAACGCCAGGTGCCGGAAAACGCTGCGGAAGGCGTTGAGACGCCCGGACCGCTACCGCCGATGCCCGATTACATCAGCGACAAGCCGGTCAAGCTCACGGCCAAGGAACGCAAGGCCCTGGAGTTGGCCCAGGATTGTGCGGCCAAATCCGTGACCCCAAGCCGCGACGGCAACGGCCGGGTGCTCTACGTGCACGGCGCGAGCCTGCCGACGGTCATCGCCTCGCCGTTTCAGGTCTGCGATGTGGAATTGCAGCCGGGCGAGACGCTTAACGAGGTCGTGGTCGGCGACTCGGCCCGCTGGCTGGTGGATGTGAGCAAGTCCGGTTCGGGTGAAAGCGAAACCGTGCATCTGCTCATCAAGCCGGTGGATGCTGGCCTGGAAACCTCCGCCGTGGTCACCACCAACCGCCGCGTCTATCACCTGCGTCTGGTTTCCCAGCGCACGGGGCATACCCCGTATGTCGGCTTCACCTACCAAGAAGACCATGTCCGCCACTTCAAGGAACAGGCCGCCAAGGACGCCAGGGAAAAACTGTGGCGCACGGCCTCGGTCGGCGGCCGGGACATGGATTTGAGCAGGCTGAACTTCGGCTACGCCCTCAAGGGCCGGGCATCCTGGAAACCCACCCAAGTCTACGACGACGGCAAGCAAACCTTCATCCGTCTTCCCGAGTCCACGGCTACCGGGGAGATGCCGATCCTGCTCGTGCGCAAAGCCTCGGGCAACGTGCTGGTCAACTACCGGGTGAAGGAGCGGACCATGGTCATGGACGGCCTCTTCGACCGGGTCCTGCTCATTGTCGGCGTGGGCAGCGACCAGGAGAAAATCGAAATCACACGGGAGAAAAGCTGATGCGCTTCTACATCATATCTCTCTGGTTGGGCCTTTTGCTGGCTAGTTGCGCGCCCCGGCATGTCGGGTCGTTTAGCGCCGAGGGGGTCACACCGAAGCAGGAAACGGTCATTGCCGAGGACGCGGCGGGCAAGCTCGCGGATGCATACCCTCCGGGCAGGACAGCCTTGCACCTGGAGCTCTCCAAGAGCGGGCATTTCAATGCGGCTCTGGAAAGTCGGTTGCGGGAACGCGGGTTCCGCTTGGAAGCGGCCGGCGGCTCGGGCGTCCTGGCCGTGGCCTACACCCTCGACGCCATCAAGGACGAGCCCGGCGTCTGGTACCTCAACGTCAAAGCATCCGACGGCTTTTCCTTCTCCAGGGTCTACTTCCTTGGTCCCGAGACCAAACCCGATGGCGGTATGGTGCAGACCACTTCGCCTGAGAAGGGGGAAGCATCGGACTCCGGGAATCCCCCGGAGGGTAAGGCGCTCCCGCAATAGTCTCCCGCAAGGCTCGGAAATATCATGTCCGACAACAGCCCCAACGAATTCACGCCGCCGGGAGCCTCCGGTCTGGCCGTGGCCAGGATGAGCAAGAAGCCGCTCCTCCTGGTCCTCCTTGTCGGCCTCATCCTGGCGGCGGTTCTGATCTATTCGGTCAATTTCTCCGAACGCCGTAAAAAGGACGATGCGAGGTTGACGGCGGATGCGGCCGCCGACAAGCCATTGCTGCCAATAGACGCTGGCCCGGGACTGGCCACCTCGCCTTCCAAGGAAAAAAGCCCGGCGATTCTTGAACCCCAAAAGCCAATTGTGGTCGTCGCCCCGAAGAAAAACGACCAGGCCGAAGCCTGGCGGCGGGAACAGGAGCAACTTCGCCGCTACAAGCTGCAGGCCCAGCTCAGTGCCCTGTCTTCTCCGCTGAGTGCCAAGAAAGGGGAGCAGACACGGCAGACGGTCGCACAAGCGAATCCAAGAACGGGCGTCCCGGAGGGCCGGCAGCAGGAGACAGGGGACGGGGCAAAGGGTTTGGCGGCAAGCCTCGCCGGACTCGCTCCCGGCGACTACAATCCGGCGGCCGACAAGGACAAGGAAGCGTTTTTCTCTCGTGCCAGGCAGCAAGGGGGAGCGGACAAGGAATGGACGCTGCCCGACACGCGCACGCCCGGCCAGCCCTTTGAAGTCAAAACCGGCACGGTCATCCCCGGCGTCATGATCACGGGCATCAATTCCGACCTGCCGGGCTCGATCATCGCCCAGGTCAGCCAGAACGTCTTCGACACGGCCACGGGCCGCTACCTGATCGTCCCCCAGGGATCCAAGTTGTTCGGGGTCTACGACTCCCGGGTCATCTACGGCCAGTCGCGGGTGCTCGTGGCCTGGAACCGCATCATCTTCCCGGACGGCTCGGCGATCACCCTGGGAGCCATGCCCGGCGCGGACATGAGCGGGTATGCCGGGTTCAACGACGAGGTGAACAACCACTATTGGCGCATTTTCGGTTCCGCCGTGCTCATGTCGCTCATTTCCGGCGGCAACGCCTTCGCCATGGACTCCCTCAACGTGAAGGGGAACACCTCAAGTGGCGTGCCCTCGATGCAGGACGAGATGGCCTCGGCCCTGGCCAGCCAGCTCGGCCAGACCACCACCAAGCTCCTGGAGAAAAACCTCAACATCAAGCCGACTCTCGAAATCCGGCCCGGCTATCAGTTCAACATCATCGTGACCAAGGACATGGTCATGAAGGCCCCGTATGTGCCGCTTCGGTAAGCTGCGCAAGCAGTCAGCAGGCGTCGGTGTTCCCGGCCTGTGGAGGCGCTTCAGGCGTTCTGCCCTTCAGGGCGCAGAACTCCAGATAGTCCTCGACGGAATCCGCCAAGGCCGCTTCAAGCTCATCGTGGGAACGTCCCTGGAAGGTGATGACATCCGCCAGATGCATGACCTCGCCGTGAAATATGCCTGCGTCGTGGTCATACTCGCACCGGCCCTGATAGCCCTTATAGGTCAACATTTTCATCGCATTGCTTCCTCGGAAACAAGTATAGAACGGCTCCATGCGGTCGCGTCAAGGAGGAGAATCGGGCCGGCAATAAAGCCCAAAGGGAGTGGCGGTGCCTGTTGACCGACCATACGGCCTCGGGAAGGCCAGACGGCAACGTCGTTCCCGTTGGCCGTATCTTGTCTTCGTGGCCGTCCTGGCCGTGCTCGCCATGTCCATCGCCACCCAGCGCGTGGCCTCCCTGTATGGTTTCCAGCCCGCCCTGGGAACTCCTCTGGCAAAGGCCTTCGGAATTTCTTGGTATGCTCCCTGGAAGATTTTCGACTGGCAGGTGCGGATTGCGGACCGGGAGGGTCACGTCCAGAAGTCACTGGCCATTGCTCAGGCCATTTTCATCCTGCCCCAGCTCCTGGTTCTCGGGTTGTGGCTCGGCCGAATGCGCTTAAGCGATGGCCGCGACGACCTGCACGGTTCGGCCCGCTGGGCCGAGGAGGCCGATATCCAGGCCATGGGACTTCTCGGTGGCCAGGGCGTCTATGTCGGGGGCTGGATCAAGACCTTTCGCGGTCTGCCTGCCCTAGGCCGTTCCCTTCGCGACAAGCCGGTATCCGTGCAGCGTTACCTGCGCCACAGCGGGCCGGAGCACATTCTGTGTTTCGCGCCGACCAGGTCCGGCAAGGGCGTGGGCCTCATCCTGCCCACGCTGCTTTCCTGGCCTGATTCCGCCGTCATCTTCGACATCAAGGGCGAGAACTGGAGCCTCACCGCCGGGTACCGAAAGTCCATCGGCCACACGGTGCTCAAGTTCGATCCTTCCGATGCCACGGGCGCTTCGGCCTGTTTCAATCCCCTGGAGGAAATCCGCTTGGAGACCATCCACGCCATCCCCGACGCCCAAAATCTCGTCGGCATGATCCTGGACCCCCAGGGCAAGGGGCTGGCCGACTACTGGAACAAGGCGGCCTTTGCCTTTCTCGGCGGGACGCTGCTGCACTGCATGGTCATGGTCAGACACAAGGAGCAGCGCACAGCAACGCTTTTTGACCTCTCCCGCACGCTGGCCGACGCCCAACGAGGCGTCCGGGAGCTGTTCCAGGAAATGCTGGACACGGATCATGCCGCCTTGCTGGGTAAGGTCTTCCCCGACGGGCATCAGGGCCAAGACCTGCACGCCTTCATCGCCTCGGCCGCCCGGGAGATTTTAAACAAGGCCGACAACGAGCTGTCCGGCGTGGTCTCCACGGCCGTGGCCAATCTGGCGCTGTACCGGGACCCGGTAGTCGCCCGAAACATCGGCCGCTCGGATTTCCGGCTGGCCGATCTCATGCACCATGAAAAGCCCGTCAGCCTCTATCTGGTCATCAGCCCGGCGGACATCGACCGCCTGCGTCCGCTCATCCGCATCGTCGTGAACCTGCTCTTGAGCCGAGCCACGGCCCGCCTGGAGTTTGGCGGGAAGTCCGAAGGCGCGATCCCGAAGCATCGGCTCTTGTTGCTCCTGGATGAGTTCACCGCCCTGGGCCGCCTCGACAGCATTGAACGGGCCATCGCCTACATGGCCGGCTACGGCATCAAGGGCTATTTCATCGTCCAGGATATCGTGCAGTTAAGCGCCGTGTACGGCAAGGACAATGGCCTTATGGCCAACGGCCACATCCGCGTGGCCTATGCCCCCAACACCATCGCAACCGCCCAGGTGCTTTCCGCCATGACCGGCAAGACCACGGTGGTGGAAAAGAAAACCTCGCTTTCGGGGTCGCGTAGCGGCTCGCTCAAGAACGCCTCGGTGAGCGTCTCGGAAACCGCCCGGCCGCTTTTGACCGAAGACGAGTGCATGCGCCTGCCCGGCCCCCAGAAGGATGCCACGGGCAAGGTGGTCGCCCCGGGCGACATGCTGATTTTTTGCGCCGGCCGGCCGCCCATCTACGGCCGCCAGATTCTCTATTTCCTGGACCCGGTCTTTTCGCGTCGGGCGCGCCTCGAAGCGCCTCTGGTCTCGGACTCACTCTACCGCGAAATCGCCGTTCCCTCGGTTGATGAACCCGAGCACGACCCCGCCGCAGAACAGCTGGACAAGAGCAAGGGGTATGAAAGTTATCTTGAGCGTGTGTAGCCTGACGTTGGCTGCCTTGGGCTTCTTTTGGGTCTTCGGCCTGCGAGTCAACGCCACGGCCTCGATGCCAAGGGGCATCTACCGCCTTGCTCCTGACGCACCGGAGCGCGGCGATCTGGTCAGTGTCTGCCTGGAGCAAGGGTATTTTGCCATCCTGGCTTTGGATCGGGGTTACCTACGGCCCGGTTCCTGCCCCAATGGCCTAGAGCCCCTGCTCAAGCGCGTCGCCGGCATGCCGGGTGACCATATCGAGGTTGGCCAGGACGGCATCGCCATCAATGGCCGGTTGTGGCCCCAAAGCCGGGCTGTGTCCTGGGACAGCCATGGTCGTCCCATGCCCGAGGCCGGAAGCATCGGATCGAGGACGATCCCGGAGAGCCTGGCTCTGGTGCTCTCCGACTGGCATCCCGGCGGCTTCGACAGCCGCTATTTCGGCTTGGTCCCCATGGCCAGCCTGCGCAAGGTCGAGCCCGTCTTCCTTATCACCCCCGAAGGAGAATGACATGAACAAGAACCGTCTCATGGCTGCGGCCACTGTGGTGGACGCCCAGGCTACGGGGCTCCCTGACCTCGGCATCCCGGTCGATCCCGACGTGGCGGACTTCATGGGTGCTTTCGAAGAAACCGCCGTTGGCCTTGATGACCTGGACGATCCCGAGGGGGACGCTGTGGAGGCCGGCCATGGCCGATGACAAAAAAACCCGCAAACCCTTCCATGAGGAGTTTGCCGAGAAGATCATCGAGGACCTGAAGCGCGGCGTAGCCCCCTGGCAAAAGCCCTGGCGGCCCGGCGAAGTGCTTCCGCCCCTGAATCCGGTTTCCGGCACGGTCTACAGCGGCATCAACCGGGTGATGCTCTCTCGCTACGGGTTCGCTGACCCGCGTTGGATGACGCTACGCCAAGCCAACACCCAGGATTGCCGAGTCAGGAAGGGGGAGAAAGCCGAGACCATCGTCTACTGGCAATTCTCCAAGGAGGAACCGACCCGGGACGACGACGGGAAGCCGATTCTGGACGATGAGGGCAACCAGGTCATGCAGAAGGTCGAGTTGACGCGGCCCCTCGTGCGCTTCTCCTCGGTCTTCCATGTCAGCCAGCTTGCCGGCGAGATTCCGCCCCTGGATAAATCGTCTCTGGTACCGCCCTGGGACCCGAACGAAAAAGCCGAGACCATCCTCCAAAACTCTGGCGCTGTCATCAAGCACAACCAGCGAAACCGAGCCTTTTACAGCCTGAGCACGGATGAGATTTGCCTGCCGCCCAAAGACCACTTCCTTGCGCAGGATGCCTACTATGCCACGGCCCTGCACGAGCTCGGTCACTGGACCGGGCATGTCTCACGTTTGGCCCGGGAGTTCGGGCCATTCGGCTCCGAAGTCTATGCCCGGGAGGAACTGCGGGCGGAAATCGCCTCCTGGATGCTCGGCCAGGACCTGGGCATCGGGCACGATCCCGGCCAGCACTTGGCGTATGTGGGGTCCTGGATCAAGGCCCTGGAGAAGGATCCCTTCGAGATCGTCCGGGCCTGTCGGGATGCCGAAAGGATCAAACACTACGTCATCACCATGGAACAGAAGCAGGAACAGCATCAGGAGTTGGTTGGAGGGCGTGAAGAGGAGATTGCCGCAGCCCGCGTGCCGCTGGCTGCCCCTGATTCCAAACAAGAGACCGTTAAGGAGCCCACCGACCAGAAAGTCTTCCTGGCTGTGCCCTATCGGGAGAGGGGGCGGGCCAAGTCTGTCGGGGCCAGATGGGACCCTGAGGCCAAGCTCTGGTACGCCCCCGAGGGTGCGGACATGGCCAAACTCAAAGCCTGGTTGCCGGAGAAGACACCGGAGGCCGCCCCCGCCATGCCGCCACAAGCCGAATTTGCTCTGGCGCTGAAGGCTGCTGGCCTGGACCTTGGCGGCCAAGAACCGGTCATGGATGGGAAGATTCACCGGACGCCGCTCCTAGACGGGGCGGAGGGCAAGCTCGACGGTGCTTATGTGGGCTACCTAGATGGCATTCCGGCCGGCTTCATCCAGAACCACAGGACCGGCGAAAAGACCAACTGGAAAGCGACCGGGCACGTGCTCTCTGACGAGCAGAAGGCGGCCCTCAGGGCTGAGGCGGAAAAACGCCGTGCCCAGCAGGAATTAGAGCGCCGGGCGCAACAGGAAAAGGCCTCCAAACGGGCGTACGCCAAGTTCATCAATGCCAAGGAAGCCAGTCCGGAGCAAGCGTATCTGGCGAAGAAAGGCGTGCCGGGCATCGGCGTGCGGGAGGATGAGAACGGGAATTTGCTGGTGCCGGGATATGACACCGCCGGTTTCATCCATACGCTCCAGACGATTTCTCAGGATGGGAAGCAGTTCGAAGCTGGAAGCCGTAAGAAGGGAACATTCTTTCCCATCGACCCCGAGGGCAGCCTCGGCCAGGACGTGATCCTCATCGCCGAGGGCTACGCCACGGCCGCCAGCGTGCATCTGGCCACGGGCAAGCCGGTGGTGGCCGCTTTCGACGCCGGGAATTTGGAACCGGTGGCCGTGGCGTTACGCGAGAAGTTCCCGAATGCCCCCATTGTCATCCTGGCGGACAACGACCATGGCCTTTCGGTGAACGTCGGGGTGGAGAAGGCCAGCTTGGCGGCCAAGACCGCCAAAGGAGTGATGATCGTGCCCTCCTTTTTCGAAGCGGAGAAGACGCGGGGAATGACGGATTTCAATGACTTGCATGCCGCACGGGGTCTGGAGCACGTGCGGTGCCAATTGGAACGGTCGATCGAAAGATGCTTTCGGGTGATGAGAGAGGAAGGACATTTTCGAAGCCTGAACGGGGAAAGAGCCGAGAAGTATCTGCCCGCTTGAGCGTAGTCTTCCTGATCCGTCGGCAAGCGGATTCCGGTCCAAACTCGGCTAAGGGAACGAAAATTGAAGGAGAACCTTGTCCTTTGATTTAAGTTAACAGGGTGTCACACGGCCCTCCCAAAACGGCAAGAGGGGACTGTCAAGGAGGTAGCGCTTTTCATCGAGAATTATTGGAATGGCTCTGTACACACAACATGGGGCATAGCGAAAAAATGCTCTAAAAACGGATAGCAGGCGTAGTTGCTTCTATGATTCACTATTATTTTTTAAAATTATCATAAAAATCTTTTTGAGACATATTGAAACGATCTTCAACCGGTTTTCTTAGACAACAATAGTCCATATAGGCCTTTGCAATGTCTTTGCTTATTGAGTTTAGGTCGTATCGATAACCCAAAGCTGCCAACAAAATGTACCATAAGGTAACCAAGTCACTCCATATTCTAGCTGTATGAGCACACATCAGAATTAGTAATTCCTGATCATTCCGCAATTTCCTGTCGAGCATAAGATCCAAAGCAAAATCATCAGCATGAATCAAACTGCTGGCCACTCCATACCCATGCAAGAGACTCGAAACATGCTTCATTGGAAAATCAGGCGGATGGCTCAATTCAAGATAGGAAATTATTTCAGAAAACGACCATTTTTGCTCTATCAATTTTCTCTCTTTTTTGTTTAGATCGTCATGGGGGAAAAGGCTTTTGTCTTCAAAAGCAGAAAATACATCTGAAGATTCTTTCTCTTTTACAGATAAAAACAATGATTTTGAGAAGTGTGCCTTTTTTAATCTCTTCCTATTGTGTATTTTGCTATATATGTTCCAATATTCATTAACAACTATCTCTCTATTTGCTGATGTTTGTAGGCATATGAACCATATTTTTGCACATGTTTCAAAGGCTGATCTTAGAACAATTTCGGCATCCCAAGTATATTCAAAGCTAACAAGATGAACTATGGCCTGGCTTCTCTCAGAAAAATAGCTGACAAGCTTCTTCAATGTAGTGTCAACTAAAGAATCAGGCTCTTCATTGTCAGCAAATGTTTTTATTATACCGTCCCTGAATAGGGATGTGGCACTGAGCATGGCCTCCTGCAACTGATTCATGTCGTATTCATAATCCATAAACAGCTGCTCCTTTTTAGCCGACTTTGTTAAATTTCATTATTTTGTTATAAGATGTAACGTTCTCAGCAAGATGGGTTTGCTCGCATGACCCTGCCGAAAAAACCACCTCGGGATATTGTTGACGAGATAGGAAGCAAGCTTAGTTGGGAATGTTTACCAAGTTTCCTTTTGATCCCAGCCAGTTCTGTACAAGAACTGCAATCTCTCCGGGATCGGCAGTCTTACCCTTGAGTGCACACTCCCAGACTACGGCTACCCGCCACCCTATATTTTGAAGGGCGTCAATGTTCCGTCGGTCTCTTGCAATATTATCGTTGAACTTCTTGTGCCAGAAATCTATGTTGGTTCTAGGTGTCGTGGTCGCCTTGCAACCGTGCCTGTGCCAAAAACAACCATGGACGAATAGGACCGCTTTGAACCGAGGGAAAACGATGTCTGGCGAACCTGGTAGTTTTTTGTCGTGGAGCCGATATCGTAAGCCGATCCGGTGTAGCGAGCGTCGAAGCTTCATCTCCGGGCCGGTGTTCTTTTGGCGAACCTTGGACATGATTCTTGAACGAGTCGTTTTGTCCACGGTATCCACTTCCGATCACCCTTGATTGCCGGATACAATGTTACTGTAAGGATTGATGTCATGATGATTCAAAATATTTATATTGCAATTTTTAACTATATTAGTATTTATCGTTCATAATATGGAGTTTTATTTTCTCGTATTTTATTCTTCGTCAACGGTTTTGATGATTTTTGTGGAAATCAGCGCTTCCAGATGCCGATGGAGTTCAAATGGTAGATCACCGCCCCTTACGAGAACGCCGATCTCCATGTTGCGCTCCATCGCGGCGGAGGTCAGATTCGCACTGGTGATGAATGCCAGTTCGCCGTCGGCGACGGCACATTTGGCATGAACGGCTCCTGACAAATGTCCGGGTAGCGACTTCTTTTCCGACGACCAAACGTAAACGTCGATTGAAGGGAGAATGCTTTTCATGGCCTTGATCGAATCGTATGTTACCCGCCCGCCATGCTTGTCGGACGATTCAAGCAACACGTCGATCTGAACTTGGCGTCCAATCGCTCCACGGAGCGCCCGGATTATCGAATCGACCTCGTAGGCGACGAAGCTGACGAGAAACAACCGTCTCTTTGCTGTTTCGATGACTTCACAGAGCACCTGCTCGGTGTGCCTGACCGGCACCTGACCCGTCGAAGGGCCTGTCCAGACTAATTCCACGGCCCCACGGTTCTCTCTCAGAACCGCCGCCGCAGACGCTCCCCGGAGAGCGGATGCCACGTCACGTGGAGAGGTGTCCTTGTTTTCACGCCACGCCCGATCCAGACGTCCCACCAATTCCTTGTCCGCGTTGGGGCCGAAACTCGAACGGGTCAAGGCGAACTGCTCGACGGAGCCCAAAGTCTCGATCTTAGATGCGATGGTGGAAATACGATCGGGATGCAACTCCAAGCCGAGTTCGGCGATCACTGCCAAGAGTTCATCCATTCGAACCTCGGCATCCGGTGAAGAAAGCGGTGTCGGTGGCCTCGAAGGTTCTAACGAGCAGCGCTCTGTCGAGATAGCGGTTTCCTCGCTCACAGGACGTTTCGGCGACGAAGGTGCAGGCATGACAGGCGGCAGAATGCAACGAACGATCGACACCTGGATTGTGTTCGGAGCAAAGGGGATCGGAGGAGCAGACAGTTGCGCGATCCAGCGCCTGCTCAACCAAGCGTCCCAGATTCTCGGGTTTTCCGAGCTCAACGAGTCCACCGAGTGTCCCGTCGGAATCGGCGGCCGCCGTGTAGAGCAACACCCCCGCCATGGGTGATTCGCTGTCACTCTTCGCGTAGATGCGCTCCCGGATGCTCGCCGCGTTGTAGCCACATTCGAGAGCCAGCTCTCGGATGAGAAGATGGGCGAACGTGTGCAGCATGGCATACCTGATTCCAGGGTATCCCTCGTCGGGGTCCAGCCCACGTGCGTTCCTCCAGCCCCGATGACCAGCTTCCAGCTTTTGGCTTCTGGCTTGAACGGCTTTCCCCTTTTCCCACTCGGCCACGGCTTTCTCGTCGAACCTGATGAATATCCCTTCGCCATGTACCTCACTGGCGGGTATCCAATCGGGCTTGTTCCGACAGAGATCGGCCATCGGCGGTCGCTCGTCCGGATCGGTCGTTTCCTCGGGAGCCTCCACCCGGGTGTAGCCGATCAGGGCGTTCACTTCGCGGAGCCGTTCCAGTAGCAACACGCTGGCCAGACGGTCTCGATAACCTTCCGGCGTTTCGGTCTTGCTGCTCAGGAAATGCGGCCAGTCCGTCGGAGGATCGTCCGAGGTCAGGACGTCCCACTCGGGGTCCTTGATGTCGCCCTCGGAGATGACCGTCGTGCCCGATCTACCTTCCTTTCGGTCTTCGACGGCCTTCCAGATGTCCCTATGATCCCATTTGTCGATTCCCGGCAGGCTGCCGCTCTTGACCAGGGTCTTCACGATCACTTTGATCTCGTCGGCCGATTCCGCATCCGAGAAATAATCCCAGCCATCCAGGATCAATTGACCGAGCTGGTCGCGTTCAAGGGGAATCGCGAGAACTGATAGCGTGATCGGGAACCATCCGTTGGTCGCACCGAGAAGGATAGTTCTGGGGGGCTCGGTACACTCCTCGAATTTGTTGAGGTGTGGATGCCGACCTCGACAAGCGGGGAGATTGTCCTGCGCCTCCCGCCCAAAGGCATGAACCAGCGAGCGCGCCGCGCCGCATGCATCACATTTGACCCAGAGATTCTCGGTCTGCAGGGATGCGCCTCGCTCGAAGAAACGCAGCGTACCCTTGCAGTCTGTGGGGCCGCCATGTACGAACCAATGCCATGGAAAATCATCGAGATGGCCGTTTCGACACGCGAGTAGAAAACGGGCAGGGACCGCATCGGCATTCCTACCTTTCTCGCAGTTTGCATGAACGAAATGTGTTTGCTCAGGGCGGTACGGGTTAGCTTTGATGTCGAACAAGCCCGAATCATATTCGGCCAGCAAGCCACATTTGACGCATCTCAGCCAACGCGGGAAAGGTCGAACCGGTACCCCGACTTTTCCTTCGGCGGACAAGGGATCGGCACCGTCCTCTCTCAGAAATGGGGGCATCCGCAAACGTTCCACTTGAGGGCCGAGCACCCGGCGCACGGCGGCGAGAAGGCGAGCCTCCTCAATCGGTGGACATCTGTCCGGATTCCAGCGATCCAATCCCATGGTCAACACCGAAAGATTGGGAAGGTCGATCAAGGCTCCGGGGCCGTAAGTCCAGAGCAATTGACTGGGTCGAACTTCTCCGACGAGATAAGAACTCACGCGTCTCCTCCGTTCGCTTTCTTGACCTTAGCCTTCCAGGAGGGAGGTTCGGAAGAATCCTTCGCGGCATCCATGACCAATTGAACACCGGGTTCCACCTCGCGCATCGACATGGGTACCGTGAATTCGTCCCACGCCAATGCTCCGGGCTTTTTCAAGAGAGCGGCAAGGTCTCCTTGCCCACGCTCCGTTTCGTAACCCAGTCTGCGCCCGCCTTTCACCGCTTCCTTGACCCACCGGTCGATCCGATCGGCGGTCATATTGTCGGCAATTGTCCTCGCAGCTTTGTCTTTGACCTTCCAGGCTCGCTCGGACAGCACCTTTCGAGCTCTCAGGGCTTCCGCCTTACCGGAACTGTCGAGGGATTGCGCCCCGGGATTTGGGGTCATGGAATCGTTTTCGAGCCGGAGTAAGCTCACCATCGCACCGGTCAGTCCACGATCGAGCGCCCTAGCAGCGAACGGCGTCACGGACTGGGCCTCGACATGCTTGTAGAACGTGGCGTGGTAATGCTCGAACGTTTCGTAATGGGACAGATCGCGAGGCCGCGACCAGGTGAGCACGGTGCAGACGAGCCCAGGGAACGAACGACCGACGCGGCTCGTGGCCTGAATGTATTCGGCCGTGTTCTTTGGCTGGCCATTGACGACCATCAATCCGATGCGGTGTACATCGACCCCCACAGACAGCATGTTGGTGGCCAGCACGATGTCGATGGCTCTGGTTTCGCCCTTTTCCCAACTGGGTTTGAACTTGACCTCCAGTTGGTCGAGTTTTTTGGGAATATCCTTGTTCGAAACCCGTGAAGTGAGTTCATCCACGATGCGCACCGAACGCTGACTCAGCCCCGGGCGAGTCACGTCACTCATTTTGACGCGATAGGCACGGGTCTGCACGTCGTCTTCGGCCAGCCGCCGCATCCCTCCCAACTCGCGCAGGGAATTGAAGTACCCGACTACGGTCATATACGGGTCAGCTGCGGCACCGAAGCGCTGGAACAACGATTGAGCGGCGGTCAGCAGGGCGACGTAGACACGGATCAAAACTGCCGGACGGGAACTGCCAGGCGAACAGATCCCCATGTAGAGTCGGCCAGGCTTGTCTTTCACCGAGCGCTGCACCGAGAAAAAATTATCCTCGACATTGAGGCCATGGGGCGGGAACACCGAAACCCTGCGGAGAAAGACGTTGTTCACCTGTTCTTCGGCCTTGCGTACCGTCGCCGTGGAGGCGATGATCTTGGGCCGTATCGTCTTGCCGTCGATCGCCCAGGTCGAAAGCTCGTCCACGGCGGTTTCGTACAGGCCTACCATGGTTCCCAACGGTCCGCTGATGAGATGGAATTCGTCCTGGATGATCAGATCCGGTGGCCGGATGGGGGTGATCTCCCTGACCTTGACCGCTTTCAGAGCCCCTTTCTTGGTGTGATTGCCCTTGCAGTCCGCCTCGGGCCAAAGCAATCCGTGGCGCGGACATTCGCGATTAGCCTTGCCGAAGAGTGTGCGCACCTGCCCGCGCCAAGCCATCATGGCGAATTTGTCCACGGTAGCGATCAGCATCGAAGGCGGGTGGCGATAGATTTCATCGTCCACCACCAGGACCGGGAGTCCTAGCTCCTTCGACTTCGCCTGGCTGAACTCGCAGCGGCCGTACTTGTCGCCGCAGTAAACGAAGGTTCGACCGAGATCCCTGTCGACTCGAATATCACGGCCGGGAGTGATCTCCGAGCCGCACCACGGACAAGCGGTCAACTGGGCCGGGGTCGACCCCGTGCCGTATTTGCCGTCCCGTTCCTTTTCGATCGCCGCATGACTCTCTTCGGTAGTGTTCGGGGTGACCCTCTGGCCCACCCAGAGGCCGATGGTGAACGGTGCGTCGCCCCAGACTGCCGGTTCGGCTCGACGCAGCACTTCCATAGCGCAGATCAGGGCCGTTGCCCGTTGAAACTGTTGTAAGGTCAGCAACCGTAAGGTGTAGCGCATGATCACGGCCAAGCCACGTCCGCCATCGAGACCTCCCATATTGCCCTGGAGGCGACGGATGCCCATGGTGAAAGCCGCGACACCGAGATATGCCTCGGTCTTGCCGCCGCCGGTGGGGAACCAGAGCAAGTCGGCGAATGCCTCCAAAGGCTGGGTGCGATCCCGGTGAGTCGGGTTGGCAAGTGCGGGAATCGAAAGCAGCACGAACGCCAACTGGAAAGGCCGCCAAGAGCGGTTCTTGCGAACGTTCAACGCCTCGACGGTGACGTCATCTCCACGGCGTTTGGCGAGCGCATAAATGCTGTGAATGCGCTGCGAGGCCATGGCCCGGTTGGCGAATCGGAAGGCGGCCAGCGCCCGCTCGTCCGCCGCGAGGACTCCAATGCCTTCCTTCAGCCTTTCCAGTATCAGATTGCAACGCTCCATCGCCTCGGTAGCCGGAATGTCGTAGCCAACAACCTCACTGCCTATGATTTTCCGATTTTCGTCGATCCACTCCGCGTAGTCGTCCGTCAGCACTTTCAGACCGGCGACCATGTCGTCGCGCTTTTCTGCTGTGGCGAGTTCGGCGAGCCGTTCCATGTCGAGCAGGCCGTCCTTGATCATTCGGCGCATGGCCGGGCGGTCTTCCGGTTCGAGACCGGGCGTTTCGGTTACCTGGATCTCGTATTCGGGCAGCACGGCGGTTCTGACCTCCGTGGCTCGCTCGCGATCCTCTTCCGAGACGCTCGCGTGGACCGAAATGCCATGTCCGACGGCGAATTCGACCCGATCCCGATAGATCATTTCGAGTGCTTCACGCTCCTCGTCGAATTCGTCGGCCCGGAGGATCGGGCGACGACGGAATACAGCTCGCCCCTCTTTGTCTCTCACAATCAGTTCGGGCTGGAAGATCCAGGCCTGATCCTGGTTCTGCTTCGGCATGGTCTGGGTGTTGACCAGAAAGAGCGTCACCAGCCTGTCGCCATTTTCCAAAGGGGCGCTGACCGAGCCCTGCACTACAACCGAAGGACAGTCGGCGTCGATCCGGATCGGTTCGATGATGCGTTTATTGAGGGAGACCGCGGTTGAGCCGCCAGAGGGTATGCGCTTCCAGCAACGCGGGGATTTGCCCGTCTCCTCGTTCTCCCGCTCGCTCTGCGTCCGTTCGTAGCGCCCCCAGTTGGCGAACAGTTGGACTTTGTCCAGGTCCCCGTCGACGCAGAAGGTGAACCCCATGGACGAAGGAACGAGAGACTGATTGGTGGAGGCATCGACCTCCTTTTCTTCTTCGTCATCAATTTGGCCGGGAGGTATCTTCTCGCGGGCGATATGGTCAGGGTTTACATAGGGGGTGAGATCGGACGGCACCTCTCCGTCGGGAACATCCTCCTCGGCGGAGGGGGGCTCGGTAGATTGACCGCCACCTGGAGACGTCGGTGCCAGTTTCCCCACCAGGTAGCGATCGCGGACGCTCATGCCCACGATTTCCTCGTACGGACCGTCGGCTGGACCGAGCAAGTCGTCGATGACGGCCATCTGGAGCAGTTCCCGCACATAAGCCTGTTCCTCGGCGGAACCGCTGCCCAATATGGGCAGGGCATCGAATGTTATACCACAAGCCGCCTTCAGTGCCGTTTCGAATACTGGCCACTCCAGTCGCACCATTGCGGCCTTGGATTCGGGCGCGGTCACACCAAGATCGGTCAACGTCTTTGCGCCATCCACGGGAATGACGCCATCGAAGAAGAATGTCGTTTCGTCGAGCTTGGTGCGGATGCGGTATATCCGGGCGAACGAAACGGCGGCCAACGGATCGCCACCGGCGATCAGCACGCCGTCGCCTTCCTCGACACCCCGGAAGAGCGAAGGGCCGTGCTCAAGGGTCACCGAAAAGCTTCGGGTGTGGGCTTCGCTACCGAGACTGATGAACCAGGCGTTTGCGTGGCTTTTCATTGGCGCACCGGGTATGGAATAATCATGTGCATCAAACCTTGTTCTCCGCTTGTGATGGAATTCTCGAAATGGATCCGATGAGAAGGTAGCCCGCCAAGAAAGTCGTGGGTTTCAGTCTGATAAAAATTGCGTAAGATGAATTCTACAAACCAACGCGGAGTAAGTGGAGCGGTGACGGGGATACGACAGCCTTTTGCGTCACCAAGGGTGAGATGGCTTTTGGGATGACTAATGTCGACATGAATGTCGTTACAATCATCGAAATCGAAACGCAGAGGAAAGGGCACTATATGCCTACGAATTATCTCAATAAACAGTGCATCACGCATATACGCTTCGGGATCGTCTTGAAAGGGCAATAAAGTCGCCGAAGGGTAGAACGCAAGCCTGTGCTGAAGCAATCGATTTCCGTCGAGCCGATACATCAACTGCAGCAAGGCTCCGTCGACGAGCTTCATGTTGTAAGAACGTTTTTCTGCCAGTTCGCGGTGGATGTCCGAATATTCAATATTCCCCATCGCGATCGAAACATGCTCTGCGCCTTTGAATGTAATCTCGTACTGGTCCCCACTGGAACGGATCGCTGAAAAATTTGAGTCGTCACAAATTCCAATGCGAATCAACTCTGCGATTGAGTCATCAAGGTCTTTTTTGATGCGTTGTGGCAATCCGATCCTCATGATTTCTCCCCGAGAAATTTTTTAAGTTTCTCACGGGTCTCTGTATCCAGGTCTTCAGGATGAAGTTCGCCTTCTTCCATGTCACGTAAAAGACAGGCAAGCTGACTTTTCTTCTTTTCTAGGCGTTGCTTTTCGTGCGGGGAAAGATCCCTATGCACGATACGCAGCTTGCTAAGGAGGTCATCGTTCGGATAGTCGAAGTCCAAAACGAAATTCTTCGCTTTTAAAAGAATGAATTCGTTGATTATCCCTTGCATCTTAGGACCGTAGCCTATTACACGAACCCATGCCTTGCTCCGCGTAATCGCAGTGAAGAGACGGTTACGCAAGCTTGCGAGACCAGTTCCCGATCCATTGCAGTCTTGGGCGTTGATGATATAGACCATGCCCGCCTCATTTCCTTTAGCACGATAAATTCCAGTGAACGTCACCGAGGGCGTGTCGGTTCGGAAGAAGACGTCTGCATCCGTGTCGACCCCGGCCAGATGAGTTTGAACACCCACCTCGAAGAGCTGTTTTCGGATAGGGCCGATGTTCACTCGAGCCGTCAGAGGGTCGGGATGTATGACTATTATGTCGTCATGACGTAACTCGTCAATTTCGATATTGTGGCGAATCTGCTGCACGAGCCAATCGTTTTGTTCGGCCTCACTGTCGAATTTGATGAACTGGACGAGGTCGTCAATTGGCGAGTGGGATTCCAAAAATTTTGGACTTGTTTCTTCGGTGCGCTCCAACACAACATGTTGAGCTTTCGTCAATTGCCCATCACGAACGCGGTAACCAATTTCATCCCACAAATATGGATAGTCGAACATTTGGACCAATCCTGTAACCGCACCTTGTGGTGTATTTCTATAAATGCCGAATCCTAGTCCATGCGCAGTAACAAGAACAGGTCTTGAGTTACGATAACACTTTTGTAAAATAACATCTCGCCTGCGATCATCGCCAAACGTGACCAGGGGCTGCCCGCGATCGTCATTCCCAAACATCTCTTCGGGCGGAGGTAGGGATGTGCCGGAAAGATTTTGAAGCTCGTCGTAGGCGTAAACCAACCGTTTAGGTGCTCGCAGCATAGCGTAACAAAGCCGCAGGAAGCTCGGGGCGAAGTCTTGTGCCTCGTCAGCAAGTATCACGTCGTATAGTTGTATAGAATCTGAGGCGGTCGCCAACGCAGCCTGGCAGGCACCGTCGAATGCTCGATCATTTCCCCCGAATTTGAAAGATGCACTTTTGAAATCGAAAAACTCGGTCCCAGTGGCGCGACAATACTCGTAATAAATGCCATCCCTTGCGTCTCCTCCGGGAGCGCCCCAAGCATTGACAACCCTGATCTTCGTCCAGTCAGGTTCCTCACCGCTCTGTTCAATGCAAAAATTATTGATCAATCGACGAAACTGTCCTTTAAGCGAACGGGTATGAAAGGTCACTGCAATGCGCCAGTCGGAATGCTGGGTGTGCAGATATGCCGCTTTGAGTGCCAGCACGATAGTCTTACCAGATCCGGCCAGGCCCCGAATACGCTGAACGCCTTCTACAGTCTCAATGACCGCTTTGTTTTGACGATGATCCAATGTCGCGATGGAGTCTTCGAGACGCTTAAGTTTGGCACCACGCGAATTATCCCGGCTGACTACCCGCTTTGAGCGACTCTTTCTGATACTACTTAAGCTCTCGATCGCCGAAAGTGTCATCCGATAAAGGTCGTCGTCACCATCCACCCAGTCAATCAGGTCCAGCGCAGCAGTGAGTCCGTCCTCGCCGATGAGCGGGTACCCCTCCACGGCAAGGTCGTTGGCATTCGTTACTGCAGGTGCGAATGAAATGACCGACAAGGGTACGATCAACTGGCGCCTATTGACAAGCTCACGGTGCAGCTTTAATCGCGATTCAATCTTGTTAGCCAAGTCGTCCTGGCGTTCGGTATAATTTCCAACCTCCGTACCTTCGATCAAATCGAAGAGTACTATACCCTTGGAGGGGCTTACCAAAGTAGCATCTATCGAGTATTTGCCCTCTGGCGTCGCGACTAGCGGATAGCCCGTGAAGATTTCTCCCTGTATACCCTGTATGCCCTCGAAGCATTGTTCAAAAACTCTGGTCGTGACCGGCTTCTTGTTCACGCCGTGTGTAATGGTCAGTCGTTCGGGCATATTTGGTCTCCTTGCTGCATGGCATTGATGATGAGACGATAACGCGTTCCGCGTTTTACTCCCTGCCGTTCCAGCCTGCCACTTGCAATCAGAGCTGTGATAGCGGCGGTCCATTGCCCATCCGTGATGCCAGTGGCAGCGATTATCTCGGCCTTGGAGTGCCAGCTGCTATCTCCGTTCATAAAACCAAGAATGGTCTTGACCGGAGTCTCTCCAGCTTCTTTAATAGTTGGCGTTTCAACGGTAAGCGAGAACTGAGTCTGAGCGGCATTCTTGCTTGGACTGGTGCGTTTGTCTCGCGAAGTAATCCGCTTGCTGCCCTTGCTATGTAGCCCGTGGGAGACCTCGTCCTTATAGCGTTCGTGATTCAGCTTGAGCAGGCGCTGCAAGACTTCACGTCGAGCATTTTCAGAGATAGTGAAGCGTATCCCTTTTGCCGTTTCGTAAAATCCATGTTCCAGATTGATATCACTCCATCCATATGACTTGACAACTTGCAAGTCCATAGCTTCGTGCAGGTTGCGAATTTCATTTATTTCTGTTGTTTGAATTTCTTTGTCGTTAAAAAGGCGGTAGATGCTTGTCAGCCCTTCGTTCAGTATTGACATTATATCGCCACGAATGGTGTGATACTGCGTTCCTATGTCAACTAAGTTCTCTGGCGTGCCCGGAAAGGGAAACGTGTAAAAACAATCTGTAGTTGTATACCGAAAATCTCCCTTTATGGTTGATCCGTAAAATCTCGCCCAGGAGTTATGGATTGAGCTTTGGATTGCGGCAAATTCACCATACCCATTTAAGATCAATACGTTCACTGCATGCGAGATCACAAGAGGTTTTGACTCGCTAATTGGCAATGCAACAAAAGCAACTGTGTCGCTCGTAGCGGCCACACACCAAGCGATCCCATCATTGTCAAGCCTTCTGTAGAGTTCTGCACGTGGACGTTGGAATTGCCACCAAATTTTTCTCATTCTTTCTTCTGGTGATATTTTTCTAGTGGGATAGACTCTTCGTTCGACGATATCCCACGCAGTTTCGTATCGCCTTGCTTCCTCCTCGTTCATGTCTGTAAAATCAATGACATATCGAGACGGTCTACATCTCGGGTCTTCGTTTAGCTCTCGCCCGATCAAAAAAGGCTTGATAACTTTTTTATAAGCAGAGTCTCTTTGAAGGATTTTTTCTGCCTCTTGTGCTGACAGTATAAAGCCATCACCATACACTTTTGTCCCAGTAAAGGACTTGATATTTGAATAATGCAGAGGAAAGGGTTCCGGATTTTCTCCCCCCTCAGTGAGTGAGGACGTTATACCCGTCACAGCCTTCTCTCCAATAGTGAAGCATCCTTGCCACATGCCCTTAAAGTAATGAATACGGCAGATATAAACATTAGCTGCGCCAGGCCATTTCTCTGAATCCTGAGCAGCAAATATCGTCCAGCCCTTGGACAATAGGTAGGCTGAGCCAGATAATCGTGAATCTGTCTGGGCGGCAGTATTTGAGCCAAGATACCCCATGGTAGCCCGTTTGCGCGAAAGAATTGCGCCTCTCAACATAAATACCACACACAAATCACATCTACTCTGAAGGTGTGGCCAGACTAACTTCAAAAATATTTTGTATTTTTTCCCAAAAACCGTGCTAATTGAAGTTCCAGCCATAAATGGAGGATTGCCTAAGACCGAATCGAATCCATCCCTACCATCAAAGAAGACCTCTGGAAATTCTACTGCCCAATGAAATGGCTTTCGTGTTGGTCTATCCGCCGGAATGTCCATGGATAATGATTTTCTTGCTTTGGCAATAATCTTCTTTTTGGCCTCGTTGTCACCTTCGATATAGGTAGTAACCAAAGAGAAGAGGTTATCCATGGCTGCTTCTAACTTTCGTTGATTGCCACCGGAGGCAAGGGCCTCACCGACTATGGCGTCAGCAACGTGCTCTATATGTGCAAGTTTCTGTCTGGCCTGCTGATTTAATAGTTCCATGTATTGAACATCGCTTATATCCCGTATCGTAGTTTGCCGGAGCTGTTTTCGGAGAGTCAGTGCCTCCTTGACCGCCACTTCGATATTGGAGGCGAAAAGCGAAATCGATTTTTTCTTTTCTGGGAACAGTGAAAGTTTGGTCAACTGTTTCAGTTCATGAAGTCCAAGTAGGCTGTCACCTGAGCGCAGGTTGTGATCGAGAAAACCGAACGGCCTACCCTTGGCGAGGGTCACCAACCAGATGGAGAGCTTGGCCAGTTCCACGGCCAGCGGGTTGACGTCCACGCCATACAGGCAGCGCTCGGCCACAAGACGGCGGGCGATGGTCAGTCGTTCGTCGAGCTGGGACGGCAGGGGTTCCTCGGCTCCGAGCTGGTCGAGCGCCTCGCCGTCGACGGTGATGGCCTTTCCGGTTGCCTCTTCGTGGAGCCAGGCCTCGACCAGCTTCTCGCCGAGATAGCGGCAGGCCTGAACGAGGAAGGCCCCCGAACCCATGGCTGGGTCGCAGACCTTGAGGTCGAGAATCTCCCGAGACGACTTGAGTGCCCATTCCTCGCGGGTCTTGCCCTCGGCCGGACCGGCGTACACCACCGGTTCGAGCGTGGTGGTGACGATACTTTCGGTGAGGGATTTCGGTGTGTAGTGGGTGCCCGTCTCGCGCCGGTCGGCCCCGAGCGTGACCATGAACGAATTGTCGCGATAGACGATCGGATCGTCCCAGGCGTCAGTGCGGAGCAGATTCGTGAAGGGCCGGATACGTTCGGCCAATGCGGTGTCGCCACCGCAGCCACCCAACACCCGGCCGAAGACCGTGTCGGCGGCGGGCTTGGAAAGGCCGTTCCTGATGGCCGATTCGCTCCGCCCCGTGACGTCCAGAACCAATTTGACGAGCGCCGCCTCGCCGTCCAGGAGGGCCGATTCCAATTCCGCGAGTGCCACGTTCGGGTTCTTCGCCTTCTGTGCCCCCTGCAGGCCCAGGGTCACGCGGGGAACGCGAGCCACGGTGTGTTCGAGCAGGCCTTCGTAGACATGCCCGATCTGCTCTACATCGAGCGCACGGTAGGACAGCAGCAGTGCACCACCTGACTGCTTCAAGATCTGCAACGAGTTCAAAAGCAGTAGCACGGTGCGGTTGTCGATGGGCAACGGCGCGGCCGAGGTGTCCCGCCAACTGGAGCCTTTGTCCCGGCCCTCCAGGAACGGAAAACGGTCGGGATCGAACAGCGAGCCGCCCAAAGCGGGCATTCGCAGGCTTTCATGCTCGATACCGCCATAGACGGCCCGAAACACGGCGAGCAACCTGGTCCAGGCGTCGTGACGACGATCGAGAACTTCCGGCACGTGATCATATGCCTCTTCTTCCAGATGCCCGCGCAGGGTGGACACGTCGTAACAACGGTCGTAGACTGAAACTCCGAGAAGAAGCAGCCCACGCTCCTCGGCGCAGAGGACGAACACCAGCCGCATCATCACGGTTAAACCTGCCTCGTAGAGCTCGGCGGGTTTGACGTCGCGGAGGAGTTCTCGGTTGCGGTCCTCGTCGGCCTTGTCGAGACACTGCACGAGCACCTCGACCGCACGACGGACCTGCTCGCCGAGGGTGTCCGTGACCTCCTCGTGATGCTTGAGCGATTCGTCCAGAAGCGAGTCCAGGGTGTCTTCCGCCGGGCCGAAACAGCGCCGGACACCGAGCAACGACTGGAAGGCTTTCAGGGTGATCGGCTCCTGGAACCAGAGGCGAGCGTACCACGACGCCTGGCTGGAGGTGGAGCCCATCGGTGCGTTGGCAAGCATCCATCGTTCGCCATTGGTCAGAAGCCCCAAACGCACGCCCTGGGCGCGGCAGAGCAATGTCATGCGCTCCTGGAGGGAAACGGGCCAACCGTCACCTCGCTGGACCGATTCGAGATCGGTGTCTGGCGGCAGAACCGCGATGAACAGGCGCGGCCTTCCGTCTGCGGGAGAGCGGACGATCCAGTCGGGGTTGAACGTCCCGGCGTGTTCATGCGACGAAACGCTCGGGAGTTCGCCCGGCCAATCGATTGCCTGGATGAGGGATTCATGATCGTATTCGAGTAGTTCCGTCAGCACCAAGCGAACCCATTCTTGGTGCAATTCCGGCAACAGCTTGTCTTCCTGGTCCACCGCCTCGCGCCACTCCTCGTAGGCGGCCCGGAGTCTCTGGCGTCGCGGTGTTTCCACCGCTTCCAGCCCTTGCGGGAACGCCTTTTCAAGCATGGAAACGGTCAGGAACGGACCGGATATCTCGATCAGGGAGAGCCACTCGGCGTGCTTTGAGAGCTTACCGACCTTCATCGTTAAATCTCCATAGCGGCCAGGTCGGGAACGCCGGCACTCTTCAAAAGTTCAGATACACGCTCGAACCGGCCTGGATCTCTAGTTGGATCTGTCAGCGAGCCAGACGGAATCCAAATTACCATCCCGGCCCGGGCGCGGGTCAACAGAACACGGTAGCGGTTTCGAATGTAAGCCTGTTCGATTTCGGATCGACAGTTCTGCCACCCCGACCCTCTAAATTTTCGATAGTCCCATCCTTCTCCGTTAGCGTTCGGCGTCAAGTCGCCGCCCCAGCAAATGCCGACCCAGTCCAGTTCCAAACCCTGGCATTCGAACTCTGTGGCAGGCACTTCAAGCATGAAGCTTGAGCGTACATCCCCCGGCGCGGCGAGAAACCAATTTTCAAAGGAAAAAGTCGACCGAAATCCCGTCGAATTTTCCAGCCCATCTGCCCTGAATCGCTGATCTTCCGAGGTGGCGACCAAGCCGCACCGATTGGACGGATCACCGCCGGTCCTGGCCCACAACCATCTCCGAGCCATCGTGAGATCACGCGTCATAGCCAAAGGGAATTCGCGAGCCTCGGGGAAGTATGCCCTGGCCTTTTCACCGTCAGGCTCAAGGAGTTCGTTGACCCACTGTGTGATCTGCTGGGCGCGATGACTTCGAACGCTCACCGATAAATGGGCCAAGACCTCGTGGTGGATGTCGACGTCGCCAGGAGGAATACTTTCGAACAGCCGATGGCCCGCCACGCTTTCCCCGCCTTGGACAACTTCGGGCGATGCGACGACGGTCCATCTCCCCCTGGTCTCCAGAACCGCATTTCCCCAGGCTTCCAATCCCGCTTCCCCGAGAAAAATCTCCTGGCCTCCCCCTACAAGTGCTATAATTACCGCCCAGTCGGGCGGTCGCTCCATCACCTCTAGAAGCTCGGCAGATTCCGAATGGTCAACGCCCTGCTTTCGCCGCATCTGCTCTCGGTTCCAGGCCCGCTGAGCTTCATCGAACACAACGACATGTTCATGCGGTATGGAAGTTGGATTCTCTCGATGGTAGCGTAGGAATTGGTGGACGTTCTGGATGAAAGTCGAAACTTCATGCTCGGCCTCTTTGCGTCGTCGGCCGGCACGTTGTTGGTTGATGACCAGCGCCTCGCGCACGATTTTGACCAATGGGCCATTCCCGGAAAGAAAAATCCCCGAGGGACCTTGCTTCGATCGAATGGCTGGGTCGTGCACGACATTGAGCCCAGTGAGAGTCTTGCCCGCTCCGGGAACGCCGGTCACGAAGCAGATGACGCGCTTTTGATGCTGTTTCGCGTCAAGAATGACCTCGGCGAGCATGTCTGTCGTTTTATCTAGATTCTCCGCATAGTTATGCGATATCTCTCGAACACTGTGGTTTCCATAAAGACGCTCTGCGGCTTCAATGATCGTCAATGTCGGGCGATACGGAGAAGCGAGCCAAGTAGCGGGATCAATTGGGTGCGCGAGGGCTGCGTGAGGCAGGTCGTCCTCACAGGCTTTTTGTAGCACCGTCCAAAGTGTGTTTCCGTTAGCGAGCTGCGCGGGTGCGACCATGCTGCCGTTGGACATCGGAACGGCCGATGTATGGGCGGGCGCGTCGACAGCACACAAAATGGGCACGATATAACGCCCATGACTCGCGGCATGAAAATCTCTGAGGTTGAGGGCATAGTCGTCGACCTGCCATTTCGCCGCGGCCTCGTATTGGTTCATGCCAAATTTGAACTCGACGACCACTATTCGGTCGTTGGCAAGCACGATGGCGTCAGGCCTTTTTTGCCGTCTTGGGAGTTCATACTCCAATGCAACATGCCAATTAGCGAAAGTCTCAACTCTTTCCTCAGATAAACGCCGAAGACTTTCTTTCAGCAAAATGATTTGATCTTTCCAAACCGTGATTTGACGACTGTACTGCGAGGCTATGCCTGCATCTGCAACTCCACGAGTGAGCAGGCCGACAATTCTGTCCCCATCGTCTTTAAGGAACTCTGACGCTGAAGCATGATAACCTGCTATCATGCCTGAAGTTTCCTGTCTTTCGAGATAGATTTGGGAACAAGAAACACGACGGCCACCGGGAATGTACGATCCACCGGTCTGGCATAGTGTTTCTCGATTGTGGCTTGTTCCTCTACCCGCTCTTCCGGAATTCTTGCCAAACGATCCTTCAGGGCATGAACATCCTTTTTTACCTGAGCCAACTCCTCGGGCGACAATCCGGGCAGATAGAGCTGACCACCATGGAGATCCGACTTCAATTCCTTGCGGATGCTGGTCTCGAGTTCGTCCAAAACCGTTCGGACGTCGGCGATTTCGCTTTTCATGCGCCTATCGAGAGTGTTTTCGAGAAACTTCAAGCGATCCCTGGACCGCGCTTCGACGGTGGCCATGAGAGAGTCTTCGTGGCGCTCGAATCTGTCTTTCAGAACGTCGAACAGCACTTGGTCGGGTTCGATAGGCGAACCTTGGGCTACAAGAACTTCCAGTTTGCCGACCTCGGTGATGCGGGCGAACCGTTTGTGTTCGAGTTCGCCACCGGAGAGGGTAAGCTCCTCGTGCAGGCGGTGATGATCTCCACCGGTGATCACCAACCGTGACCAGACAGCCACTGCCGGGACACGCAATTCACTGTCGGGCACTGTGCGGACAGCCACCCGGTGAAGGCGTTTGACGTCGTCGAGCTTCCAGATCTCCTCGCGAAGCAGGCGCAGACACATCTGAACCAGCCGATGGTTGAGATGGGCCAGAACGACATCGTCTCTGCCTTTGGAGACTTCGTGATCGAACGTGATCGGGCGACGAACGCCGGTATGGGGATGATCCAGTCCGACGGTGGCTCTGCCCCAGGAGCCAGGCAGAACGGGTACGTCGAAAACACTCCCCGTCTCGCCTTCGACCGACGCGATGGGTTTGAGCGGTGGCTTATCGGCCAGCTCCAGTGCAACCTCGACCGCACGCGCTATGTGCTCGGGAGCCAGATGGAAGTCGTTCTTCGCTTCCATGAGCCTTTCGTGCAGGCGGGCAATGCGTTCCTGAAGGCGCTTTTCCGCCGTAACGAACTTCCTCGCCTTGGCCGCCTTGGCTTCCGCCGAGGCGGTGTCCAGGCCGCTACGCTTCCCGAGCATGGCTTCTTCGATCTGCCGGGCGATGACCGGCCCGACGCTGCCGAGATCCTCCCGGATCGTGTCGATCTTGAGGACGGCACGCATCAGATATTCGTGATCTCCAGCGATATTGCCGAGCTTGACGGATCTGTCGGTGGCTCTTGCGGAAAAACCTTTCCCTACCGGATGCCATATGAAAACGGCCTCTTCCTTTTGGCCGTGGCGGTCGATACGACCGTTGCGCTGTTCCATGACATTCGGATTCCACGGAATCTCGACATGGATGAGGTAGTTGCAGTGATTCTGTAGGTCGATACCTTCGGAAGCCGCGTCGGTCGCAAGCATGATGCGAACCGGCGAAATGTCCGGATGCGCCTGGAACGCTGCAAGAACTGGTTTTCTTTCCTTGTCTGGGTCCATACTTCCATGCAGGACCATCAATCGATTGCCGCCGTACCCGTTGGCCGTGAGGATCTGGTGGAGCCATGAATGGGTTGCTCGGTATTCGGTGAAGAGGATCACCCGCTTGCCGTTCCAGCGTCCATCCGTCTTCAGATGGTCTTCGATCCAGTCGAGGACGGCCTTCGCTTTCGAGTCGAGCCGGTTGCGCGTTTTCTCCGCCCATGCAGAAAGACGGTCGAGCATGTCTCTCTGGTCACGTGACAACGGAGGCGCGAGTTCGTCTGCCACCTCGACCGCTTCGTGCTGGGCTTCTTCGGCCACCGAGTCGTCCGAATATTCCTCTTCTGTTTTCAGGATCGCCTTGCGCAGAATGCGATCGTCCATGGTGTCGCGGTCGCGTTTTGGCTTGCCGCGTTCGAGTGTTTCCCGGTGCTTTTCCAGGGTGAGCGCGAAAGCCAGTGGAGAAGAAAAGAGTCGCTTCTTGAGAAGCATATGGACGAAATCGGTCCCATACTCGAAACGCGTGCCCTTGACATTCTTCGAACGGTCAGCCGTGTACTCTCCGAGCAAGGCGTGAATTTGCCGCTCTTCCTCGGAGTAGTCGATTTCGAGACCTTCAATCTTGCGTACAGGAAACACTGGCTTCCTGTGCGCGTCGACGATGTCGCTCTTTAGGCGGCGAACCATGACGCGCTGAAGTTGTTTTTCGTTCGGCATCACCGTCCTGGCAAACCGTTGATCATCCAGCAGCTCTAGCAACGAGGTGAAGGACTCCTGATAGCCGTTATGGGGGGTAGCGCTCAGAAACAAACGATGATTGAAGTGAGGGGCGAGCGACCGTATCAGCCGTGTTCTCTGGCTTTCCAGGGCATACTTGGACGCCGCTGCCGGTGCGACATTATGTGCTTCGTCGACGACCAGAATGTCGAATTTTCGCGGATAGGTTATGTGAGGAGGGAGAACGTCCTTTAACAGCCGGTAACCCTCGCCGCTTTTCATCCAGTCCATCGAGGTGACGAGACGTGGGTACGACGTCCAAGGGTTCAAGTGGATGCCGCGCTCGCGACGAAGGTCTTTGACGAATTTCGTATCGACGATACGAAATTCGAGCCCGAACTTTTCCTGCATCTCGGTCTGCCATTTGACCTGTAAGCTTGCGGGGCAAACGACGAACACGGTTCTAGCACGATGGCGAACGAGCAGCTCCTGGATAACCAGTCCGGCCTCAATCGTCTTACCCAACCCGACATCGTCCGCGATGAGGAGATTGACGCGGGCCATTTCTACGGCTCGAACCAACGGATCGAGTTGATAGTCCTCAATGGTTATCCCGCTTCGAAAAGGCGATTGTAGAAAAGACCGATCCGCGTTGGTGACGGCTCCCCATCGAACGGCGTCAAGGAAGGCTTCCAGCCGGTCGTTGCTGTCCCAGCCGGTGATCGATGGCAACCCCGCTTTTTCGAGGACCTGAGCACCAGGTTCCATCTGCCAAACGACCTGTATTTCTTCGCCCATGGAGTCTTCGTCCAGGGATGACAGGCCGACGAGGTGTTGGTTCCCGTTGGGCGCAGAAGACAAGGCTCCGCAGGATACATCGGTGACGACCCATTGACGACGCCGGACTTCGACAAGTTGGCCGGGCTCGGGAACGACATCTAGAAGAACGCCACTGTGCTCGGTACTTGTAGTGGTCGCTATCATTGTGCCCGGCTCCTTTTTATTGTCGAGTACGTTTTCTTGCCACCTTCGAAACGTGTACGCGTAGACTGTATCCGATCACTTCGCCAAGAGTTACAGGCACGGCATTGCCGATCAATCGCCCAATGGATTTCTGACAAACCGGTTCCCCAGGTGCAACAAACTCGTAGTCTGGCGGAAAGCTCTGGAGGATGGCTCCTTCCCTCAAGGATATGGCTCGGTCTTGTTCTGGATGTCCAAAACGACCATTACCAAATCCATAAAATTGTGTTGTTACGGTTGGCGCTGGATCATCCCACGTCATGCGACCGTAAACACTCGGATAGGTTTTGCCCGATGACCTCTTGTGGCAATCAGTAACCAATTCTTTGGGCCAGTCACGCCAAGTTCCTCCAGGCGTTGAAACTTTGATCCGCCGCATGTTGAGTCTCGAAAGGGACGAGCATTGGTGTAGAGGGTCCCCTGGATCACTCGTTCCAGCTTCAATTGGTGGCAGGTCTCCTATAGCCTCCCTGACGGTTTTGGGGCCGTTACCGAATCCAGGCGGGGAAAGTAAAGAAATTGGTCCAAGCCTCGATGCCAGCAACACCACTCGATTCCGCTGTTGAGGAATACCATAATCGGCACAATTGACTATTTTGTAACTGACCGAATATCCTTTGGCTTCAAGATCGCCGACGAAATCAATGAAGACATTTTGATCGATCAAGCGAGGCACGTTCTCCATTGTCACTAATTCTGGAAGAAGTTCTTCAACTAGTCTCGAAAAATGCATTAAAAGCCACCATCGCCTGTCGGATTTTTTTGCTTTTTGGTTGTATGTGGAAAAAGTCTGGCAAGGAGCACAGCCAGCGATGAGCTTGAGTCCTTTGTTTTTATAGTAATTTTCTAGATCTTTTGCCTCCAAGTCTTCTACCGATTTTAATAAAAAATCTGATTTATTATTTGCAGTATACGGGAATTGGCAGGCAGGGTCGATATCAACTCCAAGGACGACATTGATACCAGACTTGACCAGGCCATGTGTCAGCCCGCCAGCTCCACAAAATAAATCAATAGCACTAATATTTTTGTTAGAAATATTTGTTTTCGATCCAAGTTTCATTTGTTTAAGTCCTTATCTACATCTTCATCAACCGATGAGCCAGACGCCCCTCCAGCTTCAACCCATGCATCGACCTGATATTTTTTAAATTTCCAAAGACGTCCCATGCGGTGGGCCGGCATCTCATGCTTGTCGATCCATTTGTATACGGTGTCGTTGCTGACCCCAAGGTGCTGGCATATCTCAGTCATCGACAGCCAACGCTCTTCACTCTCGACCATTTCAGCCTCCAAAGGGTGGTTGGGGGAAGAACCCGCACTCGCCGACGGCAGGCGCGAGGTCAGGCCACGGCCTCCCCAAGCAGGTGGCCGAGAATAGGAAACCCAATCGTGTGATGTCAATCGATCCTTACCGATTTAAGCCGATAAGGCGGGGTTGACCTGGGTCGAGGTCAGGGTGTTGGTGTTCAAGTCCAGGCTGACAGGCAAGGGTGATGTCCCGTTTCAACAGCAGTCCGCGATTCCCCTCACGCACAGCCTCCTTGCCCCATTTCAACCGGGCCAACCTGAAGCTAACCTGCCGCGCGGTGGGATCATGGGCGCTGCAAACGATCTGGTCACCCATGTCACGGATCAAGCCACCACTTGCCAGGGTGAAGAGGACCGTGCCTTTGGAATCGATCGCATAGGTGAAGCCCTGAAAGGGCTTGAAAGCCAAGGCATTGTCCGCGTCCGCTTCCGCTTTCAGCCCTAAAAGATACCGCATGTGGGCCACGGAAAGGAGGGTGCGCTTTTCTTCCGGCTGAAGCTGCGATTCGCCAAGGATCGCGCGCTTGCGCTCCTCCCAGGTGCCACGTGCGAAGCCCCTGCGGCTCGAACACCAGCGGGGTACTTCTCCGTGCTCAGGTTCGACAGCTTGTTTCCGTGATCGCAGAACGGCCAGGGCGGCCTCGTTGCCGTGCTCGGCTTCCCATCGCAGGAAGGTGCTCCAGGAAGAGTAGGGAAAGGCCTCTCGGAGCTTTTCATGTCTCCCGTCCATTTCTCGGCCAAGCTGGCGTCTGAGCTTTGCCCCGTGTTGCCTGGCTTCTTTGAGCAAGTCGTAGAGGTCCCGCTTGGTCAGAGCCATTTTCCCAATCTCCTGGAGCTGACGTTTCCAGGTCCGCTCAATTGTTTCCAGGCGCAACGCCCTTTCTTCGCGAAGGGCTGATAGGGCTTTTCTCCGCTCGGCCATGCAGGCCCGATACTCGGCAAACAGTTTGTCGCGCTCTGGGCTTTGCCGCTGTAACGGCTTGGCCTGGTAGCGGTCCTTGGACTCTATCGCGTGGACAGCTACGCCGGCCGGCTGAAACCGACCGAGGTGTTTTTCCAGATTCCCCTTGGCCAAGCTTCGGGCCAGACTGCTGGCCTTGATTGTGTGTTTGCCGTAACGGTCCTTGATGACCAGTCCGTTGCCGTGGGGCTTGATCTCCAGACCATGCAGGGCCAGGGCTTGGTGTAGGCCCTGCCAGTCCGCAGCTCCTTCCAGGCTGGCCAGGATGCTTTCGCGAAAGTCCTTGGCGTAGCTCTCGAAGGATTGCTGTCCGATATGGGCTTCCACAGTGGCGGCTCCATCGCCGAGGGGCTGTGCCGGACCCTGGTTTCGGCCATGGTCTATGGCCAAGCCGAAGCGTTTCTCCAGCTTACGGCAAAAGCGGTCCCGGGTGTGATAATCCCGGAAGGGGTCGTGCCGGGTCAGCTTCTCCGGGTGGATCATATTGAAGGCCACATGCATGTGCAGATTGGCCGTGTTCTTATGGACCCCACAATGCCGCTGGTGTTCCTCGAAGCCCAGGGCCTTGGCCAGTTCGGCCTCAATCTCCTTTAGCACCTCTGGCGTCAAAGTGTTCTCGTCCTCGGGCCGGAAGCTCACGATGAGGTGATAGGTCTTTTCCTTGGTGGTCCGAGTACTCAGGTCCTGGGTATCGGCGACCTCCTGGATGGCCAGATCGTAGTCGTCCCCGGCCCAGCAACCCGCGCACCAAGTCAACAGGCATTTTTCCCCTTTCCCGCCGGCGTCGGCGATGTAATTGGCCAAACGGCGGTAATTGTCGTTTTCGGGCTTTTTAGCGATCCGTCTGCTGATCATTTTACACTCGAAGGCTGCTCAGATTCTGGTCACGGCGGCTTTTAGTTCTCGCTGTCGCGTCTCAATCTCCCGAAGCACCCGTCGGATTTCCTGGTGAAAAAGGACAAGTGGCCCCTCCTTTTCGGACAAGCACAGCTTGAAAAGGCCCCCCAGCCGACCGAGGTCGGCGTTGACCTTAAGCAGTTCCCGACGGGCTTGCTGGTGTTCCAGACTGGGCACGGGCAGCCCCAGGCAGACGCGCTTGGCGAAACAGGAAAGAGAGAGGCCGGTCCTGTCGGCGCTCTCCAGGATTTTTTCATATTCCTCTGGAGTCAAATAGGTTTTCAGCACGGCTTTTTTCGAGGGCATGACTATCTCCACACCGGTTGTCTTGAGCGTTGAGCCGCAGGCGAATGAGCCGCCCCGCAGGGCTGGACGTGAAGTAGCCCGCCGAAGGTGGGCATACTTCACCTGTCCTGCCTTCCGACACCGTTATTCCGTACCACATCTTTTGAGCGTTTTCCTAGTCCATACAATTTCATTTCACAAATCTGAATACAACTCCATAAGCTAAGGCTAAATCATCATTGATCGCCAACAAGGCGCAATTTAAGCCGATGCCGTGTTGACTTTAACGGAATTCACCTCAACACAAAAACATCTGGCACAATACACCTTAAAAAGAATTCAGCCTGGCTTGCTGCTTGTAAAAAACTACAGCCTAACGATTTTCTTTGGATGACATATTTCAATTTTTGCTTTTGGGATTTATGCCCGACACATGTGAGTCAACCTAGCGACACTTATTTCAAGCACCCATGGCCTGAGCAGATGACAGCTGACCCAAAAAATGCCGAACGGCCCTATTCGGGCCGTTCAAGAGGAAAATGGTTCACGCCAAATGAGGGGATATCGCGTCCAAGAGAAAATAAACAACGCCGTCGCGAGATGGAAGCGCGCGAGGGAACGCTTGGCTACTGCTCTAACCCTGGACTGTAGCTTGGTGGGTAGCCCAGGGTCTCGTTTGTTTGCCGTTGGGCTTCCTGGACGTCCAGACCAACCCGGACATGGCTCGCCCAGGTAGCGTTCCAGAGGGCGATGCGCTGTTCCCTGGGTTTCCCGTCCTGACGATGTTTGAAGATGGGCCGTACGCCGGCCACCACCCGGCGCATGAAATCCGCCAGCTTGCGGTTAGCTTTTTGCGCTTTGTGGCGAAGCGCCTCCGAAGCTCTGGCTCGTTCCCGCCGCAGCATCGGTCCCAATCCCAGCCATTCGAAAAAGGCTGTGGTGATAACGCGGATGGCCCGGCAGCCGAAGTACCGGCCTTCGTCGCTCAGGCCCCTCGGCTGAGTCACCGCCATGAAGCCGGCCTCTCTGAGCTGTCTGATGGCTCGCTCGCACCGACGCTGGCCGAGGCCAGAATCCCGGACAATGACTTTCATGTCGATGTCGATGAACCCATTGGCCAAAGTCGGGACGCCAAGGCACAGGGATGCCAGATCGAGATGGGACAGAAGCGTTTCCAGGACTATGAGGCAGGCCTCGCGACGCTCGCTCCGGGTCTTGCGGTTGCCTTGGGTCAAAAGCGGTGGGCATTTCTTCGGATGGTCGTACCAAGCCTTGGTTCGCTCGGCTGCGAGAGAGAGGATACGGGGCAGGCCGCCCTTGCCCTTGCGGATGGGGGCAGACGGCGTCAGTTTCGGCCGCTTAGGGTCGTGTCCGCACCGGTTGCCGCTCCTCTCGTGGACCGCCACGGAAAGAGTGGAGTGGGGAGCAACATTGCCTCCTGACAATGTCGCCCCCTAGGCGTGTTTCGAGGGATATTTTGTGTCCGGGACTATTCCGGGACTAGAAGGGGCTTTGGGCAAAAACAAAGGGTCACATGGCCCGGGTATTTCCGGCATGTAACCCTTTGTAATTTTTACTGGTGGGCCATCAAGGACTCGAACCTTGAACCAACGGATTAAGAGTCCGCTGCTCTACCAATTGAGCTAATGGCCCGTGCGACGCTCATGCGCGGCGAAGAAGCGGTCTACGCGGATGGCCCGGGGTTGTCAACTCGTTTCCGTGAAAAAATTTTGGAAACCCCGACGCGCCATTTGCCGTCCGGGGACAAATGACGTATCTTTTTTCGCTTCCGGACCAAAACCGCCGCGCCGCGCGGCGTACCCATAGGGCGTGCATGAGCCATATTCTCGGCATCAAGTTCCGTGATCACGGACAAGTCTATTATTTCGACTCCGGACCCTTCGTCGTGGAGCTTGGTGACAGCGTCCTCGTCCAGACCGAGCAGGGGCTCGGCATGGGCAAGGTGACCGTGCTCGCCGACGCGCCCCCGCCGGAGGCGACCGAACAGGAAATCAAACCCATCTTCCGCCTGCCCACGCCGGAAGACCTGGACATCCAGCGCGAAAACGACGCCCTGGCCCGGGAGGCCCACACCTACTGCCGCAAGTGCATCGAATCGCGAAACCTGGAAATGAAGCTCGTGGACGTGGAAGTGCTCCACGACCGGGGCAAGATCGTGTTCTACTTCACCGCCCCGGGGCGCATCGACTTCCGCGAACTGGTCAAGGACCTGGTCAAGGCCTACCACACCCGCATCGAACTGCGCCAGATCGGCGTGCGCCACGAAACACAGATGCTCGGCGCCATCGGCAACTGCGGCCAGATGTGCTGCTGCCGCAGGTTCATGCGCAAGTTCGCGCCCGTGACCATCAAGATGGCCAAGGAACAGAACCTGTTCCTCAACCCCACCAAGATCTCCGGCATCTGCGGCAGGCTTTTGTGCTGCCTGTCCTTCGAGCAGGAGAACTACGAGCAGTTCCAGAAGAAATGTCCCCGGGTCGGCAAGAAGTTCTCCACCTCCCTGGGCCTGGTCAAGGTGCTGCGCACCAACCTCTTCCGCGAAACCGTCACCGTCCTCGACGAGGCCGGCGAGGAGCACGAGCTGACCGTGGAGGAGTGGAGCGCCGCGGCCGAGGCCCGCCCGCCCCTGGCCGAGGGGCAGCCCGGCCCCAAGGCCGAGGAGCGCCCGGCCCAGGACTCCCCGCGGCCGCCCCAGCGGCGTTCCGGTCCCCCGGCCGGCTCCCAGGGCGGCCGGGAGCGCCCGGGCGGCAGGCCCGAGGGCCGCGATCGGCAAAGGCCCCAGTGCCGGCCCGGCGGCCCCGCCCCCGAGCCGGCCGCTCCGGAGCTCGCCGCGGCCGCCCCCTCCGGCCCCGCCGTCGAACAGGCCCAGGAGTCCAGGCCCGAGCGCGAGCCCGGACGCGGCTCGCGGCGCTCCCGGCGGCCGTCCCGCAGGAATTCCAGGCCGTCCCAGCCCGCCGGCGACCAATCCCAGCGCCAGGCCGGCCCGCGTCCCGCCCCGCGCCCCGACGGCCGCCACGGCGGCGGCAAACCCTCTTCCCGTGACCCGGAGACCGGATCGTGAAGCGTTTCTTCATCACCACGCCCATCTACTACGTCAACGCCAAGCCCCATCTGGGCCATGCCTATACCACCACCGTGGCCGACGCCCTGGCCCGCTTCCACGCGCTTTTGGGCGAGGATGTCTACTTCCTGACCGGCACCGACGAGCACGGCGACAAGATCGCCGAGGCGGCCCGAAACGCCGGCCAGACGCCCAAGGAATATGCCGACGCCATAAGCGGCCTTTTCAGCGCGCTGTGGCCCAAGCTCGGCATCACGCCCAAGCGCTTCATCCGCACCACCGAGCCGGACCACCGCAAGGCCGTGCAGCGGGCCTTGCAGCTCGTTTACGACAAGGGCGACATCTACTTCGGCGAGTACGGCGGCCACTACTGCAAGGGCTGCGAGCGCTTCCTGACCGAAAAGGAACTCGTGGACGGCCTGTGCCCGGACCACAAGGTCAAGCCGGAATACATCGCCGAGAAGAACTACTTCTTCCGCATGTCCAAGTACCAGGGCCAGCTTCTGGAACACATCAAGGCCAATCCGGACTTCATCCGTCCCCGGCAATACCGCAACGAGGTGGTGAGCCTGCTCGAATCCGGCGCGCTGGAGGATCTGTGCATCTCCCGGCCCAAGTCGCGCCTGACCTGGGGCATCGAACTGCCCTTCGACGAAAATTTCGTCACTTACGTCTGGTTCGACGCGCTCATCAACTACCTGACCGCCGTGGGCTGGCCCGACGACCCGGACTTCGCCTCCTGGTGGGGCGTGGCCGAGCATCTGGTGGCCAAGGACATCCTCAAGCCCCACGCCGTGTTCTGGCCGACCATGCTCCTTTCCCTGGGCCTGCCGCTCTACCGCCACCTCAATGTCCACGGCTACTGGCTCGTGCGCGACACCAAGATGTCCAAGTCGCTCGGCAACGTGGTCGAGCCGCTGGAGCTCGCGGCCAAGGCCGGGCTCTCGGGCATGCGCTACTTCCTCCTGCGCGAGATGGTCTTCGGCGCGGACGCCAGCTTCACGGAAGAGGCCTTCGCCGGCCGCTTCAACGCCGACCTGGCCAACGACCTCGGCAACCTGGCCAACCGCAGCCTGGCCATGACCGCCAAGTATTTCGGCGGAACCTTGCCCGGGGAAGGGGAGGCCGACCCGGCCGACGACGCCCTGGCCACCCTGGCCACCGAGGCCGTGGACAACTTCGTGCAGCTTTTCGGCGCGGCCCAGTTCTCGCGGGCCCTGGAAGCCTTGTGGGAGCTCGTGCGGGGGCTCAACAAATACATCGACGCCATGGCCCCCTGGACGCTCGCCAAGCAAGGGCGCACGGCGCGCCTGGCCACGGTCATGGCCCACGCCCTGGGCGGGCTGCGCCTGGCCGCCGTCTGCCTGCTGCCGGTCATGCCCGAGGCCTCCTCCACCTTGCTGCGCCAGCTCGGCGCGGATCCGGAAAAGGTTTGCCTGTGCGGCCCGGACCGCGATTTCGCGCCGCTTCCCGCCGGGACCACGGTGGCCGCCACGTCCAATCTCTTCCCCCGCCTGGAAGCCCCGGCCAGGGAGGCGGCCCCGGCCGCGCCCAAGGCCGCCAAGGCGGCCAAGGTCGAGAAGAAGCCGGCCGTCAGGCCCGAACCGGCGGCGGAAGTGGAGTACGACGATTTCGCCAAGCTCGACCTGCGGGTGGGCGTGGTGGTCTCGGCCGCGCCCGTGCCCGGGGCGGACAGGCTCTACGCCGTGTCCGTGGACATCGGCGAGGCGGCTCCCCGCCCGGTGGTGGCCGGCCTGGCCGAGCACTTCAAGCCCGAGGACCTCGTCGGGCGGCAGGTGGTGCTTGTGGCCAACCTCAAGCCTCGCAAGCTGCGCGGGGCCGACTCCCACGGCATGATCCTGGCGGTCAAGCACGAGGGCGGCATGGCCCTGCTCGGGCCGTCGAGCGTTGTGGCCCCGGGCGGCCGCGTGTCCTGACGCGGTCGGGAGGATTGCCAAAATTGGTAATTCGGCACTGGTCGGAGGGATTTCCGTTGCAGGGTTGACATGCCCTTTTCTTGTGCTACGAGCCTGTCAAACCTGCGCGGCATTCTCGTGACGCAGCTCATCGGCGCAAGCCGCCGGTGCGGGATAATTTTGTGCGCATGGTTTCAAGAGGTACCCCCATGCGTATGTCCCTGCAGATGCGTCTGACCCTTACGACGGTCGTCGGTTTTTTCCTCACCGTGTGCATCGCCAACGGCGCGGCCTCCTGGCGGCTGTCCGGTCTGGCCGAGTCGGCCAAGGCCGAGCTCGCCCGGGTCGAGGCGGACCGCGGGACCGGAGACCAGGGGAAGCTTCGCGCCGACCTGGCCGCCTTGGCCGGGGAAATCTCCACTCTGCCCGAAAAGGCGGCCACGGCCTCGTGGCTGGCCGGACTGGCCGCCGCCGCCGTCCTGGCCGGGCTGTTTCTGACCATCCTCAATCGCTACCTCATGCGTCCCCTGGAAATGCTGGCCGGCTACGCCAACCGGGTGGGGCAGGGCGACGCCACGGCCCTGCCCGGAGACGGCCGCTTCCATGGCCGGCTCGGCGTGCTCAAGGAAAGCCTCGAGGCCATGGTGCTGGTGCTGGAAAACCAGTTGGCCCTGGCCCGGGAGCGGGCCGAGGAAGTGGCCGCCCACGCCGCCGCCGCCGAGGAGGCCTCCGGCGAGGCCAGCCGGGCCGGCCGCAAGGACGCGGCCAGGCGCCTGGGCATGCTCGCCGCCGGAGAAACCCTGGAAGGGGTGGCGGACTCCATCAAGAAGGCCACAGCCGACCTGCGCGACGAGGCCCGGGAAGTCAGCCAGGGGGCCGAGGAGCAAAAGACCCTCATCGACGACACGGCCGCGTCCGTGGGAGTGATGGTCGAATCCACCGTGGCCGTGGCCCAAAGCGCCGAAAAGGCGGCCACCGCCGCCGAGGAGGCCAGAAAGCGCGCCGCCGGCGGGGCAGAGGTGGTGGACGCGTCCGTGGCCGCCATCGGTCGGGTGAGCCGGCTTGCCGGCGAACTCAAGGCCAACATGGGCGAGCTCGGCAAGCAGGCCGAATCCATCGGCCAGGTCATGACCGTCATTTCCGACATCGCCGACCAGACGAACCTTTTGGCCCTCAATGCCGCCATCGAGGCGGCCCGGGCCGGCGAGGCCGGGCGCGGCTTCGCCGTGGTGGCCGACGAGGTGCGAAAGCTGGCCGAGAAGACCATGACCGCCACGGCCGAGGTGGCCCGCGTCATCCAGGCCATCCAGCAGGGCACTTTCGACAATGTCCGGCACATGGACCAGGCGGCCGGGGCCGTGGCCGACGCCACGGAACTGGCCGGGCAGTCGCGCGAGGCCCTAAGCCAGATCGTGGAGCTTTCCGGCGACGCCGCCGCCCAGGTCGGGGCCATCGCCGCGGCTTCGGACGAACAGGTCCAGGCCAGCGAGCGCATCCAGAGCGCCATGGACCGGGTCCACGACCTGTCGGCCCGCACCACCGAGGGCATGGTGCGCTCGGCCGGCACCATCGAGAACCTCGGCGGCGAGATCGAGGAGCTCATCAAGCTCAACGGCGTGTTCAAGCTCATCGGCCAGGGCACGGCCCAGGACGTGGTCGAGGCCATGGCCGCCGCGCCGGACATGGCCGGCATGGAGCCCGGGCGCATGGAATCCCTCATGCGCCGCGCCCTGGCCGAGAACGCCTTCCTGGAACTGCTCTACGCCACCGACGCCGCCGGGGTGCAGGTGACCGAGAACATCGCGCCGGCCGGCTTCGGCGGCAACCGGGGCGGCTCGGTGCGCGGCAAGAACTGGTCGCGCCGCCCCTGGTTCACCTCGGTCATGGAGAAGCAGGACACCTGCATCTCCCCCATCTACGTCTCCGAAGCCTCGGGCGAGTACTGCCTGACCATCTCCGTCCCCATCCTGGCCGACGGGCGCGTGGTGGGAGTCCTTGGCGCGGACATCAAGGTCTTCGGCTGAGAAGCGCCGGGCCGCCGGCCCGCCCCCGTGACGATCGCGCGACTTTTTTGGCCGCCCGCCGCCCGCTCGCGTTCGCGAGCGGGGCGGCGGGCGGCTGCGTCGACGAGGTCACTGCACAAGCTCGGAATGTGTTTTGCTTGAATGCGGGTCAAGGCAGGCCGCGACGAATACGAAAAGGACTGGATATGCCATCCTTTTTCAAAAAGTTCACGACGATTTGGATACTGTGCCGATGTTGTTGCGTGATCCGCTTCTGTTGTCTCCTTGTTTTGAGTATTGCTTGTATTTTTTTCCGCGTTGGCATGTTCATATATTCGGGGGGCAGGGGACAATGTGCTTTTCAACGAAGACGCCATCAATGTTGATGGATTTGGTTGGTCATGTTTCTTATGCTTTCCTTGGCCGAAATTCGTCGCGATTTACTCGGGAACCCTTGTTTCGGTAGTGTGGACAACTCGCGCCTGGCCCCCCGTCACAAGGTCATTTGTGTTACTTCATCCGTTTTTTAGCCGTTGAAGGGCCAGGATGGATTGACATCAGCGGGTCGGGCGGCTATCCATGTGCAACCTTGAGGGGCACGCGTGCAATGGGTCTGGGGAATCGACAAAAACCGGAATCCGTCGGCGCGTGTGCGAGGGGGCGTTTTCCGGTTGAAAAGCCGGACTATGACTTTTAACGGGAGGGCAACATGGCGACATTATCCGGCAGCGGTGGGCTTTTCGATTTCACGTCGCTTTTTCAGAACCTGGGGACCGGCACTACGGGCCTTTTCAGCTTCGGGACCACGAGTACGGGCGGCCTGGACCTGACCGGCAGCCTGGGGACCTCGGGCTTCGGCCTGGACTTCACGTCCATCTTCGGCGGCAGCACGGGCGGGTTCTCCCTGGACCTCACCAGCCTGTTCGGCGGCACCACCACCAACCTGTTCTCCAGCTTCGGAACCACCGGCACGACGCTCGATTTCTCGTCGTTGTTCGGCAGCGGTGGTACGACCTTCAATTTCTTCTCGTAAGCGTCGATCCGCATCGAGCTCAAAGGCCCGGGAGAAAACTTTTTTCTCCCGGGCCTTTGATGTTCGGCGAGGTGGGCCGGTTCAGGCGGGCGGCGGACAGGCCCTGGCGTGGGCAGCGAAGCGCTGGTCCTCGTTGCGGATGTGCCCGATGAACCAGCTGCCCAGAAATTCCAGCGTTTCCAGGGAAAGCAGCCCAGGTCCCTCGCCCAGGCGGCCCTCCAGGTCGCGCACCATGTCGGTGAAGGTGGCGTGCAGGCGCTGGTGCGCCGCAAGGGCCGGATAGGCGTAGCGCGCCATGAGCGCCTCCTCGTCCGCGAAATGCCCCTCGGCGTAGGCGCGCATGCCCTGGAAGGCGTCCAGCAGGCCCTGGCGGTGCTGGCCCGCCGCGATGCGTTCGGCCAGTTCGCCGAGCATGTCCAGGAACAGGCGGTGCTGGTCGTCGATATCTTCAAAGCCCGTGCGCAGGCTGTCGTCGAAAACCGGTTGCGTCATGGCGCGCCTCCTGGTCAGCGGGGCAGGTAGCCGCTGTCCTGCCCGGCCTTGGCCTGGGGCGTCTTGGCCTTGGCCGGGGCGTGCCGCTCCTGCCAGCAGGCGCGTTCGGCCTCGAGCAGGCCCCAGTTGGTCAGCTTGACGGTGTTGCCCGCGCCGGATTCCGGGTCCTCGCCCTCCACGCGTTGCAGGATGAGGCTCACCGGGCGCAGCCAGGGATCGGAAAACCCCCATTTGTTGCCCATGACCCGGCCGTCGAGCTCGCCCTTGTACTCGGTGGGGTCGCCGTAGCGCGAGAGCATCTCGCCGCTGATCTTGCGGAAAAAGTCCAGGCTGCCGTCGCGGTAGCGCATCTTGATCCGGGCCACCCGTCCCGGGGCGGCGCAGGTGCCGACCAGGACGTAGCCCGAGGCGAAATGGGCGTCGGGGCGCACGGGGACGCGCCGCAGCCAGGGCGCGTCGCCGAGGGGCCGGGCCTTGGACAAGGTCAGGCGGGCCTTGTGCTGGTCGGCCGCGTCGCCGAGGGCGACGCCGGCCAGGCTCGACGGGACCTGACCCTGGGCTGCGGCGCTGACGGCAGCGAGCAGGAGGACGATGGCGACGAGGCAGGGGCGGATAAACGACATGGGCACTCCTCGAAGGCCGCGGCCGGCCGCGGCGCGACGTTCGCGCCGATGCGGCCGGCCGGGCGGTGATTGCGGCTAACGCTTCTTGCCGTACCGGGTGGTGTCGTGCACGCCGCGCCGGGCGATCTCCCGGGACTTGAAGGCGTCGAAATCGAACTTGCCCCGGGCGATGGCGTCATGGCGCTTGCGAGCCGTCTTGCCGATGAAAAACCACAGGCAGACGCTGACCGCCAGGAAGAAGATGGCGACGATTGCGACCGTTTCCCACATACAATCAGTGTAGCGTCAAACGCGCGGCCTGTCACGGGGCCGGGCGCAGCGCTCCGACATCGGTGAAAAGCGCTTCCAGGTCGGCCGCCACCCGGGCCAGGGCGGCCACGGCCGCGGCCGATTCGTCCATGGCCCGGCTCGTGTCCGAGGCCGCGCCGGCGATGTCGCCGCCGGCCCGGCTCGCCTCCTCGCCGGCGACGCGCTGGGCCGTGGCCGCCTCGGCGATGGCCCCGATGTGGGACGAGGTCCGGCCGGCCAGCTCCAGGATGGCGTCCAGGCCTTGTCCGGCCTCCCGGGTGATGGCCGCGGTCTCGCCCACCAGGGACACGGCCTCGGCCGTGGCCCGGCTGTTGGTTTCGGCGCTGTCGCGGATGGCCGTGACCGTGTGCTCCACCTCCTTGGTGGCGGCCATGGTCTTCTCGGCCAGCTTTCGCACCTCGTCGGCCACCACGGCGAAGCCGCGTCCGGATTCGCCGGCCCGGGCCGCCTCGATGGCGGCGTTTAAGGCCAGCAGGTTGGTCTGGTCCGCGATGTCGGAAATCACGCCGAGGATGCCGCCCACTTCCCGGGCCTGGTCCGACAGGGTGCGCATGTGCTCGCCCAGGTCCCCGGCCTTGCGGGAGAGCTGGTCCATGCCGGCCAGCACCCGTTCCATGGTTCTGGAGGCGTCGGCGGCCCGCTGCCGGGCGGCTCCGGCCGCCGCGTCGGTCTCCCGGGCCTGGTCGGCGATGTGGCTGGCCGAGCGGCCCAGCCGCTCCATGGCGTCGCCCACCTTTTCCAGGCGCGCGCGCTGTCCCCGCGCCGCCTGGCTCGCCTGGCCCACCCGGTCGGACAGGGTCTTGGCCGTGTCGGCCAGATCCCCGGCCAGCCGGCCGGCCTTGTCCGCCCGGGCGGCGGTATCCTCGTTCTGGCGGCAAAGGGCCGCCTCCTTGGCCCGCAGTTCGGTGACGTCGAGATAGAGGCAAAGCCCGCCGATGATGCTCCCGGCCGGGTCCTTGAGGGGAAAGACGTTGTAGAAGACGTCGCGCCGGCCGCCCTTGTGCCCGGTGATGGTCACCTCCTTGTTGGAGAAGACCAGGTCCTGGCGCATGGCCTTGCCGACCACGGTCTCGCGGCCGGGGTCGTTGTAGAAGACCTCGGCCAGGGTGCGGCCGAGCTGGGAGGACGGCGGCGTATCGAGTTCGAGCATGCGCATGGTGGCTTGGTTGGTGTGGAGCGTGCGCTCCTTGAGGTCCACCAGCAGGTAGGGGATGGGCAGCCCGTCCAGGATGCCCGAGAGGAAACCCCGGGTGGTGCGGGTGGTTTCGGCCAGGTCGGCCAGGGGCTTGGCCAGTTCGGGGGGAAGGCCGTCCGGCAGGGTCCCCCGGCCGGTGGCCAGGACCTCGACGGCCCGGGCCATGACCTCGGTTTCGGTCTGCCGTCGGTTCGCAGCGCAAAGCACCGCGGCCGCGGCCACCGCCGCCGGCGCAATGGCCCCGGCCAGGGCCATGCCCGCGCCGTCGCCGGCCAGCCAGCCGATCCCCGCCGCTACGGCGAGCGACGCCGCCACGCCGCCCAGCCAGATCCAGATCCGTGCGTTCATGTCCGCCTCCAGTGGTGTCGCGTCTGGAACATGCCCCGTCCTCGCCGCGCCGGTCCACGCCCCCTTGGGGCAGGGGCGTCAGGGCATGCGCAGCATGCGGTGGGGGCCGCCTGTGGTGGTCGTCTGCCAGACCTCGCCGTCCTTGACGAAGTACCGGGAAGCGTCATAGTTGGCCGTTAAACTGTCGCCGTCCACGACCGCCCCGGTCCAGTCCTTGAACGTGGCCAGGGTCTTGCCGTCCATGACGTAATAGAACAGGGCGTACCGGTCGCCGTCGCGCACAAGGCAGAACTCGTACTTGTTGGGATGATAGTATTCGCTGGGGCTGCTTCGCATGTAGCAGCCGAGCAGGAGCGGATCAGGCGCCTTGCGCACCGTGGCGTAAACCGTGGGTTTGCCGGACATGTCCTTGGGAGAGACGGCGTACATGCCTTTGCAGGCGCAAAGGCCGAGGCAGGCACAGGCGAGGCAGACGCAAGTCAGCAGGCCGCGCATGAAGGTGCTCCTTTTTACAGGATACAAGGGTGCTTGAAATTATTCCTTTTGCCTCCAGCTGTAAAGCGGATGCGGTGAAATCCCTCGGAACGCCGCGCCGCAGCATCGTCGTCCTGGGCTGCTGCCTGTTCCTCGTCGCGCTCCTCGCCGGCTGCGCCCGCATCGGGGTCAAGCCCGTGTCCATGGACACGCGCACCAGGGAGTTCGACCGCACGGCGCTCAATTCGGCCAGCCCCTCGGAGCGCTCCCTGGTCTTCGTACGCCAGCGCGACCTGGAGGCGTCCTGGAAGGCCGACGCCGAATCCATGCTCCTGGGTCTGGACCGGGAGGCCCGGGCGCAAAACGACCGCGAAGCCTTCTTCGTTCTGTCGGAACTGTGCTACTTCGAGGGAAAGAAGCAGCGGGCCGACACGGAACGGGCCGCCTCCTACTACCTGTCGAGCGCCCTGTACGCCTACGCCTACCTGTTCGACGACGCGCTTTCGCCGGCGCTCGACATCTATCACCCGTATTCCCGCCAGGCCATGGAGTTCTACAACCGCTCCCTGGCCAACTACTCCCTCTACGCCCGCGAGGCCGGCCTGACCTACGCCGACGGCCGGGAGCTGCCCTGGCTGCGGGGCAAGGTGCGCCTGACCGGCCGCACCTCCCAATTGGCCTTCGCCCCGGACGAACTCGAAAGCTATCACCTGGCCTACGAGTTCGAGGTGATCGGACTCACCCCCCAGCAGGTGCGCCTGGGGCTCGGCGTGCCCATGGCCGTGGTGCGTCGCCCGCCGCCGGCGCAAAAGCGCAGCGCCGCCGACCGCTTCACCCCCAACGTGCGCCAGGCCTACGCCGCCACGCTCTTTTTGCGTTTTTCCCCCAGGCCCGAGGCGAAGACCTCCGGGGCTCTGGTCTACGACGCGGCGCTCGAGGTCCACGACCCCATGCGGGGCACGTCGCTCGAAATCGAGGGCCGGCGCGTGGCCATGGAATACGACCTGACCACGCCCCTGGCCCTCATGATGCAGCAGGCCCCGGAGCCGAGCGGCCTGGAGGGCATGATCAACCCGGCCGCCTGGGAGAAGCTTTCGGGCCTGTACATGCTGCAGCCCTACGACCCGGGCAAGATCCCGGTGGTCTTCGTCCACGGCCTGATGTCGAGCCCGAGCACCTGGGCCAACGTGTTCAACGGCCTCATGGGCGACCCGGAGCTTCGCGCGCGCTACCAGTTCTGGTTTTTCCGCTACCCCACGGGCAATCCCGTGCTCTATTCCGCCGCCGGCCTGCGCCGGTCCCTGGACGAGGTGCGCCGCGCCGTGGACCCGGCCGGAACCAACCCCAACTTCGCCCGCATGGTGGTCGTCGGCCACAGCATGGGCGGGCTGCTCGCCAAGACCCTGGCCGAGGAGGGCGGCGAGGCCCTCTGGGCGCATGTGTCCAAGACGCCGCTGGACGCCCTGCACGTGCCGCCGGCGGACAAGGCGTCCGTGCGCGAGGCCTTCTTCTTTTCCCCCAGACCCTACGTCTCCCGCATCATCTTCGTGGCCGTGCCCCACCGGGGCTCGGACCTGGCCCTGGGGAACTTGGGCCGCATCGGCCGGGCGCTCATCACCCTGCCGGCCACGGTGCTGGGGCCCTTCGCCAGCGTGGGCGGGGCGTTGCTGCGGGCCATGGGTCCGGGCGGCAAGGAACTGCCGTCCATCACGGGCATCGACAGCCTCTCCCCGAAGAATTCGGTGCTGCTGGGCCTGGCCGACGCGCCCATCGTCGTGCCCTACCACTCCATCATCGGCGACGAGAAGGAGGGAGGTCGCACGGGCGGCTCCGACGGCGTGGTGCCCTACGCCAGTTCCCACCTGGACGGCGCGCAATCGGAGCTCGTGGTCCACTCCGGCCACAGCGCCCACGAACACCCCCTGGCCATCCGCGAGATGCGCCGCATCCTCCTGCTTCACCTGGAAAACGCCCCCCAGGCTTCCCCGGCTTCCTGACGGCCGGGGCGGGCCGCCGGGACATGCCCTCTTGCCCCCGGAGCCCAGGCCGCCTATACCTCTGTGCGCCACGGAACCGTCACGCAATCGAAACGGTTTCGTCACGCAGGGAGCGGGTATGCCCAAGCGCTCGATCACGTTGCAGTTTCTGCTCTGGACCTGGGGATTTTTCCTGCTGGTCCTCATCTGTGTCTTCGTCTTCGCCACCGGCCGGGCCGAAAAGGCCGTGCTGGCCGAGGCCGAGGAACGGGCCAGGACCTCCCTGGACCTGGCCGGCTACCTGCTCTCCAAGGAGCCGGGCCTGGACGGCCGGTCCGCCCTGGCCGCCTACGCCGACGCCCTGGGCCCGCACCTGGGCTTTCGCCTGACCTACATCGTGGACGGCAAGGTGGTGGCCGATTCCGCGGTCCATGCCGCCGGGGTGCCGGAGATGGAGGACCACGCCGGCCGGCCGGAAGTCCGCCAGGCGCTCGCCGGCGGCTTCGGCCAGGACGTGCGCAAGAGCCAGACGCTCGGGCGCGACATGCTCTACGTGGCCCGGGCCTGGCCGGGCGGGGAGGGCGTGCCGGCCGGAGTGCTGCGCCTGGCCATGCCCATGTCCGCCCTGGGCGGGGAGCTTTCGCGCCTTCGCGACGCCATCCTGGCCGTGCTGGCCCTGGTCTTCGTGGCCGGGGGCGTGGCCGCCTACGGTCTGGCCCGGAGCACGTCCCGGTCGCTCAAGGAAATCGCGGGCGTGGTCGCCGCCGTCGGCCGGGGCCACTACGACCGGCGCATCCACATCGTGCCGGCCCGGGATTTCGCGCCCCTGGCCGCCTCCATCAACATCCTGGCCGAGCGCATCGGCGGGCAGGTCCGGGAGATCGAGGAGCGCCGGGCCCGCCAGGAGGCGGTCCTGGAAAGCATGGCCGAGGGCGTGGCCATCCTGGACGGAGTCGGCCGCATCGTGGCCGCCAACCGGGCCCTGCGCGAGATGTTCCCCAAGCTGCCCGAGCCGGTCGGGCGCACGCCCATCGAGGCCGGCATGCCCCTTTGCGTGGAGCGCGCCCTGACCGCCTTCGACCCCGAGGCCGGGCCGTGGGAGCGCATCGGCCGCTTCGAGCTGGCCAACGGCCGGGTGGTGGAGGTGACGGCGGCGCGGCTGGCCGACGAGGCCGACCCGGCCGCGAGGGTGGCGACCTTTCACGACGTCACCGAGGCAGCCTCCATGGACCGCATCTTCCGCGACTTCGTCATCGACGTCTCCCACAACCTGCGCACGCCCCTGACCAAGGTGCGCGGGTTCGCCGAGACGGCCCTGGACCTGCTGCCGCCGGGCGGGGACGAGGCCGGCCGTGGGACGAACGCGGCCATGGCCCTGGGCGCGGTCATCCGGGCCGCCGACGACATGAAGACGCTCATCGAGGAACTGCTCGCCGCCGCCCGCGAGCGCTTCGCCGCGGCCCGGGCCGCCACCCCCGGCGGCGACGCCGTCTCCGCCCTCAAGCAGGCGCTCATGCTCTCCGCCCCGCTGTTGCGGGCCAAGGGCGTGGTGGCCCGGCTCGTGGCCGCCCCGGACGGGCCGCTGCCCGTACGCGCCGCCTACGACGACATGGTGCGGGCCTTTTGCGCCATCCTCTCCCAGACCCCGGACGCCGTGTCCGTGGGCGTGACCGCCAGCCGGGAGGACGGCCACGCCGTGCTGCGCTTCGAGGGACCGGCCAATCTGGACATCGCCCTGCCCACGGCCGACCTGGCCGACGGCGGCGGCGAGGCCTGCCTCGACGGCGCGTCCCGCGTGGTGCGGCTGCCTCTGGCCGGGGGGGCGGCCTAGGGCCGCGCCCTTTCCTTTCGGGGATGCGGACTTTGCAGGCAACATACTGGAATCGTTTTTTTCTTTGAAACGCGACGGCGTCAAAGGGACGCCGCGCGCGCATTCGGATGCCGGATACCCCGGAAAGGGATCGCGCAAGCCCCGGACGCGGCGGCTCGCCGGCCCGCACGCAACGACAGCGGAGAAGCCATGGGTTTCAGCCTGTTCCCCAGGTCGGTGAAATTCTACGACCTTTTTGGCGAGCAACACCGCAAGCTGGTCAAGGCGGCCATCATCCTCGACGAGCTGTTCACCTCCTTCGACGACGTGGAGGAGCGCTGCAAACGCATCACCATCATCGAATCCGAAGGCAACGCCATCAGCCGGCGCATCGCCAAGGAGCTCTCGCTCACCTTCATCACGCCCATCGACCGTGAGGACATCCACGAGATCAACCTCACCCAGGAAGACATCCTGAACCTCATCAAGGCCATCGCCTCGCGGGTGGGGCTTTTCGGCTTCGACCGCATCCGCTACCCGGCCCGGCGCATCATCAGCAACCTGCGGGCGATGATCGAGGAGGTCGGCATGGTGCTCTCGCGCATGCGGGCCAACAAGCAGGCCGAGGAGCACTTCGCCAGGATCGAGGCCCTCAAGCACGAGTGCGAGACCCTGCTCATGGTCGGCATCGGCGAGCTCTACGACGGCGGCGAGGAGCAGGGCGACTACGCCGCCATCCTGGACATCGTCAAATGGAAGCACCTATTCGACCGCATCGAGGCGGCCGTGGAGCGCACCGAGGCGCTTTCCGACGTGCTGGAAGGCGTGGTGCTCAAAAATGCCTGACATCCCGCTCATGCTCGTCGCCGTGGTGGCCGTGGCCCTGCTTTTCGACTTCACCAACGGCGCCCACGACAGCGCCAACGCCATCGCCACCATCGTCTCGACCAAGGTGCTCTCGCCGCTGACGGCCGTGTGCATGGCCGGGGCGCTCAACCTCCTCGGCGCGTTTCTGGGCACGGCCGTGGCCCACACCATCGGCAGCGGCATCGTGCGGCCGGAGGTGGTGGCCGGCAGCCAGGGGGTGGTGCTGGCCGCCCTGCTCGGGGCCATCGTCTGGAACCTGCTCACCTGGTACTGGGGCCTGCCTTCGTCCTCGTCCCACGCCCTGGTCGGCGGACTCATCGGCGCGGCCATCGCCTACGGCGGCTGGGACGCGCCGAGCTACGGCTCCATCGCCACCAAGATCCTGCTGCCGCTGGTGCTCTCTCCCCTGGCCGGCTTCCTGTCCGGCTACCTGCTCATGGTGCTGCTGTCGTGGCTGGTGTGCCGCAGCACGCCCAGGCGGGTGAACTTCCTGTTCAAGAAGCTCCAGATCGTGTCCTCGGCCTTCATGGCCACGAGCCACGGCCTAAACGACGCCCAGAAGACCATGGGCATCATCACCCTGGCCCTGGTCCTTTTCGGCGAGATTCCGGAAATGACCGTGCCGTTTTGGGTCAAGCTCTCCTGCGCCCTGGCCATGGGCCTCGGCACGGCCTCGGGGGGCTGGAAGATCGTCAAGACCATGGGGCACAAGATCTTCAAGCTGGAGCCCATCCACGGCTTCGCCGCCGAGACGGCGGCCGCGGCCGTCATCTGCGGCGCGTCGGCCCTTGGCGCGCCCATCTCCACCACCCACACCATCTCCACCACGGTCATCGGCGTGGGCGCGTCCAAGCGGCTTTCGGCCGTGCGCTGGGGCGTGGCCGGCCGGCTGGTGGTGGCCTGGATCATGACCATTCCGGCCGCGGCCGTGGTGGCGGCCTTGTGCTACTTCGCCCTGCGGGTTACAGGCGTGGCCGTCTAGACCCGCGCCCCCCGGCCTCGCCGGCGGCCGGGACGGGGAGGCCATGAGCAAGCTGCACCTCACCTTCACGGACCGCATCGGCATCGTGGCCGACATCTCCTCCCGCCTGGCCGGTCAGGGCTGCAACATCGTCGCCATGGAGGTCGTGCAGAAGGACGGCTGCGCCCACATCTTCATGGAGATCGATCCCGGCCGGCCGGTCTGCCCCCGGGAGGAGATCCTGGCCATGCTGGCCGCCTTCTCCGACCTGCTCGAAATCCGGTTCATCGAGGCGCTGCCCCACGAAAAGCAGGCCAACCTGCTGCGCATCGTGCTCGACAACATCGACGAATCCATCCTGGCCGTGGACGCCGAGGGTCGCGTCACCCTCATGAACAGCGTGGCCAAGGCCAATTTTCGCTGCGACGCCGCCGACGTCGTCGGCCGGGACGTCCGCGACCTGCCCCTGCCCGACTACGCCATCCTCGATTGCCTGCGCGGCAGCCGCTACAACAACGTCAAGAAGAACGTGGTGCAGAAACGCAAGCGGCTGCGCTACTTCGCCACCGGCCGGCCCATCCTGGACGCCTCGGGCGCGGTGCTCGGCGCGGTGGAGATCGCCCGGGACGCCCAGGACATCCAGGACCTGGCCAGGACCATGACCGAGCCCGGGGAAGTGAGCTTCAACGACATCGTGGGCGCGAGCCCCTCCCTGCGCGAGGCCCTGGCCATGGCCGAGAAGATCGCCCCCAGCGACGCCATCGTCACCATCCGGGGCGAATCCGGCACGGGCAAGGAGCTCTTCGCCCAGGCCATCCACGCGGCCAGCGGCCGGGAGGGGACGTTCGTGGCCGTCAACTGCGCCGCCGTACCCGAGTCGCTGCTGGAAAGCGAACTGTTCGGCTACGTGGGCGGCGCGTTTTCCGGGGCCCGCCGGGAAGGGCGGCCGGGCCTGTTCGAGCTGGCCGGGGAGGGCACGGTCTTCCTGGACGAGATCGGCGAGATGCCGCTCGGGGCGCAGGCCAAGATTCTGCGCGTCATCCAGAGCCGCCGGGTGCGCCGCCTGGGCGACGGCCGGGAATCGCCGGTGGCCGCCCGCATCGTCACGGCCACCAACCGCAACCTGGAAGAGCTCGTGGAAAAGCGCCTGTTCCGCGAGGACCTCTACTACCGCATAAACGTCCTGCCCCTGACCATCCCCCCCCTGCGCGAGCGCGTCGACGACATCCTGCCCCTGGCCGAGCATTTCCTGTTCCTGCTCACCTCGCGGCTGGGCACGTCGCCGCGCGCCTTCGGCGAGGGGGCCCGGCGCAAGCTTTTGCGCCACCCCTGGCCGGGCAACGTGCGGGAGCTCAAGAACGTGGTGGAGCGCTCGGCCATCCTGTCCGACGAAAATCCCATCGACGCGGACGCCATCCTGCTGTTCCAGGAGCGCGTGCGCGACGCGGTCCCGCCTGCCGCGCCGGACCCGGTCCGGCCGCGCCCCCTGCGCGAGGCGCTCGGCCAGTACGAACGGGGCCTCCTGGAAGAGGCCCTGGCGGGTCGCAAAAGCCTGCGCCGGATCGCCAGGGAGATCGGCATCTCGCATACGGCCCTGCGCAACAAGCTCCGCAAGCATCAGTTGGAAACTTAACGATCCATCCGGAACGTTTTATTTCCATCGCAACTTCTCTTCTTATTGAAATAAGTTAGATGCCTTTCTGTAGAGGCATGGAACGATATCGTTCCATGCTCCCTTTCTCCTGGACGCTTCCTCCGTTTTCCAGGCCGCCACGCGGCCGGCGCGCCTCGGCGGGAATTCTTCCCGCCGGTTTTGTTTTTCAGGCTAATCTCCCGGCAGAAAAGGGTTTATTTTCGGGAATCTTTCCCGGTCTCCCGGGAGGCGGCCGGGCCACGCTCCCGGGAGTCGGCTTGGCAAGGGATTTGCTTTGAAAGGGAAACGCCCACGGCGGCGCGACCGAACAACCTCAAATCCCACCGGAGCAAGAACATGATCGTTGGCATCCTCAAGGAGATCAAGTCCGAAGAGAATCGCGTCTGCATGACCCCCGCGGGCGTGGAAGTCATGTGCCAGCACGGCCACACGCTTCTCGTCGAGAAAAACGCCGGCGCGGGCAGCGGCTTCGAGGACGCGGCCTACAAGGCGGCCGGGGCCGAGATCGTGGACGGGCCCAAGGACATCTACGCGCGTGCCGACATGGTCATGCACGTCAAGGAGCCCATGCCCGCCGAGTACGACCTGATCCGCGAGGGCCAGATCGTCTTCACCTACCTGCACCTGGCCGCCGACGAGCGCCAGACCAAGGCGCTGATCAAGAGCAAGTGCGTGGGCATCGCCTACGAGACCATGCAGAAGGCCGACGGCTCCCTGCCGCTTCTGACCCCCATGAGCGAGGTGGCCGGCCGCATGGCCATCCAGCAGGGCGCGAAATATCTGGAGATGGAGCACGGGGGCCTGGGCGTGCTGCTCGGCGGCGTGCCGGGCGTGGACCCGGGCACGGTGGTGGTCATCGGCGGCGGCGAGGTCGGGGCCAACGCGGCCAAGATGGCCTGCGGCCTGGGGGCCAAGGTCTACATCCTGGACCTCGACCTGGACCGCCTGCGCTACCTGAGCGACATCATGCCCAAAAACTGCATCCCGCTCATGTCCAGCCCGGCCGTCATCCGCGACCTCGTGTCCCGGGCCGACGTGGTGGTCGGCGCGGTGCTCATCCCGGGGGCCAAGGCGCCCAAGCTCGTCACCCGCGAGATGCTGAAGCTCATGAAGAAGGGCTCCGTGCTCGTGGACGTGGCCATCGACCAGGGCGGCTGCTTCGAGACCTCCAAGCCCACCACCCACGGCGACCCCATCTACTCCGTGGACGGCGTGGTCCACTACTGCGTGGCCAACATGCCCGGCGCGGTGGCCAAGACCTCGACCCTGGCCCTGACCAACGCCACGCTGCCCTACGCCCAGGAGATCGCCTCCAAGGGCTGGAAGCAGGCCATGCGCGACACCCTGGAAATCAAGAACGGGGCCAACGTCGTGGGCGGCAAGGTCACCTTCAAGGGCGTCTCCGACGCCTTCGGCCTCGACTACACCCCGGTGGAATCCCTGCTGTAGGACCCACGGCATGTTCGGCCGCGATCCCTGCCCGGATCGCGGCCGGGGGAACTCCGCGCGCGCCTCGCCAACGGACGCGGCCGTCGCGGCCCCGGGAATTCCCCGGGGCCGCCTCGGCCGTCTCCGGGCGCGCCCTCGCGCCCCGGGACCGGGGCCGCCCCGGACAGGCCCGAAAGCCATGTCCCTCCCATCGCGGCATATCACCTAAAAGCCCCGAGGGAGCGCCATGGACGGCAGATGCAACGATCCGCAACCCCAACCTGCCCCGCCAGGCGCAAAGGAGGTTTTTCCAGGCAGCGTTGTTTTCCATGCGATATCCAATTCAGGCATATCCTCAAAAAGCCCGAAGGAAATCCGATGGACACTCTGTGGAGAAGAAAAAGCATCACCGCTTTGCAACATGAGGCAAAGGCCCACAGCGGCTTCAAGAAAACCCTCGGCCCCGTGAACCTGACCGCCATCGGCATCGGCGCGGTCATCGGCGCGGGCATCTTCGTGCTCACGGGCAAGGCGGCGGCGGAATACGCCGGCCCGAGCGTCGTGCTCTCCTTCGCCCTGGCCGCCGTGTGCTGCGGCTTCGCCGGGCTGTGCTACGCGGAATTCGCTTCCATGATTCCCATCGCCGGAAGCGCCTACACCTACGCCTACGCCACCCTCGGCGAACTCCTGGCCTGGTTCATCGGCTGGGACCTCATCCTCGAATACTCCGTCTGCGCCGCCACGGTCGCCGTGGGCTGGTCCGGGTACATGGTCAGCTTCCTCAAGAGCCTGGGCATCCACATACCGCCCCAGCTCATGGACGCGCCCGGCGCCCATCTGGTCTACCTGTCCCAGTCCGTGTTCGCCAAGCTGCACGCGGCCACGCCCGAGGGCTGGTATCAGCTGTCGGCCTACGCCAAGGACCTGCAGCTGGCCGGCATCGACGCGGCCGGCCTGCCCCAGGCCGTCTCCCTGTTCAACCTGCCGGCCTGCCTGATCGTGCTGCTGCTCACCGGCGTGCTGATCCGGGGCATCAAGGAGTCGGCCACGGTCAACGCCTGCATCGTGGCGCTCAAGATCGTGGTCGTGCTGCTGGTGATCGGCGTCGGCGTCTTCTTCGTCACGCCGGCCAACTGGCTGCCGTTCATTCCGCAAAACACCGGCGACTTCGGCCACTTCGGCCTGTCCGGCATCGTCCGGGCGGCGGGCGTGGTGTTTTTCGCCTACATCGGCTTCGACGCCGTTTCCACCACCGCCCAGGAGGCGAAAAATCCCCAGCGGGACATGCCCATCGGCATTCTCGGCTCCCTGGTCATCTGCACCGTCCTGTACGTGCTGGTGTCCCTCGTGCTCACGGGCGTGGCTCCCTACACCAAACTCAACGTGTCCGACCCCGTGGCCGTGGCCATCGACGTCATGGGCATGCCCTGGCTGTCCATCCTGGTGAAGCTCGGGGCCATCGCCGGCCTGACCTCCGTGATCCTGGTCTTCTTGCTGGGTCAGCCCAGGATCTTCTTCAGCATGTCCAAGGACGGCCTGCTGCCGCCCGGTTTCTCCAAGATCCATCCCAAGTTCGGCACGCCGTTCATGACCACCCTCGTGACGGGGCTGGCCGTGGCGCTCGTGTCGGGCTTTTTCCCCATCGGCATCCTGGGCGAGCTGGTGTCCATCGGCACGCTGTTCGCCTTCGCCATCGTCTGCGCCGGCGTGCTGGTGCTGCGCTACAAGCAGCCGGACCTGGCGCGTCCCTTCAGGACGCCGCTCATGCCCCTGACGCCCATCCTGGGCTGTCTCAGCTGCCTCTACCTGGCCGCCGGCCTGCCGCTGGACACCTGGCTGCGGCTGGTCATCTGGATGGCCATCGGCCTGGTCGTCTACTTCCTGTACGGCATCAAGCACAGCAAGCTGCGCACGGCCGAAGCCGCCGAAACCGTGGCCTTCGAGGTCGAGTCCTAGGCCCGGCCTGTCCTTGAAAAAACGGGGGCGCGCCAACCGGCGCGCCCCCCGCACGATCTCTCCACGATGCCATGCCGCGATGGAGGACCATCCTCTTCACAGCCCCCATTGGGGAGGTCCAGGAGGGGGTCACCCCCTCCTGGCCGCCGGAGGCATCTTCCTCTTCTTTCTTCTCTCTTCCTCTCCCTTGGCTCACGCCGCCGTGGCGGCCGCGCGTTCCTCCTGGGTCATATCCGCAAGCCTCGCGACCTCGGCCGCGTCGAGCCCGAGGCCCGCGGCCACGCGCTCGCCCCATTGCCTGTCCGCCTTGTAAAACAGCGCGCACTGGCGCTTCTGGATGCGCGCCAGGGCGTTTTTCAGGTGGGCCACGATGTTGCCGACCAGATGCTCCCGGTCCATGTCGTTCATGACCTTGCGGTAGAGCTCGCCGGGCTGGGAGAAGTCGTCGTTGGGGTGGGTGTAGACGTGGCGTCCGGCCTCGCCCTCGACGGGGAAATGCGGTTCCAGGGCGTCGGGATCCGGGCTCGGGCCGTCGAAGCTGTTGGGCCAGTAGTTGGGACCCGCGCCGCCGCCGTCGTCGGTGCGCATGAAGCCGTCGCGCTGGTAGTTGGCCACCTTGGCCGCCTTGGGCGCGTTGATTGGGATGAGCTGGTAATTGGGTCCCAGGCGGTGCAGGTGGGTGTCGTGGTAGGAGAAGAGCCGGCCCTGCAGCATCTTGTCCGGGGAGACGGAAATGCCGGGCACGAGGTTGCTGGGATTGAACGCCGCCTGCTCCACCTCGGCGAAGTAGTTGACCGGGTTGCGGTCGAGCACCATCTTGCCGATGACCATGGGCGGCACGTCGCCGTGGGGCCAGACCTTGGTCACGTCGAAGATGTCGAAGCGATAGTCCTTGGCCTGCTCCGGGGTCATGATCTGCATTTCCAGGGTCCAGGAGGGCGGGTTGCCCGAGGCGATGGCGTTGAAGAGGTCCTCCGTGGCGTGGTCGGGATTGCCGCCGGCCAGGACCTCGGACTCCTGTCGGGTCAGGTTCCTGATCTTCTGGTCGGTCTTGAAATGATACTTCACCCAGTAATATTCGCCGGCGGCGTTGTACCACTTGTAGGTATGGCTGCTGTAGCCGTTCATGTGGCGGTAGCCGTCGGGGGTGCCCCGGTCGGAGAAGAGCACGGTCACCTGGTGCAGGGACTCGGGCGTGAGCGACAGGAAGTCCCAGAACATGTTGGCGTCTTTCAGGTTGGTCTGGGGATTGCGCTTCTGGGTGTGGATGAAATCCGGGAACTTGAGCGGATCGCGGATAAAAAAGACCGGCGTGTTGTTGCCGACCATGTCGTAGTTGCCGTCCTCGGTGTAGAACTTGAGCGCGAAGCCCCGCGGGTCGCGGGCGCTGTCGGCCGAGCCGCGCTCGCCGCCGACCGTGGAGAAGCGGGCGAAGACTTCCGTGCGCTTGCCCACGGCCGAGAGGAACTTGGCCTTGGTGTAGCGGGTCACGTCGGCCGTGACCTCGAAATAGCCGTGCGCGCCGGCGCCCTTGGCGTGGACCACGCGCTCGGGGATGCGTTCGCGGTCGAAGTGGGCCATCTTCTCCAGCAGGTGCACGTCCTGCATGAGCGCCGGACCGCGCGGGCCGGCCGTGACGGTGTTGAGGTCGTTGCCGACAGGCGCGCCGAATCCCGTGGTCATGGTCTTTTTTTCGGGCATGTTACGTCTCCCTGGCCGCTGGGGCCTGTTGCCGCTCTGGCGGGCGGTTTTTGCGGATATTCATTCTCTATAAGAGCCGGCGGAACATGGCAATGGGAAAATGAAAAAAACGCGCCGACCACGGGACGCGGGCGCGGCGGGGGCGGGTCGGGTTGGCGAGGCGGGTCGGCTTGGGCCGGCCCGGCGTGGCTCGGACGGCGCGGGGCGCGGCGGGAAAACGGAGGCGGTCGCGAAGGGCGGCGGCGCAGGCTGGCGGCGCGGCCGGCGGCGGGAGGCTACTTGTTCCGCTTGGCCTGGCAGACCGGGCACAGGCCGTAGAAATCCAGCCGGTGGGCGCTGATGGCGTAGCCGCTGGCCCGGGCCAGGGACCGGGTCAGCTCGTCGAGGCCGACGGCCGGCGGGTCGGCGATGGCCCCGCAGGCCAGGCAGATGCAGTGGGGGTGCGGGGTCGGGCTTTTGGCGTCGTAGCGGTTGTCCTGGCCGCTGAACTGGAGTTCCAGGATCTCGCCGCATTCCTTGAGGGCGACGATGGTCTTGTAGACCGTGGCCAGGCTCATGTCCGGGTGTTCGGGCAGCAGGCGTCGATGGACGGCTTCGGCCGTGGGATGGTCCGGGCTCTCCACCAGCACGCGCACGATGGCCAGGCGCTGGGGCGAGATGCGCCGCCCGGCGCGCCGCAGATGGCCGAGCACGGCGTCGAGCCGGGAGGGGGGCGCGTTCATGGCGTTTTCCCTGGGCTGTTCAGCGCGCCATCATGGCCCGCAGGATGTCGGCGCAGCCTTCGGCGTTGTGGCTGGCCCGGTAGACGTACTCGACGAACCGGATGATCTGGTAGACGCGGCCGAATTCCATGCCCGAGGCGTAGGCCGCGGCGATGAGGCCGCGCTTGGCCTTGACCACCTTGAGGTGCTGGGCGCGGATGTCCTGCATGCGCCCCTTGACCGTGCCGCGGTCCCCCCGGCCGTGAAGGATGAACTCCACCGCGCCGGCCAGGGCCGTCTGGAGCAGGGCGACCGTTCCGACCGCCTCCTCGACGCTGACGAGCATGGCCTGGGCCAGGGGAGCCGGAGCGTCGAAGGGGGCCAGGTGCAGCCAGGTCACGGCCTCCTGCACGGCGTCGAGGATGTTGTCCTGGCGGCGTGTGTAGTCGAGGAACAGCGTCCGGTCCACCACCATGAGAAAGGCCGGCGGCAGATGGTTGCGGATGCGGCGTTTGACCTTGTCGGCCTCGGCCTCCAGGATGTCGGTTTCGCTGACGAGCACCCGGAAGCCCTTGTCCGGCCGCTTTTCCAGGGCGTGCTTGAGGGCCTCGTGCAACAGGGCCATGCCCCGGGCCACGGGGCGGTAGTGGTCGAGCAGGCCCGGCAGGTAGTCCTGTCGCCTGGGGCCGAGAAAGCGCAGCGAGGGGGGCAGCATGCGAAACTCCTTGCGTCGGGCGTCGCGAAGTCCGGCGAAAAAGCCGGACAACAGGCATGCTGCAAACACGCCCTTCGTGTCAACCGGACCCGGGCGGCGGATCAGGACTGCCGCCCGGGCGCCACGGCCCGGGGCACGTCGCATTCGGCTTCGTGCCCGCCCCGCAGGCATTCGATGAGGGACTCGAGCTGGCCCGTGCGCTGGGTGAGGTCGGTGACGGCGTCCGCCGCCTGGCGCATGCCCGAGACGGTCTCGTCGGAGATGTCGCGGATGCTCGTGAGGTTTTGGCTTATGCCGAGGCCCCGCTGCGCCACCTCGTCGGCCAGGGAGGCCATGGAGGCCACGCGCTCGGCCGTGCGGGAGACGATAGCCACGATGGCGGACAGCGACTGGCCGGAATGGCCGGCGAGGTCGGTGAGGCCCTCCACGGCCTGGCCGGAGTCCTGGGTGGAGGCGATGCTGCGGCTGATGCCGTTCTGGATGGCCGTGACGGCCGAGGCCACGTCCCGGGTGGCGTTCATGGTCTTTTCGGCGAGCTTGCGCACCTCGTCGGCGACCACGGCGAAGCCGCGCCCGGCCTCGCCGGCCCGGGCCGCCTCGATGGCGGCGTTGAGCGCCAGCAGGTTCGTCTGGTCGGCGATGTCGGAAATGACCGTGGTGATGGCCCCGATCTCCCGGGCCTGGCCGCCGAGCTCCTCCATGCCCCGGCGCAGCTCCCGGGACAGGGAGTTGATGCGGGTGATGGACGTGGACACCTCCGAGACGGCGGCGTCGCCCTGGCGGGCCTTTTCCATGGCCGAGGCCGCGTCCTCGGCCACCTCCCGGGCCTTGCCGGACATCTCCCTGGCCCGGGCGTCCATGTCGGCCATGGCGTCGCCCGAGGCGGCGAGCTTGCCGGTCTGGAACTGGGCTCCGCGCGAGGCCTTGGTGACCGCTCCGGACAGCTCGCTCGTGGCGGAGGCCACGGCCTTGGCCACTTCCTCGGCCTGGCGGCCCAGGGCCAGGAGGTTGTGCCGCTGCCGGTCGATCTCCTCGCGCATCCGCCGGTCGCTCGTCAGGTCGGTGTAGAAGCCGAACAGGCCAAGGGGCCGGCCGTCTTCGGCGGCGAGGGGCGTGGCCGACACGCGGATGGTCTTGGCGGCGCCGGTCGGCAGCGCGACTTCGATGTCGCCTTGGAATGCCTGCCGCGTCCTGGCCGCCCGCTGGGTGCGGGTCTCGTGGGCGGGGTCGCCGTAGATGACCTCCCCCGGGGTCATGCCGACGTAGTCCTCGGGCCGGCCGGGGCGTTCCATCAGGTCCAGGAAGAGCCTGTTGACGTGGGTTATCCGGCCCGTCGCGTCCAGGATGGCAAAGGGGGCGGTGTCGGCGATGGCCGCGACGACGCCCTCGCCGAAGCTGAACTTGTCCCTGATGCCGGCGAGCATGCGTTCCAGGGATTCCTTGAGCCGGCCGAGCTCGCCCCCGATGTCGCCGTGGAAACGCGCCCGGAAGTCGCCCGCCGCCACTTCCTCGGCGAAGGCGATGCAGCGGGACAGCGGCGAAAGGACCGTGCGGCGCAGGGCCAGGAAGGCGGCCAGACCCAGCAGGACGGCCAGGCCCAGGAACACGCCCTGGACGACGACCAGGGCGTGCGCCCGAGCCTCCGATTCCTTCTGCAGCATGCCCACGGCCTTGTCCATGGCCGCGTTGACCCCCTCGCTGGCCGCCAGCAGCGCCATGCCGTCCTGCTCGGCCTTGCGCGCGGCCGCGGCCCGGATCTGCGCCTCGTAGGGCCGCCAGAGGTCGTAGACGGCGTTGAGCTGGGCAGCGACGTCCTTGGTGGGGAAGGGCAGGCTGTCCCGGGGCCCCTGGGGATCGAGGGTCGTGGGGGCCTGACCGCCGGCGCGCAGGGCTTCGAGGGTGGTGGCGAAGACCGCGATGGAGGCGTCGAGCTTGCGCGTCAGGGCGGGATCGCTCTTGTCGGCGGCTGCCAACTGGCCGGCGAGCAGGGCCTCCTTGGCCATTTTCTGGGACAGCATGCGTTGCCGTCCGGCGATGTTGACGACGAGGCCGTCATGGCGCTGCTCGCGCTCGATGTACCAGGTGGCGATGAACAGGGCGGCCATGAGCAGGACGAGAGCGACTGTGGGGGCGAGAACCTTGATGCGAAGCGACATGGGGGCTCCGTTGGTCAATGGTGTTGCGTCCCGTTCGTACGGCAAAGGACAGGGGGTCTCGATCCCGTAACACAGTCGGCGGGAGAAATGAACAGGAGAACGAATATATTTTATGAAAGAACATGTATAGTTTTCGGGCGGTTGCGTGGGGCTATCCACATTTTATGGATTTTCTTCCCTCCTCGGCGTCGGGAATTCCACGGCCGCGCCGAAAAAAGTCCATGCCCGGGCGTTTGCTTTTGGGGTCGCCTGGCCGGTCGGACGGGGTAAAGGGCCGCATGGCCGCGCGCCAGGCCGGCCCCGGCCCCCGGCCGGCGAGCAGCCAGCCCAGGCAGGGGACGAGCAAAAGCGGCGGCACGACGAGGATATAGGTCAAAAGGTCGGTGTCGAGCGTCCCGTAAAGGAGCCGGGACAGAGGCTCCTCGCGCGGCAGGGCCAGGACCCAGCGCACGGCGGGCGCGGGGACCAGGCCGTAGAGGGCGGTTTCGGGCCAGGCGTCGAAGAGGAGCCAGTAGACGGCCTTGTAGGCCGCCGCGCCGCAACCGCCGCCGATCCAGGCCACAAGCAGGAGCCCCGAGGCGAAGGCGGCGGCTTTGTCCAGTCTGGGGCTGCGCATGGCGGTCTCCCGCCCCCCGGCGGCGGGGAGCGGAAAAGGGAATGCAAGAAGCGTGCGGCGGGAAGTCGCCCGCGGTCAGGCCGGCGGACCCCCGTGGGCGGGGAAGGCCTCGGGCAGGGCCCGCCTGGCCGCGGCGGCCAGGACGCGGTCCAGCTCGGCCTGGGCCACGGGCTTGGACAGGTAGTCGTCGAGGCCGGCGGCCAGGAAGCGTTCGCGGTCCCCGGGCATGGCGTGGGCGGTGACCGCGGCGATATAGACCGAGGCCCGGCGCGGGTCGGGCAGGGCCCGCACGGCCCGCGCCGCCTCCAGGCCGCTTAAGCCCGGCATCCGGATGTCCATGAGCACGAGGTCGAAGGGAGTCGCCGTCACGGCCTCCAGGGCTTGGCGGCCGTCGCTTGCCGCCACGGCCTCGTGCCCGCGACGCCACAGCCACTTCTCGAGAATCTCCCGGTTGACCCGGTGGTCGTCGGCCACGAGCACGCGCAGGGGCGGCAGCGTGGGCGGCGGCGAGCGCTCCTCCCCGGCGGCCGGCTCCGGCGGATAGGCTTCCAGGTCGAAGACGGCCGTGAAGGTGAAGACCGATCCCTGGCTGGGCACGCTTTCCACGTCGATTTCGCCCCCCATGAGGGTGACCAGGCGTCTGGTGATGGCCAGGCCCAGGCCCGTGCCGCCGAAGCGGCGGGTGTAGGAGCCGTCGGCCTGGGTGAAGGGCGCGAAGATGCGGCCGGCGTCCTCGGGCCGGATGCCGATGCCCGTGTCGCTGACCGTGAAGAGCAGCTCCTGGCGGGCGAGGTCCGCGGCGGCCTCGGGCGGCAGGCAGGTCTCCACGCACTGCACGCCCACGACCACGCCGCCGCGTTCGGTGAACTTGATGGCGTTGCCGACGAGGTTGACCAGCACCTGGCGCAGCCGGTCGGCGTCGCCGAGCAGCAGGTCCGGCACGTCCCCGGCCACCTCGCTGGAAAGCCCCAGCCCCTTTTCGGCGGCCAGCACGCCGAGCGACGCCTCCACCGAGCCGAGGACCCCCCGCAGGCTCATGGGTTCCCGGGCGAGTTCAAGGCGGTCGGCCTCGATCTTGGAGAAATCGAGGATGTCGTTGATGATTTTGAGCAGCGAGGAGGCGCTGTCCTCGATGTCCTTGAGAAAGCCCTGCTGGGTCTCGTCGAGTTCGGTGGCGGCCAGCACTTGCGCCATGCCGAGGATGCCGTTTAAGGGCGTGCGGATCTCGTGGCTCATGTTGGCCAGGAAGACGGACTTGGCCTGGCTGGCCGCCTCGGCCGCCTCCTTGGCCCCGGCCATGGCCTCCTCGGCCTCGCGCCGCTCGGCCACCTCGCGGATGAGCTCCTGGTTCATCCGGTTGAGCGTGCGGGTGCGCTCCCGGACCATCTCCTCGAGCCGTTCGTTGACGCGTTCCAGGTCCTGGCGTTCGGTGACGTCCTCGACGATGCCGGCGACGCGGACGACCACGCCGGTTTCGTCGGGCACGGGGAAATAGCGGGCCTGGACCCAGCGCGTGTCCCCGTCCGGGCGCACCACCCGGTATTGCGGGAACACGCCGGCCACGCGGGGCCGGCCGGCCAGGCCGGTGAGGTGGTCGAGGACCTTGGCCCGGTCCTCGTGGTGGACGCCGTCGAGCCAGGACAGGGGGGCCTGGTAGAGGCTCTTGGTGGTGCGACCCCAGAGGCGCTCGTAGGCCGGGCTGATGTAGAAGAGCCGCTTCCAGTCCGGGGAGCCGAGCCAGAACACCTCGCCGATGGCCTCGGCCAGCTGGCGGAACTTCTTTTCGCTGTCGCGCAGGGTGCGTTCGGCGGTCTTGCGTTCGGTGACGTCGCGCACCACGCCGATGATGCGGTCCTGGCCGTTCAGGGCGGAGCGGCGCAGGTTGATCTCGACCCAGAAGAGCCTTCCGGCCTTGTCCCTGGCCAGCCATTCGAAGAGCTGGGGCTGGCCGTCCCGGGCGCGCCGGAGCTTTTCCGCGACCTCCGCGCCGGAGTAGGGCGGATAGCCGGCGCTCATGTCGGCCGGGGTCAGGGCGCGCAGCTCGTCGAGGCCGTAGCCGAAGAGGGTGGCCGCGCGCTCGTTGGCCGCCAGGAATCTGCCCGTGTCCGCGTCGTGGAGGAAGATGGCGTCGTTGGCCGCGTCGAAGATGCGGCGGTAGGTGGCCTCGTTCTCCCGGGCGGCCAGGGCCGCCTCGAGGCAGTCCGTGACGTCGCGGCCGCAGGCCGCGAGCCTCGCGGGGGACGTGCCCTCGCCCGGGACCAGGGCGGTCTTCCAGCGCATGCGCCGCACGCCCCGGGGCGTGACGAGCCCGCATTCGGGCCAGTCGGCGGCAAGGCCCCCGGCCAGCGCCTCCAGGGAGGCGCGCAGGCGGGGGGCGTCCTTTGGCGCGACGGCGAGCTCGACCCAGTCCCGCCCGAGGGCCGCCTCCCTGGTCAGGCCGAGCAGGGCCAGGCCGCCGTCGTTTATGGCCGCGACCCGGCCGTCGGCCGTAACAAGCACCGCCACGTCGCCGGCCGCCTCCCACAGGGCGCGGAGCAGGGGCGCGGCGTCGGCGGCGGGGCAGGAGCAGGCGTCGGGAAGAGTGGTCATGTCTTGGCATCGCGGGGTTGGAAGTGGCCGGGCACATTGTATATGACCCTTTTCATCCCGGCCAGCAAGGGTCGGTTTCCTGCCGGTGCCTCTCTTGCCCGGGGCGGCCGGCCCCAGTATGAGGGGGCCGCGAACGCATGGCGTTCCAGGAGGTTTCACCTATGGACCGAAGGCATTTTCTGGTGGCCGCCGGCGTGCTGGCGGCGGGTCTGGCCACGCCGCGAAGCGGCCTGACGGCGAGCGGGGCGGCCCTTCCCCCGCCGGCCCTGCCCGGGGCCAAGACCCTGGAGGAGGCGCTCAAGAACCGGCAGACGCGGCGCGACTTCGACGCCCGGCCGCTGCCGGACGAGGTGCTGTCCGGGCTCTTGTGGGCGGCCAACGGCGTCAACCGGCCCGAGGCCGGCAAGCACACCGCGCCGACCGCCATGAACCGCCAGGAGATCGACGTCTACGTGACCAAGGCCGACGGGCTTTTCCGCTACGAGCCCAAGGGCCATCTGCTCGAGCGGCTGTCCGAGGCCGACCTGCGCGCGGCCACGGGCAAGCAGGCCTTCGCGGCCACGGCCCCGGTCAACCTGGTCTACGTGGCCGACATGACCAAGGCGGCGGGCTCCACGCCGGAGGAAAAGGCCTTCTATGCCGGCGCGGACACGGGCTTCATCGGCCAAAACGTCTACCTCTACTGCGCGGCCATGGGCCTGGCCACGGTGGTGCGGGCCAACTTCGACGGCGCGGCCCTGGCCAAGGCCATGGGCCTGCCGGCCGGGCGGCGGGTCACGCTCGCCCAGACCGTGGGCTATCCCAAGGCCTGACGTCACGGTTTATAAGAAAATGGTGTTTGCATATGTCGGATGGGCGTAGTCTCGCTCCGATATCCGGAGCTTGAAGATTCGATTCCCGCAGCAGGCTTGTTCGAAAAAGAACAAGCCTGCTGCTCTCGGAAGGCCGTCCGGCCGCCCCTCACGTGATAAATAAGGCAATGCCGCTTTTTTGTTGACATTGCCTTGTCCTCGTCGCTACCTCACCTACCATCACACTGCCGTAACGATTGCCCGATGCCGCGAGGCCGTCGCGCAATGCCGGAATCCCGGGCGGTCTTTCATCGTTTCCCCAGACAAAAGGAGTCGTCATGGAAAAGCTGTCGTACCCGGAAATGCAGCGCGTCCTCATGGACGAGCTTCGCCTCATGCACTATCCCGTGGCCGTCAAATACTTCTTCGACCAGGCCGAACTCGACGCCCTCAAGGCCAAGGGCGGCTACTACCTGCCGGCCAAGGCCCTGACCTTCTGCCAGGCCGAACTCGGCGCGCGCATGGAGGGCATTCCCGTCCTTATGGGCAAGGAGCAGCTCGGCTGCGGCAACGCCAAGTGCGTGTTCGGCTGGAAGGACATCGACGAGGCCGAGATCAAGGGCCACCTCAAGTACGTGCGCGACATGGAGCAGGCCGAGCGGTTCGTGCGCACCAAGCCGCGCCTGCAAAAGGAGCTGCTGGCCGTTCTGGTCTCGCCCCTGGCCGACGCGCCCTTCGCCCCGGACGTGGTGCACTTCTACTGCGACAACATGCAGGCCTACCACCTGGTGGTGGACTGGATGGCGGCCCGGGACATCCATCCCCTGCGTCCCAACATGACCATGAACTCGGCGGCCTGCGGCGGCAACGTCCACGCCTTCAACAGTGGCGAGGCCAACGTGTTTCTGGCCTGCAGCGGCAGCTACAACGCCGGCAAGACCGAGCGCGGCGAGATCAACGTGGCCATCCCCGGCGCGGACATGCCGCTCGTGCTCGAGCGGCTGCTGGCCCGCAAGCAGGCCACGGGCGGCGCGTCCGTGACCCGCCTCGGCCACCCCTTCCCGGGCGCGGACATCTGCAAGAACTGTCCGCTGATCGTGTTCAAGAAAGTCGAGGCCCCGGCGGCGGACTGAGCCGGCCGGCGGCGCGAAACGCGAAAGCGGCCCCTTGGGGCCGCTTTTTTTGTCCGGGAAGCGAAAGGTCAGATGCGCTGGCGCACGATGGCCCCGAGTCCCGTGTCGAGCATGCGTGTGGTGATGGCCCGGGGCGTGTCGTCGGGCACGTTGCTGCCCATGCTCGGCCCCAGCCGCTCCATGGCGAAGTGGCTCGCGGCCAGGGAGGCCAGCATGTCGGCGGTGGAGGATCTGTCGTAGCGGACGAGCGACTCCGCGCGCTCCCACTGGCGATCCGAGAAGATCATGACGCAACCTCCATGCCTCCCCAATAACGCCGCCCGGACCGCCCGGCAAGGACTTTGCCGACATGTCGTCGCTGTGGGCAACGGGCGTAACCGGGGTGGTCAAAAAGCGTAACCACCGGGATCCGGGCCGGGGGCACGTCATGGGGCGAGGTGAAGATTTGTCTACAAAACAACGGTGTTGCCGTATCGATGGGACGGGGAGGTCAGGTGGCATGGTTCTGGCATCGCCTGCGGCGTTGGCCTGAGTCGCCAACGGGAGGTGCGCCATGAGACGTCTTTGCGCCATCACTGTCCTGAGTCTGGCCTTGCTCGCCGCGGCCGACGCGGCCCGGGCCCTGACCGTGGCCGGACCGGGATTCGCCGTGAGCGTGCCCGTCTACGCCACGGTGGGGCCGCCCCCGCCGGTCTACGTGGAGCCGGTGTACGTGCCGCCGCCGGTGTACGTTGGTCCGGCCTACGTGCCGCCGCCGGTCTACGTCGGCCCGGCCTACGTGCCGCCGCCGGTGTGGGTCGCCCCGCGCGCCTACGGGCCGCCGCGCCCCGTGGCCGTGGCCGCCCCGGTGCCGGGCCCCCGCCCGGGCTTCGTCCCCGCGCCCGTGGGGCCCATGCCCATGGGGCCGCGTCCCCGGTAGGCCGCTTCGCGGCCGCCAGGCTGCACAACGGAAAGGCCGCGATCGGGAACGCTCCCGGTCGCGGCCTTTTGCGTCGGCGCGGGGAGACGTCTACGGCCGCAGCCAGGTTCCGATAAACTCCCGGGCCTTGTCCGCGTCCACGGGCTTGCCGCAAAGCGCCAGTCGCGAGGCGTTGGCCGCGAGCAGGTCGAGGTAGGGGCCGGGGTCGGTCACGTCCGCGGCCAGTCCCGCGCCGCGCAGGAGTTCCCGGACCAGGAACGCCTCGCCCCAGACGTTGGGATGGATGCCCTCGGGCGTCAGGGCGGGCAGGTCGAAGGCCTCCTTGAGGGCGGCCCGGAACTCGTCCATGCGCCGGCGCATGTCGATGAAGACGAGCCTGCCCCGCTGCGCCGGCTCCCGGGAGAGGACGGCCACGGCGTCGCGCAGGGCCTGGTTGTGGCTGCGCCTGCCGCCGGTTTTGGGGCTCGGGAAGGGGGCCTCGTAGCGGAAGCCGTCCGGCGGGATGCCCATGACCGTCTCTTCGGGGATGTCGTCGAACATGTCGTAAAAGACCAGGGTCACGTCGACCTTGCCCCACACGGCGCGGCCGAGGGTCAGCCAGTCGTTTTCGTAGGCGTCGGGGTCCTGGCCGTTGTATCCCGCGTCCTCCATGATCACCACGTCGCCGTCGCGGATCAGCCCGGAGGCGACGTAGCCGGCGATGGCCTCGGCCCTGGGCGCCACGTCCACGGGCAGGGGCATGCCCAGGCCTCCGGCGTAGGCCGCCACGAGCCTGCCCGAAGCAATGCTCAGGCCGTGGTCCGAGGCCGTGAGAAGCCCCGAATCCGCGAACAGCGTGTTCATGACCGAGGCCACGGAGTGCATGCACCACAGCGGGTCGCGCACCTTGTCCCCCGGATCGTTGACCTCCCGCATCTTCTCGGCCATGGCCGACACCATGTACTGGATGTCGTTGGCCTTGGCCCGCAGGGCCGAGAAATCCACGGTTTCCAGGGAGCACATCATGGAGACGGAATCGCCGAAGACGAAGACCACCCGGCCATAGGCGTCGCGGTTGGCCCGGATCTGCTCGAAGACATGGTCGGACTGGAATTCCGGCGGCAGCGCCCCGGCCAAGGCGGCCGGTGGGAACAACAGCAGGCAGACGAGCACGGACAGCAAGCGAAGCGACATCGGACGGCCTCCCGACGCGGTTGCGGATGGACGTCCCATGGCTAGCGCAGCCGCTTCTTGAAGAAGTTGTGCAACGTCATGTCCAGCCTGCCGAAGAGGTAGCCGAACATGACCACCGCGAACAGTCCGGCCATGGCCGTGACGTTGTTCAGCGGCCAGCCGAAGGTGTACACGGCCATGGAGAAGAAGGCCGACAGGACGACGGCGTGGATGAGGTAGTAGGCGTAGGCGTAGTCGCCGTAGTCGGAGATGGCTTCGAGCAGCGGATGCCGCCACTTGTCCTCGAGCTTGACCACGGCGAAAAGGCTCGCCGCCGTGCACAGGCTCCAGGGGAAGATCTCGTGCATGGCCTTGATGAGCCCGGCCGGGCGGTCCCAGGACGAAATCACGCAGTAGGCGGCGCCGGCGCACAGGATGGCCAGGTTGACGCTCCAGTGCCATGTCGGGAGCTTTTTTTGCAGGTAATAGACCAAAGCGCCGGTGATGAAATACAGGTTGAAGCCGGAAAAGAGCACCGTGCGCCAGGTGGTGAACACGTAGGCGTCCTGCATGCCGAGGACGTAGTAGGCGAAAAATATCGCCGCCGCCCAGGTGCACAGAAACGGCACGAACCAGCGCCGATATCGCGGCAGGGCGAAGGGCGAGATGATGATGTAGTAGGCGATTTCGTAGATGAGCGTCCACTCGACGTGCAGGGGCAGGTCCACCGGCCCCAGGGGGAGCAGGGAGGCGGCGGCCAGCAGGTTCGAGGGCGGCGGCTTGTCCCACACGAGGTAGCCGACGAGCAGGGCGATGGCCACGCCGCAGAAATAGGTGGGGTAGATGCGCAGCAGCCGGCGCGGCAGGAAGTTGCGGTAGCCGATGTCGATGAGAAAGGCCATGATGAAGCCGGAAATGCTGAAGAAAGGCAGTGCGGCGGCCAGGAAGGCGGCGGGAATGGCGTGGAAGATCGTTCCTCCCGGCTGGCCGTAGATGGTCAGATAGGCCATGACGTGAATGTACAGGACCATGGCCATGAAAACCAGACGCAGGAACTGGATGGAGTAATATCGCACAGTGTCGGCTACGTTCCTTGGAGGGTTGCGTTGTTGGAAGATACGCCGGGAAAGCGAAGACCGACGTGACGCTATGTTCTACCTAAAAAACTTCTCCGTGCAGGTCTACCGATTTTGCACGCGGCCGCGCGTCGATCATACGCCCTCGGCCCTGGCCAGGGCTTCGCGGGCCTCGCCGTCCCGGCCCTGGGCGACCAGGGCCCGGGACAGTTCCCGCCAGAATTCCGGCCGGTCCGGCCGCAGGGCGGCGGCCTGGCGGGCCATGGCCTCGGCGATGGCCGGGTCCTGGCCTTCCTCCAGGTAGAGCCTGGCCATGAGGTGCAGGGAAAAGGCGTCCTTGGGGTCGTGGAGCAGCGCCTGGTGCAGGTGTTCCCGGGCCTCCTCCAGCCGGCCGCGGACGAAGGCCAGCCGGGCCAGGTGGCGCAGGGTCAGGGCCGGGCCGTTGCGGGCTCCCATGGCGCGGCGGTAGTACTTGCGCGCCGTCTCGTAGCGCCGGTCCTCCTCGGCCATGCGCCCCAGGCGCAGCAGGCTGAACACGTGGCCCGGGTCGGCGCGCAGGCATTTCTGGAAGGCCGTGCGGGCGGCCTTGGTCTCGGACAGCCGGCGGCAGACGCAGCCCAGGTTGTAAAGGGCCATGGTGTTTTTCGGGTCGCGGCCGATGACCCGCGTGAATTCCGCCCGGGCCGCCTCGGCCCGGCCCAGCCGGGCCAGGCAGATGCCGAGGGAATTGCGGGCCAGGATGTTGTCTTCGTCGGAGAGCAGCGCCTGCTTGAACTCCTCCATGGCCGCGTACACGTCGCCCATGGCGAAGAGGCGGTCGCCGCTGACCGTGAGCGACAGGGAGTCGAACACGGCCACTTTCGGGCCTTCGGGCAAAAGCAGGGCGTGGTCCAGGGCCTTGCGGCAGTTTTCCGCCACGTCGGCCCGGGAGTAGTCCAGGCAGGGGTAGCCGGCGATGCCCACGGCCGCCTGGCCCAGGCGCTCGGCCAGGGCGGCCTGGGCGGCCTCGGCCGCGCCGCGCAGGCTTTCCGGGTCGCGGTCCGGCAGGTAGAAGACGATCTTGGAGGAGCTGAAGCGGCCGCACAGGACGTCCTGGCCGAAGTGCGTCCGGCAGATGGCGGCCGCCTCGGCCGCCTCGGCCTCGGCCGGGCGTTCCGGGCTGCTCTCCCGAGGCGTTTCCGGCACTTGCGCCAGCACCATGGAAAAGGCCTGCCGCTTCTCGCGGTCGGCCGCGGCCAGGCGCAGGAAATCGCGCCGTCCGTAGAGGCCGGAGGCCTTGTCGCGCCTTGGCGGCGCGTCCGGCGCGGCGGGGGAGGCCTCGTCGCCGGATTCCTCCTGGGCGAGCAGGAGCCGGTCGCCGGGCGCGATGGAAAGATGGGGGTCGGTGAGCTGGAGCACCTCGGCGAAGGCCATGTCCTCGCCCACCTCCAGGAGCACGATCTCGCCCTTGAACACCGTGGGCGAGCGGCCGAAGACGCGCTCGCCGTCGGATTTCCTGACGTCGCGTCGGCGTTCGTCGCGCGGCGACCAGACCAGGAAGCGCTGGCCGGCCTCGGCCTCGGCGAAGCGCCCGAGGCTCACGGCCAGGCGCGACAGGGGCAGCGTCTCCAGCACCACGCCGCCCTCGGCCAGGATGCGGTGGCAGGCCATGACCTGGTCGCGGCCCAGGTCCTTGGCCACGGCCAGGGCCTTCTGGGCCTTGCGCAAAAGCACCCTGGCCTGCTCGGCCGGGGGCGCGGCGAACTGGCCGCCGCGCAGGTCCTGCGGATAGGCGGCCGCGCCGGCGCTGGCCGTAAGCCCGAAGGATTCGCCCGTGGCCGGGACGGGAAAGGACAGGCGGGAGAGTTCCCGCACGAAGCTTTCGGCCGCTTCCCGGCAGCGCGTGGCCGAGGCCCCGGGCAGGAAGAAGCCGAACAGGTCGTCGTGCAGCCGCGCCGCCACCCCCTCCTGGGGGCATAGGCGGGAAAAAAGCCCTCCGACCCGCGCCAGCACGGCCTCGGCCGCCAGAAAGCCGTGCCGTCCGGCCACCCGGCTGAAGAAATCCAGGTCGAGCATCACCAGGCCGAAGCCGCCGCGCGGCCCGGACAGGCCCGGGTCGGCCAGGGCCGCCGCGCCGGGCAGGATGCGGTCCTGCACCCGCTCGATCTCGCGCTCCATGTTGGCCAGAAGCGTCCCGCCCGTGGCCAGGCCCGTCAGCGCGTCCGTGGCCAGGGCCTTGGCCAGACGCGCCTGCTCCAGGGCCATGGCGGCCACGCGCGGCAAAAGGGGCAGCAGGGTGCGCGGCGCGCCGAGGCTCGCCCCCCGGGCGATGAACACCCCGAGCAGCCGGCCCTCGGCGCAAAGGGGCACCAGCACCTTGCGCTCGGCGGGCAGGTGGACGGCCTGGGAAAAATCCGGGCCGAAGCCTTCCAGGGCGGGATCGTCGCCGGCGCGCGGGAAATACAGGCTGTGGGTCTTGAAGGTGAGGAAGCGGGAAAGGACCTCCCGCAGGAACTGCTCGCAGGCGATGAGGTCGCCCTGGCCGAGCGGGGCGCTCAGGGCGGCGTTTGGCGCGGAAGTTGGCTGCATGGGGCTTTGCTCTACCGTCGTCGGCACGGGAAAACAAGCCGGCCGGGAAGGGGCCTTGGCCGGGGCTTGACAGCGGGGGGAGGGACACGGCACCCCTTTTGCCGCATGGCCCTGTCGCCGCGTCGCCCCTTCGCCGTCGTCCGGGCCGGGGAAGACGCCGTCGCCGTGCCCTCCGGGGCGCGGCCGCGACAGGTCCCGCACGGACCGCAGCGAAGGAAAAGGGAGGCGAGGCATGAACATAAAGACGTTTCCGCTGGGACCCCTGGAGACGAATTGCTACGTGGCCACGGAAGGTTCCTCGGCCATTGCCGTGGATGTCGGCGGAACGCCCGGAGCGGTTGCGGATTATTTGAAGGAAAAAGGCTGTTCCCTGGAAGCGGTGCTCGTCACCCACCTGCACTGCGACCATCTCTACGGCGTGGGCGAGCTGGCCCGGGCTTTCGGCGCGACGGTCTTCGCCGGGGCCGAGGACGCGCCGCTTTTGCAGACGGAGCTCGGCGCGGGCGGGCTCATGGGCCTGCCCATGGTGCCGCCCTTCGACTGGGAGCCGCTGGGCCCCGGCGAACTGCTCCTTTTGAACCAGCCCTGCAAGGTCCTGGCTACCCCGGGCCATTCCCCGGGCAGCCTGTCCTATTATTTCCCCAAGGCCGGCGTGATCTTCGTCGGCGACCTGCTCTTCTACCGCTCCATCGGCCGCACGGACTTCGAGGGCGGCGACTACGACGCGCTCATGCGTTCGGTGCGCGAGGCCGTCTTCACCCTGCCGCCGGACACGGTGGTCTACAGCGGCCACGGCCCGGCCACCACGGTGGGCGGCGAGATGCGCCACAACCCGTTTTTCTCGGAGTTCGCCCGGTGACGGGACTGGGGGAGGCCGCCGTCTTCCTGTGCGGCCCCCGGGCCGGCGGCAACTCGGACACGGCCGGCCTGACCTTCGCCGCCGCCCTGGCGCAGGCCGGGCTGCCGGCCCGCGTGGTGCGATTACGTGACGAGCGCATCGCGCCCTGCCGGGGCTGCGGCGTTTGCGCCGGGCCGGGCGAGCGCTGTCCCCTGGACCGGGACGGCGACGCGGCCGAGGCCCTCTTCGACCTGATCGAGGCCGCGCCCGTGGCGGCCTTTGCCGCACCCATCTACTTCTACCACCTGCCGGCGGTCTTCAAGGGCTTCATCGACCGGGCCCAGCGCCGCTACGCCGCCCGCCTGGCCGTGGCCGCCCGGGCTCCGTCGTCGCCCGCCCGCCCGGCCCACGCCCTGCTCGTGGCCGGGCGCAGGCGCGGGGAGCGGCTGTTCGACGGCTCGCTGCTCACGCTCAAGTACTTCCTGTGGCCCCTTTCCCGGGAGTTGGCCGAGCCGTGCCTGCTGCGGGGCATGGACGCGCCGGGGGATCTGGCCGCCGACGGGGCCGCCCTGGCGGCGGTCGCCGCCGCGGCCCGGGAGGCCGCCGCTTCCGCCCTGTCCGCCGGGCCGCGATGAGGCTTGGGGACGTTTTCGCCGTCCTGGGGCGGGGCCTTGGCCGCAGCCTCACGGCGCTTTGCGGCCGCTGCCAGGCCTGCGCCGGCCTGCTGCCGGCCGCCGCGGCCGGGGAACTGCCCCTGTGCCCGGCCTGCGCGGCGCGCTTGGCCCCGCGCCTGGGCGGCCATTGCCCGCGCTGCGGCGAGCTGGCCGAGGACCCGGGCGGCGCGCCCACGACCTGCCTCGAATGCCGCCGCCAGGGCCGGTCCTGGGACGGCTTCGCCTTCCACGGCCCCTACGACGACCTGCTTCGCGAACTGATCCTGGGGTTCAAGTTCCACGGCCGCCTGGCCCAGGGCAGGCTCCTGGCCGGGCTGGCCCTGGCCGCCTATCGCCGCGCCGCCGGCCGTGAAGGGGAGGGGGCCATGGACCCGGACGGGCCGGGGCGCATCGTGCCCGTGCCTCTGCACCCCCGGCGGCTGGCCTGGCGGGGCTTCAACCAAAGCCTGGAACTCTCCCGGCTCCTGGCCGTCCGCCTGGGCCGGCCCGTGGCCATGCGGGCCCTTTGCCGCATCCGCGACACCACGCCCCAGAGCCAACTGCCCGGAGCCCGGCGGCGGGCCAACATCGCCGGGGCCTTCGCCGCCGACCCCGGGCAGGTCGAAGGGCGAAGCGTCCTGCTCGTGGACGACGTCATGACCACCGGGGCCACCATCGACGCCGCGGCCGACGCCCTGCGCCGGGCCGGCGCGGTCCGGGTGGACGTGCTGGTGGTCGCGCGCTAGGCGGCTGGAAAAAAGCGTCGAAGTCCGTATAAGGGAGGTGACGACAAGGAGCGTATATGCCCCCCATGCGGTTTCCCGGCGGCGACGATCCCCTGTGGTACAAGGACGCCGTCATCTACGAAGTGCACGTCAAGGCCTTCATGGACGGCAACGGCGACGGCATCGGCGATTTCGCCGGCCTGGCCAGCCGGCTGGACTATCTGGCGAGCCTCGGCGTCGACACCCTGTGGCTTTTGCCCTTTTATCCCTCGCCCCTTCGCGACGACGGCTACGACATCGCGGACTACTACGGCATCCACCCCGACTACGGCACCCTCAAGGACTTCAAGGAATTCCTGCGCCAGGCCCACGACCGGGGGCTCCGGGTCATCACCGAGCTCGTGGTCAACCACACCTCGAACGCGCACCCCTGGTTCCAGCGCTCCCGGGCGGCCGGCCCGGGCTCGCCCTGGCGCGACTACTACGTCTGGAGCGGCACCCCGGAAAAATACCGCCAGGCCCGCATCATCTTCAAGGACTTCGAGCACTCCAACTGGACCTACGACCATGTTGCCGGAGCCTACTACTGGCACCGTTTCTACTCCCACCAGCCGGACCTCAACTACGACAACCCCCGCGTGCGCCGCGAGATCACGCGGGTCATGGACTTCTGGCTGTCGCTCGGCGTGGACGGCCTGCGCCTGGACGCCGTGCCCTACCTCTACGAACGCCGGGGCACCAACTGCGAGAACCTGCCCGAGACCCACGCCTTCCTCAAGAAGCTGCGCGCCCACGTGGACGGCAAGTTCAGGAACCGGCTGTTCCTGGCCGAGGCCAACCAGTGGCCCGAGGACGCCGTGGCCTATTTCGGCGACGGCGACGAATGCCAGATGGCCTACCACTTCCCCATCATGCCCCGCATATTCATGGCCCTCATGATGGAGGACCGCTTCCCCGTCATCGACATCATGGAGCAGACGCCGGCCATCCCGCCGGCCTGCCAGTGGGCCATGTTCCTGCGCAACCACGACGAGCTGACGCTCGAAATGGTCTCCGACGAGGAACGCGACTACATGTACCGGGTCTACGCCAAGGACCGCAAAGCCCGCATCAACCTGGGCATCCGCCGCCGCCTGGCCCCGCTCATGCAGGGCAGCCGCCGGCGTATGGAGCTCATCAACTTCATTCTGTTCTCCTTTCCCGGCACGCCCATCATCTACTACGGCGACGAGATCGGCATGGGCGACAACTTCCACCTCGGCGACCGCGACGGCGTGCGCACGCCCATGCAGTGGAGCCCGGACCGCAACGCCGGCTTTTCCCGGGCCAACCCGCAAAACCTTTACCTGCCCGTGGTCATCGACCCCCAATACCACTTCGAGGCCGTCAACGTGGAGAACCAGGAGGCCAACCTGTCCTCCTTCCTGTGGTGGATGCGCCGGGTCATCGCCCTGCGCCGGCGGCTGCCGGCCCTGGGGCGCGGGGAGATGGCCTTCGTGTCCCAGGACAACCCCAAGGTCCTGGCCTTCACCCGCGCCTACGAAGGCGAGGTCATCCTGGTGGTGGTCAACCTGTCGCGCTTTTCCCAGGTGGCCCGCATGGACCTGGCCGAGCACGCCGGCGCGGCGCCGGTCGACGTGGCCTCGGGCACGCGCTTTCCGGCCGTGACCGACGCGCCCTACGTGCTTCCCCTGGGCCAGCACGACTACTACTGGTTTCGCCTGGCCCGCGAAGACGAGGCCCGCCCGGCCGCCTTGCAGGACGTGCCGCGCCTGGTCTTGGCCCAGGAGCTGCGAAGCCGCCTGGCCCACGAGGCGCGCCGGCGCATAGCCGGGGAGCTGCTGCCCGTCCATGCCCGCCGCTTCGGGTTCGCCGGCGCGCCGCTGCCCGGGGCGTTGCGCACGGACATCCTCGACGCCGCGCCCGTCGGCCCCCGGGGCGTGACGGCCTGGCTGCTGCTGGTGGAGTGTTATTTTTCCAGCGGCGAGGCCAGGCTCTATCCCTTCCTGCTGGCCCTCGTTTCGGGCGAGGCGGCCGGCGAGGGTCTCGCCTGCGAAGCCGACGCCCTGATCGGCCGCGTGACCCACGGCGGCCGCGAGGGCGTGCTCGTGGACGGCTTTTGCCTGGCCGCCCTGCGCGACTGGTGGCCCCGGGCCATGGCCCGGGACACCCGGGTGCGGGGCGAGGACGGGACCCTGGCCCTGAAGGCCCTGCCGGGATTCCCCCGCGAGGCCTGCGCCGAGGCGACGCCCCACGAGTCGGCCATGTTCAAGGACGGCCAGAGCAACGTGATCATGACCTACGACGGGAGGCTCTTCTTCAAGTTCTACGCCGGCCTCGACGCCGGGCCCCATCCCGAGGCCGAGCTTTTGGCCCATCTGCGCGGTCCGGCGGGCTTTCCCAACGTGCCGCGCCTCGACGGCCTGGTGGAATACCGGCCCAAGGGCGGCGGCGAGACCGTGGTCGTGGCCACGGCCCAGGAGTACGTGGCCGGCGGCCGGGACGCGTACGCCTACACCCTGGAGCATCTGGAGCGGTACTTCGAGCAGCGCCAGGCCTTGCCCGAGGAGGCCGGGGAGGGGGGCGAGGGGGCGACGAGGCGCGGGATGGCCCAGTCCCTGGCCGGCATGGCCGACGAGTTCTACCGGGAGATGGCCCGGCTCCTGGGGCGGCGCACGGCGCAAATGCACCTGGCCCTGGCCCGGGGCGGCGGGGGCTTCGTCCCGGAACCCTTCACCCGGCTCTACCAGCGCTCGGTCTACCAGGCCATCCGCAACGGCGTGCGCCGGGCCACGGCCCTGCTGGCCAGGCGCCTGCACGGCCTGGCCGACGAGGCCCTGCGCGCCGAGGCGGCGGACGTCGTGGCCGGGGAGAAGCGCTCCCTGGACGCCCTGGCCGGCCTGCTCGGCGACCCGGTCCGGGTCGTGCGCATACGCGTCCACGGCGACTACCGCCTGGAGCAGCTCCTTTTCACGGGCAAGGACTTCGTGATCGTGGATTTCGAGGGCGACCCCAGGCGGCCGCTGGGCGAGCGGCGGCTTTTGCGCTGCGCCCTGCGCGACGTGGCCGGCATGTTCTATTCGTTCTACGCCGCCGGGGAGGAGGGGGTGCGCCGCCACGCCGCCGCCCATCCCGAGGAGGCCCGCCGGCTGGACGGCTGGGCCTGGGCCTGGGCCGAGGCCGCCTCGCGGGCCTTTTTCGGGGCCTACGCCGCGGCCATGGGGGATTCGCCCGTGCTGCCGCCGCGACGCGACCGGCTGCTCCTGCTCAAGTGCTTCCTGCTGGAGCGGGCCTACGACGCCCTGGCCACGACCCTGGAGGCCGGGCCGGACCGCATCGGCGCGCCGATGTCTTGCATCCGGCTGGTGCTGGCCCTCAAATAGCCGGCTGCTCCGGATCCAGGGGCAGGCGCACCCGGAAGGTCGTGCCTTCCCCAGGGGCGGAGGTGAAGTCGACCGTGCCGCCGAGGTAGCGTTCGGTCAAAAGCTTGATGCTGTAGGTGCCGAGCCCCCGGCCCACGCCCTTGGTGGAAAACGAGCGGTTGAAGATGCGCATGCGCACGCTGCGGGGAATGACGGCGTCGTTGCGCACGGAAAAGCCCACGTGCCCCTCGTCCGCGTCGCAGGCGAGCGTCACCGTCCCGCCCGGGGCGGTGGCCTCCAGGGCGTTTTTGACCATGTTGCCGAGCACACGGCGCAGGAGCACCGGGTCGGACTGGAATTCCACCGCGGCGCAGGCGTTTGTCACCTCGATGCGCTTGCCCTTGGCCTGTTCGCCGCTTTGGAAGGTGGCTTCCACCAGTTCCAGCACGTCGCTGGGGGAAAGGGGAGTGAAGTTCGTTTCCAGTTCGTTGGTTTCGGCGGCCAGCAACTGCTTCTGGTAGGTGATCTCGTCGGCGAGCTGGGCCATGGCCCGGTGGATGAGCTGGGCGTCGGGCCGCAGGTCGTCGTGGACCTCCTCGGCCAGGAATTCCATGAGGCCCTGGAGCCCGCCCACGGTGTTGAGCATGTCGTGGAAGAAGATGCGCTCCAGGGCGCGCCGGCGCTTCTCGTGGCTGACGTCGGTGATGGAGAAGATGAGGAAGCGCTCGTCCTCCAGGTGAAAGGGCGACGAGGACACCCGCAGGTCCAGCGCCTCGACCCGGCCGCCGTCCTCCCGGTTGATGTTGCACTCCTGGATGTTCTGCTTGCCGGCCAGGCCCAGCAGGATGGAGCGCACCGCCCCGCAGTGGGCGCAGAACTCCCCGGTGCCGCAGCCGCCCGGAGCCTTCTCCGCGTGCACGCAGCGGAAGGCCTCGCCCGGGCGCTTGCCCAGCGCCTCGCGGATGTCGGCAACGCCCACGACGTCGGCGAACTTGCGGTTGCCGAAGACCACCTGGCGGCAGTGGTTGAGGATCATGGCGATGACCGGAATGGCGTCGAGGACCACCGGGATTTCGTGGCCCGAAAGGATGGCGTGCTGGCGTTCGATCTCGGCGGTCTCGGCCCTCTCGGCCGGGGCGAAGCAGGTCTGGTCGGAGGCTGGCGGCATCGGGCGCTCCTGTGCGTTGTCCATATGCCCTCTTACTTAAGGAGAAGGCGCGGAAAGTAAAGCGCCGCAAGCCGGCCGCCGCCCGGGGACGGGCCTTGAAATCTCGGCCCGCTTCTGGTCTCATCAAGGCGTGGCGATCACCCGTTTGATTCTCGTCGACTTCATGGCCCATGCCCGGACCGTCTTCGACCTGGCCCCGGGCCTCAACGTCCTGACCGGCCCCAACAACTCCGGCAAGTCCGCCGTGGTCGAGGCCCTGCGCTGCCTGGCCGAAAACCCGGCCCCGCGCCACGTCGTCCGCCACGGCGCGGCCGAGGCCCGGGTCACGGCCGAGCTCGACGACGGCACGACCGTGGCCTGGGTGCGCCGGCCCAAGTACGCCCTCTACGAGCTGACCCGGCCGGGCGCGGCCGAGCCCGAGGTCTTCGCCAAGTTCGGCCGCACGCCGCCCGAGGAGATCGTCAAGGTGCTCGGGCTCCCGCCCGTGCCCATCGAGGGCGGCGACGCCGTGGACGTGCACATCGGCAACCAGCGTGAGCCGGTCTTTCTGCTCAACCGGCCCGGCTCGGTCCTGTCCGGCTTTTTCGCCGCCTCGACCGAAGCGGCCCACCTGGTGGCCATGCAGAACCTGCTCACGGACAGGATCCGGCGGGCCAAGGCCGAGAAGAAACGCCAGGAAAAGCGCCTGGCCGGGCTCGCCGCCGAGCTCGACCGCCTGGCCCCGCTGCCGGGGCTGGAGATGCGCCTGGAGACGGGCGCGGCCCTGGAGGCGGCCCTGGAGGCGGCCGAGCGCCGGGCCGGGGAGCTCGCTGCCCTGACCGCGGCGCGCGAGCGCCTCTCGCGCCGCGCTGCCGCCCTTTCCGGCGCGGGCCGGGTCCTCGGCGCGCTGGCCGCGCCGCCCCGACTTTCCCCCACCGCCCCCCTGGCCGCCGTGGTGGCCCAGGCCGGGTCCCGTTCGCGGCGAAAGGCCGTGGCCGCCGGGCGCGGGACGGCGCTTTCGCCCCTGGCCCCGCCGCCGGCCCTTGCCGACGCGGCGCTCCTCGACGCCAGGCGCGCGGAACTGACGCGCCTGGGCAGCGCCCTGGAGGCCATGCGGCGAAAAAGCGCCGCCCTGTCGCGCCTGGCCGGACCGCCGGCCCTGGCCGACGCCGCCGCCCTGGCCGCGACCGC
>NZ_JARKOZ010000139.1 GCF_029978005.1 Solidesulfovibrio sp. | reverse complement strand
GCCCGGCTGATCTGTTCCGAAGCGGCGGACTGCTCCTCGGCCGAGGCGGCAATGGCCTGGATCTGGGAACTGGTGGCATCGGCATGGCCCACAATGGCGGCAATGGCCTGGCCCGACTGCTCGGCCAGGGTATTGGCCTCGGCCACGGCGGAAACGGCCTGGTCCATGCTTTTGATATTGCGGCCGGCGGCGTCCTGGATGGCCCGGATGCGGGACTCCACTTCCTTGGTGGCCACCATGGTCTTTTCGGCCAGCTTTCGGACCTCGTCGGCGACCACGGCGAAGCCCCGGCCGGCCTCACCGGCCCGGGCCGCCTCGATGGCGGCGTTAAGGGCCAGAAGATTCGTCTGGTCGGCGATGTCCTCGATGGTCCGGGCGATGGAGCCGATGCCGTCCGCCTTGGCCGAGAGGTCGGAAACCGAGGCGTAGACCTCCTGGAAACCGTCGTGGATGCCGTGGGCGTCGGTCTTGACCTTCTCCATCTGGGCCTTGCCGTCGGCGGCGGCGGCGCGCGTGCGGTCGGCCAGGGCGGCGGCGGAGCCGGCGTTGCGGGCGATCTCCAGCACCGAGGCGGACATCTCCTCCACGGCCGTGGCCGTCTCGTCGATGCGGCCGGACTGATGCCCGGCCCCCAGGCTGGCCTCCTCGATCTGGGCGGAAAGCTCGCCCGAGGCCGTGGACACGACGCCGGCCACGCCCTTGAGGCGGTCGGCCGCGTGGAGCATGCCCTCGATCCGGGCCGATTCGGCCCGGCTGCGCGCCTCCTCGGCCTGGAGGCGCGCCTCGCCGGCCTCCCGGGCCGTGCGCTCGGCCTCGACCCGGCGCTTCTCGATCTCGCCCACGCTCGCGGCCAGGGTCTGTGTGGTCTGGTTGAGGGCCTCGCAGACCTCGCCCACCTCGTCGCGGCGGCGCACCGTCAGGCGTTCGTCGTAGCGGCCCTGGCCCACGGCCCGCAGCTGCCCGATGATGCGCGTCAGGGGCCGGAAGATCTCCTTGTTCAAGAAAAAGGAGATGAAGCCGCCGATAAGGAGCAGGATGGCGCCGACGGCCAGGGCCGAGCGCCACATGAGCGCGCGCACCGGCCCCACCACCTCGTCTTCGCTGACGAAGGTGAGGAACTTCCAGCCGAGCTTGGGCGCGTCGTGGCACAGGGCCAGGAAGCGCTCGCCGCCCATCTCCACCACGACATGGCCCCGGCCGAGGTCGAAGGCCTGCTTGAGTCCGGCAACGCCGAGCTCCGCGATCTTCTTGAAATTCTGCCCGGCGTCGCGGGGGTTGGAGATGACCACGCCGTCGCCCTGGACGAAGACCACGTAACCGGAGCGGCCGATCTTGATCGCCTTGACGATGTCCGTGAGGACCGTAAGCGAAATGTCCACGCCCACGGCCCCGAGGCGCTTGCCGCCCTCGGAAGCCACCTTGGTCACGCCGACCACGGCCTCGCCCGAGGTGGACATGTAGGCCTTGGAGATGACCGGGCGGTCCGGCGCGGCCAGGGCGTCGAGGTACCAGGGGCGCTTTCGCGGATCGTAGCCGGCGGGAATGGGCCCGTCGAGGCTGGAAACGAAGCCGCCCTCCTCGGAGCCGAAATACACTTCCACATAGGGGGGATGTGAGTTCTGCACCTCCTGGTAGTAGGCCATGATGGCCTTGCCCGCGGCGTCGTCCTCCCGTGGAATGGCCTTGGTCTTCTCCTTGGTGGCGACGTAGGAAGTCAGGGAGGCGTCCACCCGGCGCAGCAGGGGCGAGCCGGCCAGAAGCGTCACGTTGTCCTTGGCCTGGTCCATGAAGATGGTCATGGCGTTGTCGAGCTGGTTTATCTCGCGCGTGACGGCCTCGATGCGCTGCTCGAGGGTCTGGTCGTAGAAGGCCCGGAAAAGGAAGCCGAACACCAACACCATGGGCACGGTCACGGCCAGGAAAAGTCCCAACATGATCTTCAATTTGATGGATTTCATACAACTTCCATTTTTGTCGCCCAGGCGGCGCGACAGAGCCGCGTGCACTTCCAGCGGCCCCGGGTGAGGATGTCCGGCAGGGCATAGCAGACCAGTGCGCCCAACAGGTGACGCCTTTTGACAAAAAAGAAGCATTCGCGCAATCCGTCACGGGACCGAACATCCAGCGTGACGCAGCGGCTCTTGCAGAAGGATCGGAGAGCGTCAGACGGATACGAAGCGGATCGAGTGCACACCCTCCCCTTCCTGACAATCGAGCAGGGCCAGGGAGCCGCCGGGAGAGCAGGAGCCGGGGTTGACCAGGCGCATGCCGCCGATGACCACGTCCTCGGCGGCGTGGGAATGGCCGAAGAAGACCAGGTCATAGCGCTTGGCGAAGGCCTTGGCGATGCGCGCGGCCAGGCCCGGCCGGGGGCCCCAGCCATGGGTGACGGCCAGGCGCAGCCCGCACAGGTCGCGCTCGAGAAGCGGCGGCAGCTCGGCGGCCAGGTCGTAGCCGTCGGAGTTGCCGGCCACGGCCTCGAAGCCCGGGTGGCGCAGCAGGGAGGACCACAGGCCGTATCCGGCGTGGTCGCCGCAGTGGTAGACGCGGTCGGCCGGGGCCAGGTGGCGCTCGTAGACCGCCTCGAACCAGGGGGTTGGGGCGCGCAGGTGGGTGTCGGACAGGACGGCCACGCGCATGGCGGCTATTCCTCCTGCCCGCCGCCCCGGCCAGGGGCGCGGCCGTTCTTGCGGTTCCACCACTCCCGGTCCGGGGCCGTGAACCACCATTCGGCGTGGTCCGTGCCGGCCACGGCCCGGGCCAGCTCCCGGCCGGGTTCGGTGCGCAGCCTTGCCATGGCCGCCTCGATCCAGGCCGCGGCGTAGCGGTTGCCGCGGTCGAGCTCTTCTTTCAGGTTGGCGATGAGGTCGATCTGGTCCGCGTCCTGGGCCAGCCTGGCTTCCTGGGACTCGGCCGCCTCCAGCTCGTCGAAAAGGGGCATGACCGCGCCGGACAGCCCGGTGCCGGCCAGGGCGTCGGCCATGGCCCGGCGGGCGTCGCAGGTGTTGTAGAGCTTGTTGACGTAGTTGAAGTCGCCGGTGCGGGCCTCGTGCAGGTCGTGGAAGAGGCACATGGCCATGGTCTTTTGCGGATCGGCCCCGGCCCGGCTGGCCAGGACGAAGCCGATCAGCGCGGCACGGAAGCTGTGCTCGGCCACGTTCTCCGCGCCCGAGCCCAGGAACTGGTAGCCCGTACGCGGGGTCTTTCGCAGCATGCCGGCCTCGAACAGGAAATCGGCCAGCCGGGTCAGGCGGTCGCGCTCGCTCGTGTCCACGCGGCCGGGATTGTCGCAGGTCATGCGCACCTCGCGGCGGCACGGCCCCTTCGCGGGGCCGCGCCGCGCCAAAAACGCCTACGTGCGGTAGTCGGCGTTGATCTTGATGTAGTCGTAGGTCAGGTCCGAGGCCAGAAGCAGGTAGCGGCCCGGGCCCTTGCCGAGCTCCACGTCCAGGCTGATCTCGCCGCGGCGCATGTGCGGCGCGAGCAGCGCGTCGAGGTCCTCGGGCACGGGCATGCCGCGCGTAAAGACCGTCACGCCGCCGATGCGCACGCTCACGGCCTCGGGGTCGAAGGTCGCGCCCGAGCGGCCAAGGGCGGCCACGATCCGGCCCCAATTGGCGTCCTGGCCGAAAAAGGCCGTCTTGACCAAGGGGGAGTTGCCCACGGCCCGGGCGGCCAGTTCGGCCTCGGCGTGGCTGGCCGCTCCCTGCACCTTGATGCGCAGGATCTTGGTGCCGCCCTCGGCGTCCTGGATGAGCATGAAGGCCAACGCCTGGCAGACCTCGACCATGACGGCGAGCAGGGCCTGCCGGCCCTCGGCCGAGTCGATGACCACCTCGGAGGCGCCGTTGGCCAGGCCCAGGACGCAGTCGTTGGTGGAGGTGTCGCCGTCCACGGTGATGCTGTTGAAGCTGCGGTCCGCGGCAGCGGCCACGGCCTCCTGCCACCACAGCGACCCGACTTTGGCGTCGCACAGGAGCACGCCGATCATGGTGGCCATGTTGGGCGCAATCATGCCCGCGCCCTTGCACATGCCGAGCACGCGCACCTCGCCGGCGTCCGTGGCGAGCGTGCCCCAGGCGATCTTGGGGAAGGTGTCCGTGGTCAGGATGGCCTTGGCCGCGTCCACGGCCGAGGCCTTGCCGAGGCTTTCGGCCAGGGCCGGCACGGCGGCCTTCCATTTGTCCATCTTGAGGCGCTGGCCGATGACGCCGGTGGAGGCCGGCAGGATCTCCTCGGGGGAAAGGTCAGTCACCGAAGCCACCAGGGCCAGGGTGGCCCGGCAGTCGGCCAGGCCGTCGTCGCCGGTGCAGGCGTTGGCCTGGCCGGAGTTGACGAGGATGGCCCGGGCGTGGCCGCCCGAGGCCTGGAGCTGGCTTTTGGCCACCAGCACGGGCGCGGCCTGGAAGAGGTTTTTGGTGAACACCCCGGCGGCCACGGCCGGCGGCTCGCTGGCGATGAGCGCCAGGTCGTCGCGGTCGGGGCGCTTGAACCCGGCGGCGGCGGTGGCGAAGGAAAATCCCTTGGGCAGCGGGATCACGGGCGAGGTCATGCGGTCTCCTTGTCTGTGGGGCTCGTCGAAAGCGGTCTCGAAAAGGCGTCAGGGCGCGGGACGCGGGGCCGCGCCGCCCGGGGCCATGGGCGGCGGCGCGGCCATCTCCTCGCGGGTCAGCACGCCGTCGTCGTTCTTGTCCAGCCGGCGGAATTCCTTCTCGTGGAAATTGCGCCATTCCTCCAAGGTTACCCGGCCGTTGCGGTCGGCGTCCATGGCGTCGAACAGCCGGTTCATGTTGGGCGCGCCGGCCGGTCGGCCTGCCCGGGCCGGCGGGATGGCGGGCGACTGAGCCGGCACGCCGGCAGGAGCCGCGGCCGGGGCGGCGGCGGCCGGCGCGGTCTGGCCCACGGGGCCGTACAGGGGCCGGCCCTGAGGCGCGGGCGCGGAGACGGATGCGGGCGGCGCGGGCGACGGGGAAGCCGGCGGCCCGGCCTGGTCGGGATTGTAGTCCGGCGAGGGGTAGGACGTCTGCACGGCCTTGCCCGACGGAGCGCGGCTCTCCCCGGCGCAGCCGGCGCACAGGCCGGCGGCGAGGGCCAGACAGCAGGCCACGGCGCGAAGCTTTTCCACGGCGTCCTCCTTGCCGCCCCTCTCTTTGGGCGGCGGGCGCAAGGAACCAAGCTACACCAAACCACCCCGCCAGGCCATACCCGGCCTTGACAGCCCCCCGCCGCTTTGCCAAGCCCCAGCCATGCACCGTCTCATGCGCATCCTCGTCGTCGCCGCCTGCCTGGCCGCGCCCGTCGCGGCCCGGGCCATGAGCCTCGACGACCAGCTCTTCTACGGCACGGAATCCCTGGCCCGGGGCCGGTTCGACCAGGCCCTCCAGGCCTTTGCCACGGTCCTGGCCAGCGACCCCCAAAACCCTTACGCCGCCAGCCGCCTGGCCCTGGCCAAGCTCGGGGCCGGCCGCCCGGAGGAGGCCAGAAAGCTCCTGGAAGCCTTGGTCGCCGCCCGGGGCGACGACCTGTTCGCGCTGTGGACGCTCGGCTGCCTGGACCTGCTCGAAGGCAAGCCCGAAGCGGCCGGGACTCGGTTTACGGCCATGGCCCAGGCCGATCCGGGCAACGCGCGAAGCCTGGTCGGCCAGGGGCTCGCGGCCGCCGCCACCGGGCGCACGGCCGAGGCCATCGGCCTTTTGGCCAAGGCCCAGCAGGCCGACAGCGCCGACGCCCTGGCCAGACTCCTTTCGGGGCTGGCCTTCTGGACGCTCGACGCCCCGGCCAACGCCCGCCTGGAGCTGGAGGCGGCGCTCGAGCTCGAACCCCGCAACACCGCCGCCCTGGACCTGCTCGGACTCGTGTACAAGCGCCTGGGCAAGGTCCCGCTGGCCAAAAGCGCCTGGGAGCAGGCCCTGGCCGTGGACGCGGGCGACGCGCGGGCCCGTTTCTTCCTGTCCCGGCTGGCCCAGGACGAAGGCTTGGCCGCCGCCTTGTCCGACCGGCCCGACGAGTCCCGCCGGGCCTACGAGCGGGCGCTTTCCATCGACCCGACCAACGCCGCCGCGGCCAAGGCCCTGGGCGTGCCCATCCCCATGGCCGCGCCGCCGGCCCTGGCCGGCCGGCCGACGGACAGGCCCGGCGGCGAGCCCGAGCGGACCGTCCGGCCCAAAGCCCGGAAAGCGGCGAAACAGCCGGCGGCTGGCGAGACGCCTTCGCCCGCCGCTCCAACGCCTGAGGCGGCGCGCCCGGACGGACAAGTCGCGCCGGCCGCCACGGAACACAAGGCGGCGGACAAACCCAAAAAAAGCCGCAAGAAAGCCGCGCCCGCGCCGGCGCAAGGCCCGGCGGCGACGGAAGGCGTGCCTGCGCCAGGCGCGCCCGTCCCGCAGGTTACGCCGACCCAGCCCGCGCCCTGACGAGGCGCGCCGGCGGCAACGACCCCATCCCGGCCCGAGCCCGGTTGACGCCCCGAGCCGGTTCGCGCAACCTGTCCCGGCCAACCCCGGAACACCTCACGCAAAGGAGGAGGCATGCACCGTTTGCTCATCCCGGCGGCCCTGATCCTGGTCCTTGGTCTGGCGGCCACGGCCTCGGCCCAGGGCTTCGCCCCCAAAAACTATGCCGACTGCGTCATGCTCAACGCCAAGCGCGCCGCCTCGCGCGACGGCGGCATGCTCATGCGCCGGGCCTGCAAGTGCCGCTACCAGGACGCCAAGGCCGAGGAATGCCGCGTCTATTCCCCGGCCGCCCTGGATTGCATGATCAGCAACCTGATCACGGCCGAGCGCGACGAGCAGGCCTGGGGCGTGGAGCGGGCCTGCCGCACCAAGCACCCGGCCCAGTGAGCCCCGTCGCACCAATGCGAACGGCCGCCCGGCATCTGCCGGGCGGCCGTTTTTTTTCCGGCGCACAACAAGAAAGCGGCTCCAGGTCGCCATCCCGGAGCCGCTTTCTGAAATGTCCTTTTCGGAGGAAGGATGCCTTGCCTATAGCAACTGGCGTGCCAAACACTCAAAAAATATAAAAAATACCATTATTACAGCATATTATAAAATATTGCACCCCATAGCCGCTTATCCGACCGCCTTCCGGGGGGCCTTTTTCGGTACAAATGCTTTTACCCGCCCCGGGAACTGCCTGGAAGCCCGTTCAGGTTTTTGTACAGCTCCCAGCAATCTTCAAATACTCGTGCAATTCAAGACAGATAGGAATCCGCTCTCGATACTCCGTCGCCCCCTGCCCCCTGGGCGACGGCCTGGCGGGGCGCGGCCGGAAAGGCGCGGTACAAATCCTTGTCCCCGCATGCCGCGGGCGTCCTGGGCGACCGTTGCGCCATGGGCGCGAAGCGGCGCAACCATCCCGGCGCGACGGGCGACACATCGGCAGGCACGCCTCATAAGGACAAGGAGCGTTTCATGGAATTTCACGTCGCGGTCGCGGGGATGCCCGTTTTCCATTTCTCCACGCCGGACCTGCCCATCCCCATGCCGACGATTCCCTGCCGCGACGGCGCGCCGTGCCTGGCCGCGCAGCTGACCGGCGGCTGTCTGGTCAAGGCGGCCGTGGCTCCGGTGCTGACGCGCCTTTCGGGTGTGGTCTCCCATGAACGCGCCATGGTCCTGTGCAAGGCGGGCGGGCGGACGCATTATTTCGAGGAAACGGGGCAGCGAGCCGTCTTCCGGCTGCTGCTGGCCGGGATGCAGTATTCGGGCTGCCCGTTTTTCAGCCTGTTCGCCAGGGTGCCGGCCGACGCGCCGCTTCGAAGCGCCTACGCGGCCTTCGCCAGACTCCTGCGCGCCCTGCCGCGAAACGGCGGGACACGCTCTCCGCTCTGCCCGGAAGAATTCGCCACGAGGCTGGAACGGGAACTGGAAAACCACCTCGCCCCCGTCCTGGAGGAAGCCAGGCGTCACGTGCGGGGAGACGCCGCCGTCAACGCCGTGATCCTCATGCTGAGCGGCATCCGCCTGGCCGCCGACTGGGCGCGGCGCAAAGAGGCAAGCCGGGCCGCCCGTTCCCGCGAAGCGGCCCGCGCCTTCCCTCCCGGCGCGTTGGGGCCGCCCGGGGCGGCTACATCCCCTGGAGCAGGCGGTTGCGGCGGCGGCGGGCGATCTCGTGCCGGGTCTCCAGGGTGAGCTTCTCCTGCTTGGCAGCGAAGATCTCCTGGGCGTAGCACACGCCGGCCCTGGGGTCCTCGGCGTCCATGAGTTCGCGCACGCGCTTGGCCACGGCGGTCTTTTCCGCTTCCAGGGAGGCCAGATCCGCCTCCAGGGCCTCGATCTCGGCCGCCATGTCCTGTTCCTGGCCGCTCATGCGTCCTCCACGATGATGGACTTGATGTTGCAAAATTCCGTAAGCCCCCAGCGGGCCAGTTCCCGGCCGTAGCCCGAGCGCTTGACCCCGCCGAAGGGCAGGCGGAAATCCGAGCGCGGCACGGCGTTGACCGCCACCATGCCGGCCTCGATGCGCCGGGCCAGGGCCAGGCCGCGCGCCGTGTCCGCCGTCCACACGCTGGCCCCCAGGCCGTAGGCCGAGGTATTGGCCAGGGAAAGCGCCTCCTCTTCGTCCCGGGCGGCGACGATGGCGGCCACCGGGCCGAAAAGCTCCTCGTCGAAGGCCGGCATGCCCGGCCGCACGCCGGTCAGCAGCGTGGGCGCGTAGAAAAAGCCCGGCCCGGGCAGGCGATTTCCGCCGAGGACGCAGCGCGCGCCCATGGCCACGGATTCGCGCACCTGGCGGTCGAGGTTTTCGAGCAGGTCCAACCGGGCCAGGGGGCCGACGGTGACGGCCGGATCGGTGGGGTCGCCCGGCACATGGGCGGCCAGCCGCCCGGCCAAGCGGTCGGTGAACTCGGCCAGAAGCGGCGCTTCGACGATGAAGCGCTTGGCCGCGATGCAGGCCTGGCCGCAGGCGCGCATGCGGGCCGTCTCGGCCGCGGCGCAGCAGTCGCCGAGCGCGGCGTCGGCCAGGACGATGAAGGGGTCGGCCCCGCCGAGCTCCATGACCGCCTTTTTCACGGCCGCGCCGGCGAGCCCCCCCACGGTCGCGCCGGCCCGGGCCGAACCCGTGAGCGTCACGCCGCGCACGGCCGGATGGTTCACGGCCTCGGCCACCAGGGCCTCGGGAACGCGCAGCAGGGAAAACACGCCGCCCGGCAGGCCGGCTTCCTCAAAAAGCGCCTCCAGGGCCAGGGACGCGCCGGTGACGTTGGCCGCGTGCTTGACGGCCACGGCGTTGCCGGCGGCAAGGAGCGGCACGGCGGCGCGCAGCACCTGCCAGTAGGGGAAATTCCAGGGCATGACCGCCAGGATGACCCCCAGCGGTTCGTAGACGACCATGCGCCGGCCGGTCTCGGAGGGCAGCGCCTCGGGCGCGAGCCAGCGCGGGCTCATCTTGGCGTAGAACCGGCAGGCCCTGGCGCAGCGGCGCACCTCGGCCCGGGATTCGGACAGGAGCTTGCCCATTTCGCGCGTGGCCAGGCCGGCCAGAAACTCCACCCGCTCCTCGAGCAGGTCGGCCAGGCGCGACAGCACGGCCAGCCGCCCGTCCAGGGGCACGTCGCGCCAGCGCGCCTGGGCCGCGGCGCACTCGTCCAGCACCTGCCTGGCGGCCGGGGCGTCGAAGGCGGGATAGCGGGCCAGGGTCTGGCCGGTTGTCGGATTGATGCTGACGAACATGGGGTTTGGCTCGCGGACGCCGGTGCGCCGGGAGGAGAGACCTCTACCGCTTTTGCGCCCCCAAGCCAAGCGCGCCCAAGCGGCGGCCGCAAGGGCGCGGGACCGGGCGCGCGCCCGGCCGCCCGCCCGGCGTTCGGGAACCGCGAACGTTGCGGGGGCCCCCGATACGGGCTAGTCTTGCCGCGACCGCCAATACCGGCCCAACGCATTCCGGGAAACCGAACATGCTCGACCCCTGGCAATTGCGCACCTTCCTGGCCGCGGCCGAGAGCCTGTCCTTCCGCCAGGCGGCCAAGGAGCTGTCCCTGGCCCCGTCCACGGTCACGGCGCAGATCAAGGCCCTGGAGGACGCCCTCGGCGTGCCGCTTTTCCGGCGACGCCGCGGCGGCACGGCCCCCACCGAGCACGGCCGCCGGCTCATGGGCCTGGCCCGCCGGCTGCTCGACCTGGAAGCCGAGATCCGCCGGGACGTGCGCCGGGACGGCGAGGCCTGCCCGGAACTGGCCGTGCGCCTGTCCGAGAGCCTGGGCCTGGCCGTGGCGCCCCAAGCCGTGGCCGCCTTGCGCAAGCGCTACCCCCATACGCGCCTGGTCCTGGCCACCCATTCCCGACAGGGGCTGGCCGGGGAGCTGCGCCAGGGCGTCATGGACATGGGGCTGCACCTGGGCGAGCCCTTCGCCGCCGAGGGCGTGGTCATGGAGGAAATCCACCGCGAGCCGCTTTGCGTCGTCGCCCCGCCGGACGCGCCCGAGGCGCGGCTGGGGGCGGTGGGGCCGCGTGAACTGGCCGGACGGGAGCTTTTCGTCACGCGCCACGTGTGGAACGTCCGCCGGCGCATCGAGGCCGCTCTGGAGCGGGCCGGCACGCGCCTTGGCGCGGTGGTCGCCTGCACCAGCCTGCCGGTGATCCTGCGCTGCGTGGCCGCCGGACAGGGCTTCGGCGTGGCGCCCTGGCTGGCCGTGCACCAGGCCCAGGCGGCGGGGGAGCTCGTCGCCCTGCCCTGGGCCGAGGAGGCGCTTTTCGCGCCGGTCCTGGTCGTGCGCCGCCAGGGCTCCCGGCCAGGACCCGCCGCCGAGGCCTTTCTCCAGGGCGTAAGGGAAGCCCTGGCCGCCCTGCCCCCGCCGCCCCAGGCGCTCGTCGCCCGTTCCTAGGCCAATATTTCGCCCATGGCCTGGTAGGCCTGCCGGCCGGCCATGAGCGCGCCGGTGTAGCCGCCGCCGGGGCTGCCCCAGGCGCTGGCCAGGAAAAGCCCGGGCACGGTGGTGGCATTCGGCAGGCGGCTGAGAAACGCATTGTCGGGCGTGGGCGCGAAGCCGTAGATCGCGCCCCGGGCGTTGCCCGTGAAGCGCCGGTTGGTCAGGGGCGTCGCGGCGTCGCGCATGACGATCCTGGCGGAGAGCCCCGGCAGCACGGCCTCCTCGGCCCGGCGGATCAGGATGTCGGCCAGCCGGCGCTTCTCGGCCACGTAGGCCGCCTTGCGCCCGGAAAGGTAGTCCGCCTCGAAGGGCCGCCAATGCTCGTAGCCGCACAGGCACACCAGGCAGACCGTGGAGCAGCCGGGCGGGGAAAAGCCGGGGACCAGGTTGTCGTAGAGCATCATGGAGAAGGAGGCCTTCTCGAAATCGCAGGCCATGGCCGCGGCGTAGTTGGCCTCCATGTCCAGGCTCGGATAGACGGACAGTTCCGGTTCGCCCAGGACCTCGGTGACGTCGCGGTCAAGGCCCAGCCAGACGATGACGCTCCCCGGACTGGGGTCCAGGCGGGCCATCTTTTGCCGCTCGCCGTCGGCCGCGCCCCCCGGAAGGAGCAGACCGTCGAAAGCGGCCGGAGCGCAAGCGTTCAGCGCCACGGCCCGCGCGTAGGCATCCCGGCCGTCAGCCGTGCGCACGCCCACGGCCCGGCCGTTTCGCGTCAGGATGGAGGCCACGCGCGTGCGCAGGCGCACCTCGCCCCCGGCGGTGGCGATCACGTCGCCCAGCGCGTCGGACAGGGCCTGGGAGGTGCCCCGGACGTAATAGCCGCCGGATTCGAGGTACTGGCCCGTGGGCACGAGGTAGTAGAAGGCCGACAGCCGCGAGGGCGGCAGGCCGTAGTAGCCGCAGCTCTGGGTCAGCACGGCCCGCAGCCGGGGGCTTTGCACGAAGGGCTCCAGCACCTGGGCCACGGTCTTGTCCCGGATGGCCCACAAGTGGGGAAAACGCCGGGGAAAGTCGCGGCCGTCGCCGCCGAGCCGGGCGGTCTCGTCCATGACGGCCCGCCACAGGGCGAAATAGCGCCCCAGGCCCTCGGCCTCTCCGGGGAAAAGCGCCGCCAGCTGCCGCTCGAAGCCGCCAAGGCCGGTCTTCGCCGGAACGTCCAGGGGAAAGCCCGGGAAGCGCGAGGCCCAGGCATGGGGATGGGCCGCCAGGCCGATCCTGTCCCACAGGCCCAACGCTTCGAGCATGGGCCGGGTGTTCGGCGTGTCCAGGGCCGAGGCGTGCAGCGACACCTCGCAGGCGAACTCCCGCCCGTTGCCGTCGCGGCGGGCAAAGGACGTGGCGTAGCCGCCCAGGCGATAGTGCTGTTCGAGGAGCAGCGTCCTGTGGCCGGCCCTGGCCAGGTGCGCCGCGCAGCAAAGCCCGCCGAGCCCGGCACCGACGACGACGGCGTCATAGTTTTCCGACGACGACGACGATGTCGCGGCCTCGGCAAAGCGCAAGCCGGACAGTCCCGATGCGGCGGCAAGCGCGGCCGCGCGCAGGAAGCCTCTGCGATTCATGCCCTACCTCCGTGTCGCTCCTGGGTCGCTTCTATCCGTTTCGCGGCCGTTGCGCCAGGGCGCGTCCGCATGGTCACAAAGATGCAATGCAGGAAACGGAAATTCCTGCCTTGCGGAATCATGCAACGGGGTGGCGGCTGGTCTCAGGCGTCTTTGCGGAGGTAGGGCAGCTCCAGAATGAAGGCGCTGCCGCGTCCCAGTTCGGATTCGGCCCAGATGCGGCCGTGGTAGTGCTCCACGATCTGGCGGCAGATGGCCAGGCCCAGGCCCGTGCCCTTGCGGCGCTGGCCCTCGGTCACGGTGTCGCTGACTTGCGCCTGGTGGAACTTGTCGAAGATCTTTTCCAGGGATTCCCTGGGCACGCCCTGGCCGGTGTCCGTCACCTCCACCCGCAGCATATCGCCCGCGACGAAGGCATGCAGGCGTACGGCCCCCTCGTCCGTGAACTTGGCCGCGTTGCCGAGGAGATTGACCAGCACCTGGGTCAGCCGGTCGGGGTCGATGCGGAGGGACGGCAGCCCGTCCGCCACATCCATGGCGAAGGACACCTCGGGTTTGGCCGCGAAATCGGCGCTGACCGCGTCGGCCGCCCGGGCGACGGCCTCGGCCACGTCCACCACGACGTCGCGCCAGTCGGCCCGGCCGGCCTCGATCTTGGACAGGTCCAGGAAGTCGTTGATGAGCCGGGTGAGGCGTTCGCCCTCGTGCTCGATGATGGAAAGGTTGGCCGTGATGCGCGTGGCCTGGGCGGTCAGGCGTTCGTGGCCGGCGGCGAAGGGGGCGAAGAACTTGCCGAAATCCCGGCTGATGAGCTTGGCGAAGCCCATGATGGAGGTCAGGGGGGTGCGCAGGTCGTGGGAGACGGTGGCCAGGAAGCCGGACTTGAGCCGATCGAGCTCGGTGAGCCGGACGTTGGCCGCCTCGAGCTCCCGGGCCTTCTCGGCCAGCCGGCCCGTGCGTTCCTCCACGGCCTTGCGCAGGTGGCGGTTGAGGATCTCCAGCCGGTGCTCGGCCCGGACCCGGGCCGTGACGTCGGACAGGGTGCCCTCGGTATAAAGCGGCGCGCCCGCGGCGTCGCGCACCAGGCGGATATTGAGCAGCACCCACATGGTCTGGCCGTCGCGCCGCCGGAAGCGCAGCTGCAGGCCGGCGATGGCCTCCTCGCGCAGCAGGCGCTCGAGCATGACCTGGCGATCGTCGGGGGAATGGTAGAGCCGCACGCCGACGTCGTCGGCGGCGTCCATGAGCTCGGTCGGCGAATCGTAGCCGAGCATGGCGGCCATGGCCGCATTGGCCGAGAGCATGCGGCCTTCGAGGGTGGTCTGGAAGATGCCTTCGGTGGCGTGCTCGAAGATGTCGCGGTATTTGCGTTCGGTGGAGGTCAGGCGCAGCACGGTCTCGTGCATGGTCCGGCCGAGGCTGGCCAGCTCGCCGCGCAGGCCCTCGGGCTCCGTGGCGCACGACGGGTCGCCCAGGCGCACCCGGAGGGCGTAGCGTTCGAGCCGGGCCAGGGGCGCGATGACGCGCCAGCGCACGACGAGGATGGCCGCCAGGCCGAGCGCGGCGTTGAGGCACAGGATGCGAAAGACGATGCGCGCCAGGGCGGCGTCGAGCTCCCGGTCCATGAAGCGCCGGGTCAGCTGCACTTCCACCGTGCCCACGGGCCGGCCCTCGAAGCGGATGTCGCGCTTCTCGGACAGGACGCGATCCAGGGCGGGATGGGTGGTCAGGGGCGCAGGCTGCCAGTCGCGGTCCCGGCCCCGGCCGTCGTAGGGCTTGCCGGAATCGCCTTCCGTGACCACCACGGCGGCCACGCGTTCGTTCTGCATGAGCCCGTCCATGAGCTGGACGATGTTCTCGCGTTCCAGGAACCACAGCGGCCGGGACAGGTTCTCGGCGAGCTGGGAGGCGGCCAGGCTCGCGCCGACGCGCAGCTCGGTTTCCAGGCGGTGCTTCTCGCCGATGTAGTCGAGCACGCCGAAGGCGGCCAACAGCACGGTGTTGACGCACACGAGCGTCACAACCACGGCGCCGCCGACGGAACGCGTCAGGGAGAAACGGGGCAGGAGCATGCCTTGAGGTTCCCGGTGGAGGGTGGGGCCGCCGGCCGGATCGGGCCGGCCAGCGTCAAGGCTACCACCTGCCGCGGCGGATGGAAAGCCCGCCCCGGCCAAAATCCTTGCGCCCGCCGCATACCCGGGCTATCGATCCATGAAATATCATGAGCCTTTCCCGAATCACCACCGGCGCGCTTCTCGGCATCGAGGCCCATCCCGTCACCCTGGAGGTCGATCTCTCCAGGCAGGGCATGCCGTCGTTCACCATGGTCGGCCTGGCCGAGGGCGCGGTGCGCGAGAGCAAGGAGCGGGTGTTCGCGGCGCTCAAAAACGCCGGCCTGCGCCTGCCGCCGGCGCGCATCACCGTCAACCTGGCCCCGGCCGACATGCGCAAGGAAGGCTCGGGCTACGACCTGCCCCTGGCCCTGGCCCTGCTCGCCGCCGTGGAGGCCGTGCCGCCGGGGTCCACGGAGGGCTATTTCCTGTGCGGCGAGCTGTCGCTTTCCGGCGAGCTCAAGCCCGTGCCCGGGGTGCTGCCCCTGGCGGCCCGGGCGCGGCGCGAGGGGGCCAGGGGCCTGGTCGTGCCCCGGGCCAACGCCGACGAGGCGGCCGTGGTCGCGGGACTTTCCGTCTACGCCGCCGACGACCTGGCGCAGGTGCTGCGCTTTTTTTCCGGCGAGGAAGCCCTTTCCCCGGCCGCGGCTCCGCCCTTCGCCGCCGTGGGCGAGGCGGCCCCCTTCGGCGAGGACTTCGCCGAGGTCAAGGGGCAGGCCCATGCCAAGCGGGCGGTGGAGATCGCGGCGGCGGGCTCGCACAACCTCCTTTTCATCGGCCCGCCGGGCTCGGGCAAGACCATGCTGGCCAAGCGCCTGCCCACGGTGTTGCCGCCGCTGTCCTTCGAGGAGGCGCTCGAGGTCACGACCATCTACTCCGTGTCCGGCCGGCTGGACGGGGCGGGGCTGCTGACGGCCCGGCCCTTCCGCAGCCCCCACCACACCATTTCCGACGCCGGGCTCATCGGCGGCGGCTCCTATCCCCGCCCGGGCGAAGTGTCCATGGCCCACCGGGGGGTGCTGTTTTTAGACGAGCTGCCGGAATTCAAGAAGTCGGTGCTGGTGGTGCTGCGCCAGCCCCTGGAGGACGGCAAGGTGACCATCGCCCGGGCGGCCGTGTCGCTTTCCTACCCGGCCGACGTCATGCTCGTGGCGGCCATGAATCCCTGCCCGTGCGGCTATCTCGGCGACGAGCGCCACGCCTGCGTGTGCGCCGACGGGGACGTGCGGCGCTACCGGTCGCGGCTTTCCGGGCCGCTTCTCGACCGCATCGATCTGCAGGTGGAGGTGCCGGCGGTGCCGTACAAGGAGCTGCGGGCCGAGGCCTCGCCCGTGACCTCGACGGTCATGCGGGACCGGGTGCTGGCGGCGCGCGAGACGCAGGCGGCGCGCTACGCCGGGCTGCCCTTTTCGGTCAACGGCCGGCTGTCGGGAAAGTGGCTGTCGAAATTTTGCGCCGTGAGCCAGGAGGGGCACGCCTTCCTGGACGGCGCGGTGCGGCGGCTCGGGCTTTCGGCCCGGGCGCACACGCGCATCCTGCGCATCGCCCGCACCATCGCCGACCTCGACGGCGACGCGGAGCTTCGCGTGGAGCATCTGGCCGAGGCCGTGAACCTGAGGAACTTGGACCGGCAGAGGCTGGGCTAGGACGCCCCCTCCGCCGCGCTCTTGACCCCGACCACCTTGGCCACGGCCCGCAAGAGCTGGTCCATGTCGCAGGGCTTGGTCACGAATTCGTCCATGCCGGCGGCCAGGAACCGTTGCCGGTCGCCATCCAGGGCGTAGGCCGTCAGCGCCACCACGGGCAGCTTGCGGCTCGTCCCCGGCACTTCGCCGTTGCGGATGTGGGCCACGGCCGTGAGTCCGTCCATGACCGGCATCTGGATGTCCATGACCACCACGTCCACCCGCGTCATGGAGAGCTTGCGCAGCGCCTCCTCGCCGTTGGCCGCCTCTTCCACCTCGTGGCCGAGCTTGCGAAGCCCCCGCGCCAGGGCCAGGCGGTTGATGGCCTCGTCCTCCACCACCAGGAAGCGAAGCGGCGGCAGGGCCGTCGGCGCATGCGCCCCGCCGTCCTCCCGCTCCGGCGGAGCCACCGGCCAAAGGGGCACGGCCAGACGGAAGGTGCTGCCGAACCCCGGCCGGCTCTCCACCCAGATGCTGCCGCCCAGAAGCTCGGCCAGCCGACGCGCGATGGAAAGGCCCATGCCCGTGCCGCCGAAGCGCTTGGTCAAAAGCTCCTCGCCCAGGGTGAAGCTCTCGAAGATCGTCGTCTGCCGGTCCTTGGGAATGCCGACGCCGGTGTCGACCACGGAAAAAACGAGGCTCAACCCGCTGAAGTCCTTGGCCACCAGCACCCGCTCCCGGACCGACTCCGGGTCCAGGCGGTCGGCGCGCAGGGAAACGGTCCCGGTCGGCGTGAAGCGGATGGCGTTGTCCAGAAGGTGGGCCAGGATCTGGCGCAGCCGGAAGGAATCGCCCATGAGCTTGTCCGGCAGGGACGGCTCGACCAGCACGTCGAGGCCGAGCCCGGCCAGTCCCGCCCGCACCGAATAGGCCGAACGCAGGGATTCGAGCAGCCGGCGCAGCGAGAACTCCCGCAGCATGGGGGAGAACGATCCGGATTCGACGCTGGCCAGCTCCAGCAGGTTGTCCACGATGTCCACCAGCCGGTCGGTGGATTCGCGCACCGTGCGCCAGTACTCGGCTTCGCGGCCCGAGGCTCCCTCCAGGATGGCCAGCTGGGCCATGCCCATGATGCCGTTTATGGGCGTGCGCAGTTCGTGGCTGATGTTGGCCAGGAACTGCGTCTTGGCTTGGTCGGCCGCCTCGGCCCGGCGCTTGGCCGCGACCAGGTCCGCCTCGACGGCGAGACGCGCCGCGCCCATGTCGAGCAGCGTGGCCAGCCGCTGCGCGAGCCGCACGTCCCGGTCGGCGTAGCCCTCCGGGGCGTCGGCCAGCAGCAGCAGCCCCCCGGGGCCGCCTCGCACGCGGCGAAGCGGCACGGCCAGAAACCGCCCTACCAGGCCCTGGCCCGGAAAGGCCGGCCCGAAGGCGTCCAGGGGATAGGGGCCGTTTTGCACCACGTGCGCGTCGCCGTTGAGGGCCGCGGCGAACGGCCCGACATAGACGCCGGAAACTTCGGGATAAAAGCCGCGCGGTCCGCTCGGATCGTCCGCGATGGGGCCCGCCGGGCCGAGGGTCGCCAGCCAGTCGAGCCGCCCCAGCCGCCGCTCCACCAGGCCCACCGCCCCGAGGAGACTGGCGGTCGCCTCCATGGCCCGGCAAAGGACCAGCCTGGCCATGCCCGCCATGTCCAGCTCGCCCGCGACCAGGGCGCGGGACGTGGCGGCCATGACCGAACTGGCCCGAAGCGCCTGGCGCAAAAGCCCCAACGCCCTTTCCCGGGTGACCGACAACCGCAGGACATGCAGCCCGTGGGACACGTCGTCGGCCATCTGGGCGAGAAGCGAAATTTCCTCCTCGCCGAATTCCCGGTCCTGGCGGTCGTAGATGCTGAGCGCCCCGGCCACCCTCGCCCCCATGCGCAGGGGAAAGGCGATGCCTGAACGGTACCGGTCAAGGGCCTTGGGCCGGTTCGGCCACTCCTTGAAGAAACGTTCCTCGGAGAGCCTGGGCATCAAGACCATCCGCCCTTCTCGGATGGCCGTGCCGACCGGCCCGTGCCCTCGGACGCCGTCTTCGTAGCGGACGTCCAGGGTGTCGAGCCATTCGGACCCCTCGCCGGCCCGGCCGGCCACGAGGACCTTCTTGCCCGCGCCGGGGTCGGCCATGCCGACCCAGACGAGGTCGTAGCCCGCCTTGTCCACCAGCGTCCGGCAGATGCTCCCCAAAAAGGTCTCGCGGTCCTCGGCGTGGATCAGCTCGTGGTTGACCGCCCCCAGGGCCACCAGGGCCCGATTGCTGCGCGAAAGCTCGGCCTTCACGACGGCCGCTTCCGCTTCCTGCCGCCGCAGCGCCGCCCGCAGGCGATGGTGACGGTCCACGACCAGCCCGACCAGAAGCGCGGGAAACACAGCCAGGAAAAAGGCCGTCGCCACCAGTCCCGGCGTGGCCAGGCCCGGAAAGGAAGCCGCCAAGACTTCCCGGCAACCCAGGGCCAGCAGGATCATGCCGCCGCCCCCGAGGACGAACGTCAGCAGTCCCGCAGTCAGCGCCTGGCGCAACGGCGATGCGGTTTCGGAAATCTGGGGCTGGTTCGGATGCACAACGCTTCTCCCGTATCGCCTCATCTACAGCCTGTCGGCAAAAAACGAAAGCGCATTTCACCAAGCGGCAGGTCCCCGACCGCCGGACAGGCAGGGAGAAACGGCCGCCCCCCTTGACGCCCTCGCCCGTCCTGACGTAGGAATCTTCCGCGTCACCGCGCCAATCGACCCGAAGGAGAAGAGGCTATGAGCATCGTATCGGAACTCGTCACGAACATGGGCCATTCCACCGAGCAGGGCTTCTTCGGGGTCACGGCCATCTATATCTACATGGCCATCATCGTCGCCACGGCCCTGGTGCGCATCCGCCACAACATGAAAAACGACCACCACTAGGCCGGCCGCGGCCATCGCCGCGCCACGCCGTTTCTTTTCGAGCCGCCTGCGGGCGGCTCTTTCATTTTCCCGGCCGCCGAAACGCAGCCGCGCCCGTAAACCGGGGAACTAATTCCGGGCGCGACCGGGAAAAGGGGCTTGCGGGACGGGAAACGGCCCTAGCTTTCGCGGATCATTTCCATCAGGTACTGGCCGTAGGCGTTTTTGAGCATGTCGCCGGCGAGCGATTCCACCTGGCCGGCCGTGATGTAGCCCATGCGGTAGGCGATCTCCTCAAGGCAGGCCACGAGCACGCCCTGGCGCTCCTGGATGGCCTGGACGAAGCTCGCGGCGTGCAGCAGCGACTCGTGGGTGCCGGTGTCGAGCCAGGCGTAGCCCCGGCCGAGGAACTCCACCTTGAGCCGGCCGCGCTTCAGGTACACGTTGTTGAGGTCGGTGATCTCGAGCTCGCCGCGCGCCGAGGGAGCGAGCCCGGCCGCGATGTCGGCCACCTCGTTGTCGTAGAAATAGAGCCCGGTCACGGCGAACTTCGACTTGGGCTCCTTGGGCTTTTCCTCGATGCTGATCACGTTCCTGGCCGCGTCGAACTCCACCACGCCGTAGCGGTGCGGGTCGCGGACCTTGTAGCCGAAGACCACGCCGCCCTCGGTCAGCCCGGCGCAACGCTGGAGCACCGAGGCCAGCCCCTGGCCGTAGAAGATGTTGTCGCCGAGCACCAGGCACACGGAATCCGAGCCGATGAACTCCCGGCCCAGCAAAAAGGCCTGGGCCAGGCCTTCGGGCCTGGGCTGCACCTTGTAGGAAAACGACATGCCGAGGCTCGCCCCGTCGCCGAGCATCTCCTGGAACCGGGGCAGGTCGGTCGGCGTGGAGATGATGAGGATCTCCCGTATGCCGGCCAGCATCAGGACCGAAAGCGGATAGTAGATCATGGGCTTGTCGTAGATGGGCAACAACTGTTTGCTCACCACCCGCGTGATGGGATAAAGACGCGTGCCCGACCCGCCGGCCAAGATGATCCCCTTCATGCCTTCTCCTCGCTTGATAACCCGCCCGCCTCGGACGTATCGTTGGCACGCTTTTGACCCAACGCCACCAAAACCGCAAGGCCCAAAGGGAGCCGCCATGCCACAATCCATCCGCCTCGCCGCCGCCGGCGACACGGCCCTGGCCGCCGGCGACAGGCTGCATGTCGTCGCGGGCCCCGCCCCGGAATACGGAACCTGCCTGCACGCGGCCGAATGCCTGCCGCGCCTTGGCGTCGGCACGCGCCTGACCCCGGCCGACGGCGGGCCGGCGCTCCTCGTGGTCGCCGTGCTCTCCCGCCCCGGGCGCGGCGACGCGCCGGCAAGCCCGGCCTTTCTGGCCGAGGCCCTGGCCGACGGCGTGCTGCCGGGCGGCGACCGGGAATACCGCGCCGAAAAGGAAGGCCTGGCCCTGGCCTGGATCACCCTGAGCGACAAGGGCAGCCAGGGGCTTCGCGCCGACGCCGCCGGCCCGGCCATCGCCGAGGCCTGCGCCGCCGCCCTGCCCGTGGCCCTGGCCCTTGGCCACATCATCCCCGACGAGCCGCGCGAGCTGACCGCCCTGCTGGTCGACCTGGCCCTGACCCAGGGCTTCGACCTCGTGGTCACCACCGGCGGCACGGGGCTCTCCCCGCGCGACACCACCCCGGAAGCCACTCTTCGCATCATCGAGAAGCGCCTGCCCGGCTTCGAGGCGGCCATGCTCGCCGCCTCCCTGGCCAAGACCAGGCACGCCATGCTCTCCCGGGCCGTGGCCGGCACGCTGGGCCAGGCCATCATCGTCAACGTGCCGGGATCGCCCAAGGCCGTGCGCGAAACCCTGGCCGCCATCCTGCCGGCCATCCCCCACGGCCTGGACAAGCTGCGCGGCGACCCCGCCGACTGCGCGCAGGCGTAGCGGAGCGGGAAGAGGGAAGACGCCTCCGGCGGCCAGGAGGGGGTGACCCCCTCCTGGACCTCCCCATTGGGGGAAGGCAGGGCGCGTAGCAAGGAGAAATACATGTCCACGAGAGTATTTCAGACGACGCCGCGCATCCATTACGGGCCGCGCGCCATCGAGCAGGCCGGCCCCGAGGCGGCGGCGCTGGGCAAGGTCGCCCTGGTGGTGACCGGACGGTCCGCTTCCACCAAAAACGGCAGCCTGGAGCGGCTGTGCGGCCTGCTCGAACACGCCGGCGTCGCCGCCGTGCCCTTCCCCCGGGTGGAGCCCGACCCGAGCCTGGACACCGTGGTCGCCGGCACGAAACTGGCCCGGGAAAAAGGCTGCGACGTCATCGTGGCCCTGGGCGGCGGCTCGGCCATGGATGCGGCCAAGGGCATCAGCTGCCTGCTGGCCAACCCGGGCGAGCTGGCCGCCCTGGAAGGCGCGGCCGGCCTGCGCCAGGGGCCGCCCGTCATCGCCATCCCCACCACCGCCGGCACGGGCAGCGAGGCGACCAAGGTCAGCGTCCTGACCGACACGGCGCGCGGCTACAAGATGCTCCTGGTCGGCCCCACCCTGCTGCCGGCGGCGGCCATCCTGGACCCGGAGCTCACGGCCAGCATGCCGCCGGCCGTGGCCGCGGCCACGGGCATGGACGCGCTCACCCACGCCGTGGAGGCCTACGTGTCCAAGCTGGCCAACCCCTTTTCCGACGCCCTGGCCCTGGCGGCCATCGCAACCATCGGCGAAAACCTTCCCGTGGCCGTGGCCGCCCCGGACAACTGCGACGCCCGTGCCGCCATGCTCTACGCCCAGGCTCAGGCCGGCCTAGCCTTTTCCAACGCTTCCGTCGGGCTCGTGCACGCCATGTCCCGGCCCATGGGGGCGCGCTTCGGTGTGCCCCACGGCACAGCCAACGCCATGCTGTTGCCCCTGGTCACGGCGTTTAACCGCCCGGCCTGCCCCGGGCGCATGGCCCGGGTGGCCGAGGCCCTGGGCCGGCGCACGGACGGCCTGGACCTTGGCGCCGCCTCGCGCCTGGCTGCCACGGCCCTGGCTGAGCTCGCCGCCGGGCTGCCCCTGCCCCGCACCCTGGCCGCCGTGGGCGTGGACGCCGAGGCACTGCCGGACATGGCCCGCGAGGCGGCGGAAAACGGCAGCAGCCGGGTCAACCCCCGCCGCGCCGAAGCCGAGGAGATTTTGGAACTCTACGGGAAGCTCGTCTAGCCCCGCTTCGCCGCCTTGCCGGCCAGGAACCGGGCCATGGGCGGCGCCAGCAGCACCACCAGGAAGAAGCGCATGGTCTGGAGCGTCATGACGAAGGGCATGTCCACCGGCGCGGAGGCGGCGATGATGGCCACCGAATCCAGCCCGCCGGGGCTGGCCGCCAGGTAGGCGGTGAGGGGATCGACCCCGGCCGTGCGGGCCAAGAGCACCGACAGGCCGCCGCAAAAGCCGATGAGCACGACGATGGTGGCCAGGATCATGGGCAGGGCCCGGGCGGCGTGGGCCACCACGCTTCGGGTGAACCCCAGGCCGATACGCCAGCCGATGGCCGCGTAGGACGCGGCCAGAAGCCAGGGCGGCAGCTCGATCTCCACCACTCCGGCCAGACGCAGGCCGCCGCCGAGCAGCATGGGCGCGAGCATGGCCCCGCTGGCCAGCCAGTTGCGAAGCCCGACCAGCGCGCCGAGGACGATAAGCGCCGCCGTCGGCAGGTTGGCGATCCCCAGGGGGGGGAACCAAACCGTGGCCGCGGCGGCCCCTTCCGGAGCGTCGGTCCAGATGTGGGCCACGCCGGCCGCGGCCAGGGCCACGCACAGCACGCGCAGGTATTGCATGAAGGCCACGAGCCGGGCGTCGGCTCCGTAGGCGTCGGCCAGGATCACCATGGCCGCCGCGCCGCCGGGCGAGGTGCCCCAGATGCCCGTGGCCCCGGGCATGACGTGGAGGCGGAAAAGCAGCCAGCCCATGGCCCCGGCCGCGAGGATGCTCGACAGGACCACGGCCGCGAAGAGGTGCCCGCTGCCGAGCAGGGCCGGCAGGATGTCCGGCGTGGCCGCCCGGGCCACGAGGCAGCCGATGACGGCCTGGGCCACGATGTAAGGTTGTTTGGGCAGCCGCACGGACGCCCCGCCAAGGGCCAGCAGGATGCCCGAGAGCATGGGGCCGAGCAGCAGGGACGCCGGCATCTCCAGGAAGCGCAAGACCGCCGTGACGCAGGCCGTGACCACGGTCAACAGCGTCCACTGTCCGAGCTTTCCCCTCGCCATGGCTCCCCTTTCACGACTGCCGGCCACGCACGCGAATGCGGCCGCCGGGTTCATCCCAAATCGGGAGGTCCAGGAGGGGCCTCGCCCCTCCTGGACGCCGGAGGCGTCTTCTCTCCTGCCGCTACTTCACGAGGTTGCCGATGCGGCTCCAGCGGATGTCGGCCGGGCCGTCCCAGGACCAGTAGATGACCCAGGCCTTGCCCCGGATCTTCTCCTTGTCCACGAAGCCCCAGAAACGCGAGTCGTAGGATTCGTCGCGGTTGTCGCCCATGGCGAAGTACTTGCCTGGCGGCACGGTGATGGGGCCGAAGTTGTCGCGGCGGGACTGGATGTTGGGGTCGGTGTGCTTGACGTAGGGCTCGTCGAGCTGCTTGCCGTTGCGGTAGACGACCTTGTCCTTCATCTCCAGCACGTCGCCGGGCGCGCCGATGATGCGCTTGATGAAGTCCTTGGAGGTGTCCTCGGGGAACTCGAAGACGATGACGTCGCCGTCGACCGGCTCCTCGATGGGCAGGATCACCTTGTCGGTGAAGGGGATGCGGGTGCCGTAGAGGAACTTGTTGACGAGCAGGTGGTCGCCGATCAGCAGGGTGTCGAGCATGGAGCCCGACGGGATCTTGAAGGCCTGGACCACGAAGGTACGGATGACGAAGGCGAGCACCAGGGCGACGGCCAGGGCTTCCAGATATTCCAGCAGCATTTTTTGCCATCTTGGATTCATCGGCGTGGTTCCTTGTCGTTGGGGCGGGCCGGGCGGCCTGGCGCGGACGTTTCGCGCCGCCGCCGGCCGTGGCGGGAGGTTGGGGTTGAGAAAGGGCGTGCCGGCCGGCTAGTCGTCCCCGGCCTTGAGCGCCGCCAGGAAGGCTTCCTGGGGCAGTTCGACGTTGCCCATGCGCTTCATGCGCTTCTTGCCTTCCTTCTGCTTTTCCAAGAGCTTGCGTTTGCGCGTAATGTCGCCGCCGTAGCACTTGGCCGTGACGTTCTTGCCCATGGGGGCGTTGCGCTCCCGGGCGATGATCTTGGTGCCGATGGCGGCCTGGATGATGACCTCGAAGAGCTGGCGCGGGATGACGCGCTTGAGCTTGAGCGCCAGGGCCCGGCCGTAGTGGTAGGCGTTGTCGCGGTGCACGATGACGGCCAGGGCGTCCACGGGGTCGCCGTTGATCATGATGTCGAGCTTGACCAGGTCCGAGGCCCGGTAGTCGATGATCTCGTAGTCCAGGGAGGCGTAGCCGCGCGTGGCGGACTTGAGCCGGTCGAAAAAGTCGTAGACGATCTCGGCGAAGGGCAGCTCGTAGGTGATGATGACGCGGGTGGCCGTCAGGTAGCGCACGTCCTTCTGGATGCCGCGCTTTTCCTCGCACAGCTTGAACACGCCGCCGACGTACTCGTTGGGCGTGTGGATCTCGAGCTTGGCGTAGGGCTCGTAGAGGGCGGCGATCTCCTGGGTCTTGGGCAGCTTGCTCGGATTCTCGATGGAGATGGTCTTTCCCGACAGGGTCTCGACCTTGTAGATGACCGAGGGCGCGGTGGCGATGAGGCTGGCCCCGAACTCGCGCTCCAGCCGCTCCTGGATGATCTCCATGTGGAGCAGGCCCAGAAAGCCACAGCGGAAGCCGAACCCGAGCGCCTGGGACGTCTCGGGCTCGTAGGTGAAGGCGGCGTCGTTTAAGCGCAGCTTCTCCAGGGCGGTTTTGAGGATCTCGTACTCGGCGGCGTCCACCGGGTAGAGGCCGCAAAAGACCATGGGCTTGACTTCCTTGAACCCCGGCAGGGCCTCGGCGGCGGGGTTGTCCGCCAGGGTGACGGTGTCGCCCACCCTGGCGTCGGTCAGGGTCTTGATGTTGGCGCACAGGAACCCGGCCTCGCCCGGGCCAAAGGACGGGATGTCGATGGGGCCCGGGGAAAACGCGCCCAGGCGCACGACCTCGAAGTCCACGCCGTTGGACATCATCCTGATGCGCTGCCCGAGCCTGACCGTGCCGTCCATGACGCGGAACAGGACCACCACGCCCTGGTAGGAGTCGTAATAGGAGTCCACGACCAGGGCCTTGAGCGGCGCGTCGGCATGGCCCTTGGGCGGGGGGATCTTGGCGATGATCTGTTCGAGCACGGCCCCGACGTTGATTCCGGTCTTGGCCGAGACGGACACGGCGTCGGCGCAGGGCAGGCCGATGGCCTCCTCGATCTCGGCCTTGACCGCTTCCGGGTCGGCGCTCGGCAGGTCGATCTTGTTGAGGACCGGAATGATCTCCAGGTCGTTGTCGAGGGCCAGGAACACGTTGGCGAGCGTCTGCGCCTCCACGCCCTGGGTGGCGTCGACCACGAGCAGCGCGCCCTCGCAGGCGGCCAGGCTGCGCGAGACCTCGTAGGAGAAGTCCACGTGCCCCGGGGTGTCGATGAGGTTGAGGATGTACTCGTTCCCGTCGGCGGCCTTATAAGGAATGCGCACGGTCTGGGCCTTGATGGTGATGCCGCGCTCGCGCTCGAGGTCCATGCGGTCGAGGTATTGCTCGCGCATCTCCCTGGCGGTGATGACGCCGGTCAGTTCGAGGATGCGATCGGCCAGCGTCGACTTGCCGTGGTCGATGTGCGCGATGATGCTGAAATTTCTGATGCGCGAGATATCCATGCGTGGGGGGGCCTTTGGCGAAACGCCGCTTAGGGTCGGCAAGGCACATAATGGAAGGCGGGGGCAAGGTCAATGCGGGCGAGGCAGGGTGCGCGACCGGACACGAAATCCGCCCTTTCGCACGGGGCTCGGGGACAATTTCGTGCCCTTTGATACATTTTTCACTTGGTATTCCCCTCTCCGTGGTGTATACCGGCTGCACTCATGGGCACGGTCGGCTCCGGACTCCATCCGACCACCCAGGTGCTACGCGGAAACTTCAACAAAATCACCGGTAAGGAGGCGCTACATGTCCAAATTGGTTCCGCCGCATGGAGGCAAAGGTCTGGTCATTCGCCTGCTCGAGGGCGCTGCCAAGGAAGCCGAGCTGAAGAAGGCCGCCGGCCTCAAGAAGGTCGAGATCACCGCCCAGGAAAAGGGCGACCTGATCATGATCGGCATCGGCGGTTTCTCGCCCCTGGACGGCTTCATGACCAAGGCCGATTGGAAGAGCGTCGTCGAGAAGATGACCCTGGCCGACGGCACCTTCTGGCCGGTTCCCGTCGTGCTGGCGGTGACCAAGGAAGAAGCCGCCGCCATCAAGGACGGCGAGGAAATCACCCTTGAGCGCAAGGGCGAAATTTTCGCCACCATGAAGGTCACCGAGAAGTTCGAGCTGACCGAGGCCGACAAGAAGTGGGAATCCGAGATGGTCTACAAGGGCCATGGCGACGATTCCGCCGACGACAAGTTCTGGAAGGTCGCCCTGGAAGACCACCCGGGCGTCAAGATGGTCATGGACCGCAAGGCCATCTGCCTGGCCGGCCCGGTCAAGGTCCTGTCCGAGGGCGAGTACCCGACCAAGTACAAGGGCGTGTACCTGCGTCCGGCCGAGACCCGCGCCATCTTCGACGAGCGCGGCTGGGCCAACGTCGCCGCGCTGCAGCTGCGCAACCCCATGCACCGCTCCCACGAATACCTGTGCAAGATCGCCATTGAGGTTTGCGACGGCGTCATCATCCACTCGCTGATCGGCAACCTGAAGCCCGGCGACATCCCGGCCGAAGTCCGCGTCGAGTGCATCGACACCCTGGTCAAGCACTACTTCGTGGAAAAGAACGTGGTCCAGGGCGGCTACCCCCTCGACATGCGTTACGCCGGTCCCCGCGAAGGCCTGCTGCACGCCACCTTCCGCCAGAACTACGGCGTCAACAAGATGATCATCGGCCGTGACCACGCCGGCGTCGGCGACTTCTACGGCATGTTCGAGGCTCAGGAGATCTTCGACCGCATCCCCTACGCCGACGGCAAGGCTCCCAAGCCCGGCCAGGCCCTGCTCTGCCAGCCGCTGAAGATCGACTGGACTTTCTACTGCTACAAGTGCGACGGCATGGCTTCGCTGCGCACCTGCCCGCACACCAAGGAAGACCGCGTCATCCTGTCCGGCACCAAGCTGCGCAAGATGCTGTCCGAGGGCGGCGAGATCCCGGATCACTTCGGCCGCGACGAGGTCCTGGTCATCCTGCGCAAGTACTACGAGGGCCTGACCGAGAAGGTCGAGATCAAGATGCACGGCGCTGCTTCCGGCGAATCCGCCAAATAAGCTGCCGCGCAATCGCATGATTGCCAAGGGGGGACGCGAAAGCGTTCCCCCTTTTTATTGCGCCGCCGCGGCCGGCCCTTGCCGCCTTTTGGCAATCTCTGTATGCCTTGGCCCATGGAGCAGTATCTCGCCGACTTGCATATCCATTCCCGCCACTCCCGGGCCACGAGCAAGGGGCTCACCCCGCGAAACCTGGCCGCCTGGGGCGAGGTCAAGGGCCTGACCGTGGTGGCCACGGGGGACTTCACCCACCCGGGCTGGCTTTCCGAGCTCCAGGAAGCCCTCGCCCCGGACGCTTCGGGGCTGTTTCGCCTCAAGGACCCGGCCCACCTCGGCCGGGAACTCCCCTGGCTGCCCGACGCCAGCCCCTCCGGGCGCGTGCGCTTCCTGCTCTCGGCGGAAATCAGCTCCATCTACAAGCGCGGCGGCAAGGTCCGCAAAGTCCACAACCTCGTCTACGTCCCCACCTACGAGGCGGCCGAAAGCCTCAACCGCAAGCTGGCCAAGGTCGGCAACCTCGCCTCGGACGGCCGGCCCATCCTCGGCCTCGACAGCCGCCACCTGCTGGAGATGGTGCTCGAAACCGACCCCATGGCCTTTCTGGTGCCGGCCCACATCTGGACGCCGTGGTTTTCGCTGTTCGGCTCCAAGTCCGGCTTCGACTCGGTGGAGGAATGCTACGGATCGCTGGCCAAGGAGATCTTCGCCCTGGAGACGGGGCTGTCCTCGGACCCGGAGATGAACTGGACGCTGTCGGCCCTGGACCGCTTCCGCCTGGTCTCCAACTCCGACGCCCATTCCGGCGAGAAGCTCGGCCGCGAATGCAACCTCTTTTCCGGCGACCCCTCCTACGAGGGCATCTACCGGGCGCTGCGCGGCCAGGGCCTGGGGCCCCGGTTTTGCGGCACGGTGGAGTTCTTTCCCGAGGAGGGCAAGTACCACCTGGACGGCCACCGCGAATGCGGCGTGGTCATGGAGCCGGCCGAGGCCAAGGCGCGCGGGGGGCTTTGCCCGGTGTGCGGCAAGCCGCTGACGCTCGGGGTGCTGCACCGGGTGCTGGAACTGGCCGACCGCACCGAGCCCGTCCGGCCCGAGGGCATGCCGGGGTTCACCTCGCTCATACCGCTTGACGAGATTGCCGGCGAGGTCATGGGCGTGGGGGCCAAGACGGCCAAGGCCCGGGGGCTGGTGGCCCGGCTGCTGGCCAAATTCGGCGCGGAGCTCACGGTGCTTCGCGACGCGCCCGTGGAGGACCTCGGCCGGGTGGACGCCATCCTCGGCGAGGCCGTGGCCCGGATGCGCGCCGGCCGGGTGCTGCGCCGCCCCGGCTTCGACGGCGAATACGGCCGCATCTCGGTCTTCACCCCCCAGGAGCAGCGCGAGCTCAAAAGCGGCCGCTACCTGGCCGTGCCGCCCCCGGCCGCCAAGGCGGCCCGGCCGCGCGACCCGGCCGGCGGCGACGACGCCTCCCCCGAGCCTCCCCCCGCCCCGCCGCCCCGGACCGCGCCGCCCGCGCCCGTGGTCACGCGCCGCAGCCTCAACCCCTCCCAGCAGGCGGCCGTGGAGAACGGCGGCCGCCACGTGCTGGTGGTGGCCGGCCCCGGTACGGGCAAGACCCATACGCTTCTGGCCAAGATCCGCGCCCTGCTCGCGGCCGGCATCCCGGCCGGCGACATCCTGGCCGTGACCTTCACCCGCCGGGCGGCCGAGGAGCTGCGCCAGCGCCTGGCCGGCGGCGACGGCGCGCAAACCGCCCAGAACCTGCCCCGGGCCGACACCCTCCACGCCCTGGCCCTGGAGGCCTGGACCCGGGCCGGCGGCCAGGAGCCGGTGCTCCTTTCCGAGGACGCCGCCCGGCGGCTCTTCGCCGCGGCCAACCCCGAACTGACCGGGGCCAAGCTGCGAAGCGCCTGGCGCGACCTGTCCCTGGCCCGGGAGCGCCTGCAGGCCCCGAAAGACGCCGCGACCGTGGGCCCGGGGCTCTACGCCGCCCGTTACGCCCGCCAGAAGGCCGACTGGAACCTGCTGGATTTCACGGACCTGCTGGAATACTGGCTGGAGAAGCTCTCGGCCGGGGGCGAGCGGCCGCCCTACTCCCACGTGCTGGTGGACGAGGTCCAGGACCTGACCGCGCTGCAACTGGCCGTGGTCGCGGCCCTGGTCGGCCGGGAGCGGGCCAGCCTTTTCGCCATCGGCGATCCGGACCAGGCCATCTACGGCTTCCGGGGCGCGACGGGCGCGGCCAGGGCCGAGCTCACGGCCCTGTGGCCGGATCTGGCCGTGGCCACGCTCGCCGAAAACTACCGTTCCACCCAGCCGCTCCTGAACCTGGCCGCCGGCCTCTTTCCCGGCCGCGCGCCGCTGGTGTCGCGCTTAAGCCGCGACACCACCGCCACCACGGAAATACAGCTTTTCGAGGCCCCCACCGCCGCCGGCGAGGCGGGCTGGATGGGCGAACGCATCAGCGCGCTTCTCGGCGGCACCTCGTTGACCCTGGCCCGGGACCTGGCCGCAGACACCCTGTCCCCGGCCGACATCGCCGTGCTCGTGCGCGTCTCGGCGCTCATCGGCCCCATCCGCAAGAGCCTGGAGCGCTTCGGCATCCCCTGCGCCGCGCCCGAGGCCGACGCCTTTTTCAACGAGCCGCGCGTGCGCCTGCTTCTGGCCGCCGCCGGCCGGCTGCTGGGGCTGCCCGTGCCCGAAGACGTGGAAAAGCCCCCCACTCTGCCGGACCGGGTGCTGGCCAAGGGGCCGCTCGGGCTTTCGGCCTATCTCGAGGACATCGCGCCCTTCGACCGGCTTTTCTGGCAGGGGCCGGAATTTCGCGAGCTGTGCCGGGCCTTCGACGCCCACGGCGGCTGGGCCGGCCTGCTGAACTACGTCGCCGGCGAAACCGAGCTGGAACTGGTGGGCAGACGGGCCGAGAAGGTCCGCATCATGACCCTGCACGCGGGCAAGGGGCTGGAATTCGCCGCCGTGTTCCTGCCGGCCCTGGAGGACGGACTTTTGCCCTTCGCCGGTGCGGACTTCCTCACGGGCAAGCCCGGGCACCTGGCCGGCCAGATGGACGAGGACGAGGAGCGCCGGCTTTTCTACGTGGGTCTCACCCGGGCCAAAAGGCGGCTGTACCTGTCCCACGCCGTGCGCCGCGACCTCTACGGCCGGCGGTTCATGCTCAAGCGTTCGCGCTTTCTGGAAAACCTGGATCTCGGGGGGGTGCGGCGCTCGGCCCTGGTGGCGCGCACCGTGAGCCAGGCGCGCCAGCTGCCGCTGTTCGGGGTCGAGGATTCTACCAGATGAAGCGCCAGAGGTAGCGCTCGTAGGCCCTGGTCATCCGGTGGGCCGTGGGCGTCTTGACGCCCATGTCCTTGAGCCGGCAATACACGTGCAGCGGATTGAAGAAATGCTGCACGAAGTCTCGAATCTGTCGCATAACGCCATCACTTTGAAAACGGCGGACCGCGGTCCGCGAAACCGGCGATGCTGAGCCGTCGCCCTAAAAACCCTTACGACCGGGATTCCATACTCCCGGGGAAACCTTTCCTCAAGTTTTCCATCCAACTTTTATCCCTAACGATTTTATAATGATACAAAAATGCAACCCCGCCGTATCCTGGCGCGTCGCCGCCCCGAGCTGCGTGTGGCCCGACACCGCCGCCGCCAATTGCCGCCTGCTCTCCCGCACCGTGGACGAGGTCGGCCTCTATCTCCTGGAACTCGAAAGCTGCCTGGCCTACGGCCCGGACGACCTGCCGAAGAAGGACTTCGGCCTGCGCTACCACCTGCACCTGCCTCTGGACCTGCCCTGGCGGCACGGCGGCGACGCCGCCTTCTTCGCCATGGAGGGGCTGCTCAAAAGCACGGCCCGCCTCGTGCCCTGGGCCATGGTGCTCCATCCCCCGGACAGCCTGGCCGCCCTGGAGGCGTTCCTGGCCGCCCTGGCCGCAGCCGGCCGCGATCCGGCCACCGTGCTTCTCGAGAACACCGAGGGAATCTCGCCGGAAGACGTCACGGCCATGGCCGCCGCGGCCGGCTGCGGCGTGTGCCTGGATCTCGGCCACATGCTGGCCATGGGCCACGCCCTGCCCGCCCACGACCCGGACCTGGCGCGCCTGACCCGCATGCTCCATGTCTACTCGCCCTTCGGAGCCGAGGGGCCGCCGCCCGGACGGCGCCACAGCCACCGCACCCTGGGCTGCCTGTCGCCCGAGGGCCGGGAGGTCCTCGTCTGGATGCTGGCCAACCTGCGGCCCGAGACCGTGGTGGTCGAGGTCTTCGCCCCGGTCCACCTGATGGAGAGCCTGCACGTGCTGGACGCCCTGGCCTGCGGCGGGCAGGCGTCCACCGCCTGTCCGGCGGAGAGGGAATGATCCGGCTGCTCCTTGGCGGCGTGCGCTCCGGCAAGTCGGCCCTGGCCGAGGGGTTGCTGCTGGCCGGCGCGGCCCCGCGCCGGGTGCTGGCCACGGGCCGGGCGCTCGATTTCGAGTTCCGGGAGCGCATCGCCGCCCACAAGCGGGCCCGGCCGCCCGGGGTGGCCGTCATCGAGGCCGGGGCGACCGCCATGGACGTGCTCGCCGCCGAGGCCCCCCGGGGGGGCACTCTTCTCTTCGACAGCCTGGACTTTTGGCTCTTCGCCTGCCATGACGAAAATGCCATGCGATCGTGTCCCGAAGCGCTTACGGAAGCCCTGAGCCCTTATGCCGCGGCGCACGGACCGGAACTGATCGTGGTGAGCACCGAGGTCGGGCTGGGGGGACTTGGCGCGAGCGCGGCCATGCGGCGCTTCGCCGACGCCCTGGGCGGCTGCAACCAGACCGTCGCCGCCCTGGCCGGCGATGTGCGCCTCGTGGTCGCCGGCTGCGCCCTGACGCTCAAGTGACGCCCAAGGGAAACGCCTCATGAGCTATTTTCGCAAGCTGACCCTGGAAACGGCGCGCCTGGCCCACATGCTCGGGCGCGAGGACAAGTGGCTCATCGTGATAAACGCCGACCCAGACGCCATGGCCTCGGCCATGGCGCTGCGGCGCATCATGGTCCACCGCGTGGCCGAGGTGGGCATCGCTCACGTCAACGAGGTCAAGCGGCCGGACAACCTGGCCATGATGCGCTTCCTGCGCATCCCGACGCAGATGCTCACGCCCGAACTGCGCGACCGCTACGACCACTTCGCCATGGTCGATTCCCAGCCGCACCACCACCCGGACTTCAAGCAGTGCTCGTTCAGCATCGTCATCGACCACCATCCGGTCAAGACCGACAGCCCGGTCAAGGCGCCCTTCGTGGACATCCGGCCGGGCTACGGCTCGGTGAGCACCATTCTCACGGAGTATCTCTACAACATGCGTATCCGGCCGGGAAAGCTCCTGGCCACGGCCCTGGTCTACGGCATCAAGGCCGACACCCAAAGCTTCGAGCGGCATTTCCTGGAGGCCGACGTCAAGGCCTTCAGCTATCTCACCAAGTTCGCCGACATGCTGCTTATGCGCAAGATCATCCACAGCGAGTACCACCGGCGCTGGCTGAAATTCTTCTCCAAGGCCTTCCGCAAGATGCGCTTCGTCGGCAGCAAGGGGCTTTTCGTGTACATGGACGCCATCGAAAGCGCCGACCTCCTGGTCATGCTGGCGGACTTCTTCACCCGCGTGCACGGCCTGTCCTGGAACATGCTCTCGGGGGTGGTCAAAAAGCAGGTGGTGGTGATCTTTCGCGGCGACGGCATCGGCCGCAACATGGGCGTCATGGCCTCGAAGATGTTCGGCGACGTGGGCTCGGCCGGCGGCCATCGCGGCGCGGCCCGGGCCGAGATCGACCTGGCCCGTTTCGGCGACAAGCCCATCGAGGAAGCCCTCTACAAGCGCCTGACCGGCAACAAGCTCCCGACCAAGGAGAAATGCCCCCTCTGATCCAGGCTTTTCAAGCGTTTCGCACGGCCCGGGCCGCCACCGGGCAGCGGAAATCGACGCTGGTCACGTAGCCGAGCTCCACGTCGGCCGCGTAGGCCCTGGCGTAGTTGGCCCGGTCCGCGCTCCAGACCCGGCGCACGGGCTGGCCAAGCGCCGCCGGCTGGCAGTAGCCCTCGCCCGTGGGTTCTGGCCGCAGCAGGGTGACGAGCTCGGCCACGGTCGGCAGCCGCCAGTCTCCATGGCCGCCGCAGCCGGCCGCGTTGAGCCCGGCCACGTACTCACCCGCTTCCTGCCAGGTCACGGGATAAGGCGCGGCCTCGCGCAGCCAGCAAAGGCCCGTGTCCGGGTCGCGCAACAGGCCTTTTCCCTGCGCCTCCAGCCCTCCCGGCCAGTAGGCCGTCGGCCGCCACAGCGCGTCGAGGCCGAAAGCCGACCTGGCCTGGCGCAGGCCGACCATGACCGGTTCGCTTCGCGGCCGTGCCGCCCCCGCCGGCGTGCGCGACGAGGCAAGGACCGCCCCGGCGCAGACCCCTTCGAGCCGCCTGTCCCATTCCCGGCGGCAAGCGGCCAGGGCCTCGCCCATCTCCCGGGCGCTCCCGAAGCGCTTTTGCGGCGATACGGCCAGGGCCCGGGCGAAAAAGCCGTCGAACACCTCCCCGCCCGAAACGAGAGGGTCGTCCAGGGCGGTCGTGCCGGGCTCGGGCAGCCGGCCGGACAGCATGCGGAAAAGCGTCACCCCGGCGGCGTAGAGGTCGGCCCTGGCGTCGGCGGCGTCGGGGTCGTCCTCCTGCTCCGGCGCGGCGTAATAGGGCGAGCCCACCTTGAGGTTGGCCGGGCCGTCGAAGCGCTCGCCCCGGGCCTTGGAAAGCCCCAGGTCCGTGATCTTGACCACGTTGCGGTCCGTGACCAGCAGGTTGTAGGGCTTGACGTCGCGGTGGACGATGCCGGCGTGGTGGAGCCTGGCCAGGCCGGCCAGGAGCTGGGCGGCGTAGCCTGCGGCGCGCGGCACGGGCAGCCGGCGGCTGGGCTCCTCCACCCGATAGGTCTCGCCGATGATCGATCCCAGGGACTCGCTGTGGAAATCCATCACGAAATAGGGCCAGCCGTCGATCTCGCCGTAATCGAACACCCCGGCCACGTTCTCGTGGCAAAGCCCGCCAAGCCGCGCCGCCTCCTCCCGAAAGGCCCGCACCACCCGCTCGCGGCCCCACAAGGCGAGGGTCAGCTCGTTGGGGTGCAAAAGCTTCACCGCGACGACGCGCCCCACGACCGGCACCCTGGCCTTGAACACCGCGCCCATGCCGCCCCGGCCCAGCACGCCGAGCAGGGGATACTTGCCGATGGTCCGCATACGTGAAAACGCCTCCGGCGGCCGGGGGGAAACTTTTTGAAAAAAGTTTCCCCCGGACCCCCTTTCAAAAACTTTCAACGGGTCAAGGACGACGCGCTATCCGGTCGCGCCAGTGGGCAGGGTGGCGACGCATGTGCATGACGGCGACGACCACGACGGAATCACTGCCTTGCTGGTAAATGATCCCATAGGGAAATCCCGGCACGCGACAGCGACGGGTGCGAGGCGAAAGCGAATGCCAAGCGTCTGGATGAGCGACGATGCGGGAAAGCGTCTTTTCCACAGCCGTAGCGAAAGTAAAGCCCAAACCGGAGCATTCGGCATTGTAGTAGGAAACGGCGTCCTCGAACTCGCGGACGGCCGGCTCAAGAAAAAGGACGTCCACGCTGGCTAGCCGACGATTTTCCCGAAGACGTCGGCCGCGCGCACCGCCCGGAGCGATCCGGCGGCGTAAGCGTCCAGCCGCGACTCGGCCTCATGCCCCCAAGCCGCCTCCATGGCGGCGTCGCCGGCCTCGTCGAAGCTGGCTTGCAATACCTCGATGAGTTCCGCCCGTTCCAGCGGCCCCAGATCGAGCACCTGCCGCACGAGTCGCGCATCGGTCTTCATGGCTGCTCCTTTGGCTCCAAGGTAATGGGCCGCCAGCGCCTTGGCAATACCGCGCGGCACTCAAAGCAGCCTGTCGGCATAGCGGCGCGGCAGGCCTCGGGCCACGATCTTTTCGGCCGTGGGCCGCGCGTCGTAGGGCACGGCCCTTATGGTCAGCACGTCGCGCGCGTCGTCGTAGAGGCCGTACTTGGCCCGGCGGTCGCCGTCGCGGGGCTGGCCCACGGAGCCGACGTTGAGGATGTGGCGCTCGCGGGCATCCAGGGGGTTGTCGCCCAGGGACAGCTCGAAGCGCTCCACCTCGCGGCCGCGCAGGCTCGCCGCCTCCAGCATGTGGGTGTGGCCGACGAAGGAGACCCGCTCGGCCGTGCGGGAAAACGCCCGGCGCAGGGTCACGTCGCCGGCCTCGAAAAGGTACGTGTTGGTGTCGTTGGGCGGCAGGCCGTGCACGAAGCGGCAGCCGTAGAGCGAAAGCGAAGTCGGGAAGGCGGCCACCCGGGCGACGAGTTCCGGCGAGAGGAGCTCCCGCGTGCGCGCCACGGCTTCCCTGGCCTGCGCGTTGAAAAGCCGCTCCCGCGCCGGGTCGGCCACGGCCCATTCGTGGTTGCCGCGAACGCTCGGGATGCCGCGGGCGGCGAGCGCCTCCAGCACCGCGGCCGGGTCCGGACCGTAGCCGATGTCGTCGCCGAGGCTCACCGTCACGGCCGGGCCGGCCGTGTCGAGGTCGACCAGCACGGCCGTCAGGGCCTCGAGGTTGGCGTGGATGTCGGCGAGGACGGCCATGAGCATGGGCCAGCATCGCAGCTTCGCCGACCAAGGGCAAGACCGGCGGCATGCCGCAAAAGAAGGACGCGACCTCGGGGCCTATCCTCCCGGGGTCGCGTCATGGGTGAGGGGCGTTGTGCGGGGGTTGTGGGTGTTCAGCGGAAATTCTAGTTGAAGTGAGTCTCTTGCAGCCACTTCTTGATGGCGTCGCTCGGGGCGTAGACGCCCTTGTTGAAGCCGCTTTCCTCCATGAAGGCCCGGGCCAGATCCTCGGGCAGTTCGAAGGAGGCCAGTTCCACGCAGTCCTCGGAGTTGCGGCGCACCAGCGTCAGTTCCGGCCGTCCCGACCAAGTGTTGACCACGAAATAGGTGGAATAGTCGTTCTTGGACGTCACGGGCTTATGCTCGGCATGCCAGGAGTTGTTGCCCCACTCGAGATACAGGGTCACGGCGTCTTCGGGCGTCATGTTCCAGTCGATGACCAGATCGGACAGATCGGTGTGCGTCTGCGTCTGCATGGCAATTCCTCCGTCGTGCGGGTGTGCCGCCTCATTTGGTGCGCGGGCTGATTGAGGACAAATTTAATCCTTTTAGTTCTCTGGTCAAGCGCCACAGTGTTTTTTCTCCGGTCCTTTCCCCTGAAATCGTCCTAACCCACCAAATTTACAATTACTAAATCTCCAGGCGGGAGGTCCAGGAGGGGGCTCGCCCCTCCTGGCCGCCGGAGGCGTCGCCCCATAACAAAAAAGGGCGCGGCCGGGGGGATAGCCGCGCCCTGCCGTAAGGGAGGGACTCGGGAACCAGGAGAGCTTCGATCAGCCGTCGACGCCGGCCTGGGCGATCTGCCGGGGCGAGGACTTGTCGTTTTCCGGGGATTGTTCGCGGTAGGCGCGCACCTGCTCCATCTTTTCCGGGGGCAGGACGGCGGCGAGCTTGTCGTCGGTTTCCCGGGACACGGCGCGCATGTCCTCGCGAAGCGCCAGCACGCCGGCCAGCCCCGGGTTGACGGCCAGGCGGGCCCGGGCAACGTCCCGGCGCTTGATGGTCTGCTCCACCAGGATCGGCCGCACGGCGGCCAGTTCCTCGGCCGTAAGGGGCACCTGGGCAGTAAGATCGCGGAGATACGCGTCGGCGGCCTGCTCCGGAGGCAGGGACCACCGCGACGGGGGCTCGCCGGCATGTCCGGCGGCCGCGGCCAGGGCCAGGACGGCCATGAAGAGCAGCGCGGTGAGGCAGGGTTTCAGGTTCATGCGGACCTCCATGGGGACGGCGTCCCCGTTTCTGCGAGGGAGGTCGCGGGATGTGAACAGGTGGTTACATGCAGCTGCGGCAGGCGGCCAGGGCTTCCCCGGCGGCCTCGGCCACGGTCGTGGCCGCAAGCTCCCAGCCGTCGTAGCGATCGAAGGCGGCCGTGTCGGCGGCAAGGGCCGCGAGCCCCTCCAGGAGCGTGCGCGAGGGGTCGGGCCCAAGCCGGGCCAGGGCCAGGCAGGCCAGGCCCCGGGCGGCGGGGTCGCAGTCGGCCAGGGCGGCCGTGATCTCGGGCAGGGCCGGGAGGCAAAGCTCCGGCGCGGTCCCGGCCAGGCGGGCGACGGCCCACCAAGCCCCGCGCCGCAGCGGCGCATGGTCGATGTAGGTGCAGTCGCCGGGCAAGTCCTGGACGTAGGAAATGAGGATGCGGTGGTAGTCGCGGGCAAGCACCGGGCACACGGCCAGGGTCTCGCCCATGCATTCGGGAATGCCCCAGGCGATGTTGCCCGACTCCTCGTTGACCCGCCACATGAGGTTGCGCCAGACGTCGCGGGCGTCTTCCGGGCGCGCGGCGGCGATTTCCGCCATGGCCGCGCCGAAGGCCGTGACCGCCCGCCAGCGCACGAGCGGCTCCCTATCGAGGAGCAGCGAGAAAAGCGGCCCCAGGCGCGTCTTGGCCGGCACGACGGCCAGCACGGCCAGGGCCGCCTCGCGGTCGTCCCCGCCCAGGGCCTGGCGCATCTCGCCGAGCAAATGCCTACGCGACGCCATCCGGATATATCCATCCCTTGGCGGGGGTCCGGGGAGCATGATGCCCCCCGGCGGGGCTCGGGGCAGCGCCCCGATTCCTCATTTCCACACTCTTCCCCAGCCTACTTGGCCAGGGCGGCCTCGATCTCGCGGACCATGTCCGGATGGGGTTCGAAGCCGGTCTGGCGGGCGCGCTCCACGAACTCCCTCGCCTTGGCAAAATCGCCGCGCTCCATGGCCACCAGGGCCAGGTTGTTGAGGGCCGGGCCGAACATGGGTTCGACCTCCAGGGCCTTGGCGCTGTGGAACTCCGCGCCGTCCACGTCGCCCTGCATAAAGAGGCAGCTCCCGAGGGAGGCCATGGCCTGGACGTACTTGGGGTCGATCTTGATGGCCCGGCGCAACGACTTCTCGGCCTTTGCCACGTCGCCGCGCTGGAGGTGCACGAAGCCGATGTTGCCGAAGGGCACGGCGAAAAGGGGCCGGGCCCGGCTGGCCTTCTCGTTCCACTCCAGGCAGGCGTCCAGGTCGCCCTTGTTCATGGCCAGGCCGCCGAGCTGCACGTAGGCCTCGGCCAGGCTCGGCGAGCATTCCACGGCCGAGAGGAACTCCGCCTCGGCCTCGACGAGCCGGCCCTTGGCCACGAAGGCCGTGCCCAGGTTGTAGTGGGACACGCCGCAGCCGGGGTTCTGGGACAGGCGCTTTTTCAGTTCGTCGATGAATTCGTCCGGGGTGCGGGCGGTGTATTCCATGAATGCTCCTTGCAGCTTATTTGGTCGGGCCGAGTTCGGCGTCGATGCCTTCCCGGGCCAGCAGGTCCTTGTACCATTTGCAGAAGGCGTACATGCCCCGGTGCTTTTCCGAGCCGCTCATGACGCCCATGCAGAGTTCCCAAGCGCCCTTGGCGAACTCCTCCGAGGCTCCGGGGTTCCCGGCCAGAAATTCCGAGACCAACTGCTGGCCGGTGCGGCGCGAGGCGTCCTCGCGCATGTCCAGCGGGTCGTTGGGCTCCTGAAAGGGATCCCAGGCGTCGTAGCCGATCTTGTCGATGAACCGCCGGCGGCGGGGCTTGAGCTTGTCGTAGATGGCGCGCTTGAGTTGCGCCAGTTCCTCGGGGGAATGGGCCACGCACGCCTCCTTAAGGTTTGCCTTCGCCCTCGGGCGAGCCGTCCGGGCCGGGCAGGACCCAGGTGGTCTGCCCGCCGGCGCAGGAGGCGCAGGCCGAGGAGCCGGCCTCCTCGCCGCAGGAGCCGCAGGACGCGCCGAAGGGCGAGGCCGGCGGCGCTGGGGGCTCGGGAAGGCGCACCATGTCGTCCTCGGTGAGGATGCCGAGGTATTCGTCGTCGTATTCGGTGATCAGCGCCATGGAGACCGGGACCAGGGACTCGCCCATGAGCGGCAGCTTGGTGGGCATGGCGGCCACGACCTCCTGGGACAGTTCCATGAGCCTGTCCTGGAGCTTCTCGATCTTGACCGTGGGGTAGCGCCCGCCCTGCTCGAAGCCGGCGGCGCCGCAGATGTGGGCCGCGCCGCCGATCTCCAGCGGCACGCCGTACAGCCGGCAGGTCACGGGGCGGTGGGCGTAGAGCACGCAGCGGGCGTCGTCGCCGAGCAGCGGGCAACGGATCCGCTCGCGGGCCAGGTCGGCCAGGATCTCGGCCGTGGGCACGCCCTGCTCGCCGGCGCGGAAGGCCTTGCGCTTGAGCTTGTAATGGTCGCGGTCGGCCTTGTTGGCCCGCTCCAGGATGGCGTCGCGCTCCGGCCCCGGGGGAAAGGCCTCGTTGAACCGGTGGTTGAGGTACAGCGCCTCGATGAAGCTCAGGTCGAACAGGGCGTGGCAGCAGTCGCTGCATCCCTCGCCGCAGGACACCATGCCCGGACAGGCGGTCGAAACCTTGGCGAAGGCGGCGTCGGCCTCGGCGGCGATGGCCTCGTAACGGGCGAAAGCGGGGGAGAAATCCAGGGGCATCAAGGGACTCCGCGACCGTCCCGCGCCGTCGTCCCTCACGCGGCCCCGCGCAGGGTCAGGCGGCCCGGGCCGGAGACGGCAGCGGGAGCGGACGGCGACCGTCCGCTCCCGCTGCCGGTTAATATTTTTGAATTATTACTCTTCTTCGACGATGATGGCGTCCTGGTCGCAGACCTCGACGCAGGATTCGCAGCCCAGGCATTCTTCCATGTTCACGGCCACGGCCTTGCCGTCGCGCATGGCATAGACTTCCACCGGGCAGACGTCCACGCATTCGCCGTCGCCGATGCACTTCTGCACGTCGACGATCACCTTGTATCCCATGCCAAACCTCCGAACAGACGCTGACAAAGGCTCGTTTCACGAAGCATCTCAGGCTATTGCAGCAAAGACCCCACACCGCCTCCGGCAGCTTACGCAGCCTTAGCCCCGGCGTGTTTCCGTGTCAAGGGAAGCGCCCCGGACGCCGCGCCGGGGCCGGCCGAGCCCGGCGGGCGAGGATGTCCCGCGCCGGTCGGGGGTGAAGACGCCGCAGGGGAAAAATCTCCTTTTTTCGTCCAACGCTTCGGGGAAATGGTCGCCATGTAACCGGCACGCCCTTACCCCGTCGCCTATCTCCCTTGAAAGAAAGAAGAAATTTTTCAATTTTGGGGCTAAAGTTCCTGGAGCGTTTTACCGAAAAGGGGGATGTAGGCGGAGTTTAACCTTTTACGCAGGGATGCCTGAAAGCCAGGGACGGCCATGGGCAAGCTAACCTATTTACGCCCGCGTCGCGGAGACATTCGGCCGGTTCTGCTGTTGCTTACCTCGCACAGACTCGACTGCTTCCTCATCTGCATACGCTGCCTGGAACGCTTCACCGATTTCACGCGGCTCAAGCATGTGTACGTGGTGGCCAACGCCGTAAGCCCCGAGCACTTGGCCGTGGCCAGGCGCTTCGTGGGCCGCCACGCCAACGCCACGCTCCTCGACCGGGGACCGCGCGGCCTGGTGCCGGCCGTGCACGCCGCCCAGAACGAGATCCTTTCCGCCCACATCGAGGACGTGGTCGTCAAGATCGACGAGGACCTGTTCGTCACGCCCCACTGGCTCGAACAGCTGGTGGACGGCTACCTGGACCACGCCGACCGGCCCGACGTGCCGCTGGTCATGCCGCTGGTGCCCATAAGCCCCCCCGGCCGCCACGTGCTCAACCGCTTCCTGCGCGTGTCCTACCCCTCGGAGCGCCAGATGTATTCCGGGCCGCCCATCGAGGAGAACTGGGTCTACCACCGCTGGATGTGGGAAAAGCTCCTGCACGAGAACCTGGCCGAGGTGTACCTGCGCGACGCGCCGGCCAAGTACGGCTACGTGGGCTACCTGACCATCAACTGCGTCATCTTCGACGAGCGCATCATGCGCCGGGTGCTGCCCTTCCCCACGGTCCCCACGGCCGGACAGCCCACCACCGACGAGAAGGCCTTCAACCTGGCCCTGGCCCGGGACAAGATGAAGGTGGCCGTGCTCGGCAGAAGCCTCGCCCATCACTACAGCTTCTCCAAATGCGAGGACTACCTGCGCTCCCACGTGCCCCTGGACGAGGTCTGGCGCTACATGCAGGAATTCACCGGAGCGGTCGCCAAGCGCGGCTGCCGGGTCGCGGCCGGGAACGGCGAACTGACGCTTCTGCGCGCCGGCGGCTGAGGCCGCGACGCGGGATCCCCCGCAGGCGTCGCCGGGACGGCGGGAAGTCGCCGCCGCCCGGCTTTTTTTGCGCCTTGCCGGGGCCGCGCTCAGTCCACGCCCATGCGGGCGTAATAGCCACGGCCGCCGCGCTCGATCATCACCAGCACGGTGCGGTGCATGCGACTCAGGTACACGGCCCGGGTGAACTCCTTTTGCCCGGAGAGCTTCTCGCCGCCGATCTGCACCAGCTGGTCGCCCTGCTTGAGCCCGAGCCGGGCCGCCGGGGAACCGGGGGCCACCCCGGCGACCGTCGCCCCGCCCCGGGAAAAGGCCACGTTCAAGCCCCAGCGCCTTCCGGCCACCTCGGCCGCCTCCCGGTCGGAAAAGGCCGTGGGCACGGCCGACAGCCGCTCCTCGCCCCGGCCCCGGCGCAGGCGAAGCGTCAGCGCCTCGCCCACGGGCGAGGTGCGCAGCACCCCCAGGTACTGGTCCTTGTCGTCGAGTTCGGTGTTGCCGATCCCCAGGAGCAGGTCGCCGGGCTTAAGCCCCGCCCGTTCGGCGGCCGAGCCCGGCAGCACCTCGGTCACGAGCAGGCCGCGCGGCCGGTCCAGGCCGAAATAGCGGGCCGTGCGGGCGTCCACGTCCTGGCCGGAAAGCCCGAGCCAGGCCGGGGTCACCCCGGCGCCGGAAACGATCTGCTCCACCACCCGGCGGGCCTTGTTGATGGGGATGGCGAAGCCGATGCCCCTCGCCTCGGCCTGGATGGCCATGTTGATGCCGATGACCTCGCCGGCCAGGTTGACCAGCGGGCCGCCGCTGTTGCCGGGGTTGATGGCCGCGTCGGTCTGGATGAGGTCGGCGTAGGCCCCTCCCTCATGCTTGAGGGACCGACCCACGGCCGAGACCACGCCCGTGGTCACGGTGTTGGTGTAACCGAAGGGGTTGCCGATGGCGATGGCCGTCTCGCCGATCATGATGTCGGTCGCGTCGCCCATGGCCGCCTGAGGCAGGGTCTTGCCGCCCGTGTCCAGGCGCAGCACGGCCACGTCGAAGTCCGGGTCCGAGCCGACCAGGGCGGCGGGGAGCTCCCGGCCGTCGAGGAGCCGGGCCGTGATGGACGTGCCGCCGGCGATGACGTGGGCGTTGGTCAGCACGAGCCCCTTTTGCCCGTCGATGATCACGCCCGAGCCCAGGCTCTCCTGGGTCTCGCGCCGGGGTTCGCCCGGGGCTCCCCCCAAACCGGGGCCGAAGCCCGGGCCGAAGAACTGGCGGAAGAACTCGTCGTCGAGCAACGGTCCCCGGCCGGCCCGGCGTTCCACGGTCCGGGCCGAGGTGATGTTGACCACGGCCGGGGCCACGGCGCGCACGGCCGTGACCACGGGCGTCAGGCGCGCCTCGCGGCCGGCGCTGCAAGCGGCCGAGGGGGCGCAGAGAAGGAAAAGGCAGCACAAAGCCCACGGGCCGAAACGTCCCATGTCGCGCCTCCTGGTGCGGTTGGTCGGAGAAAAAGGGGAAAGGGCGGGCGGCGCGGCGCGTCAGCTGATGGGGATGCGGCGGCGCAGGCGCTCGGGCCGCGCCTTGGGCACGACCACCAGCAGCAGGCCGTCCTTCATCACCGCCGTGATCTCGGCGCGCGACACGCCCTTGGGCAGCTCGAAGCGCCGGGCGAAAGGACCGTGGGAGCGTTCCACGGCCTGGTAGACCCCGCCGGGCTCCTTGACGAAGCGGCGCAGGCCCGAGACCACGAGGTAACGCCCGCGGGCCTCCACGTGCACGTCCTCCCGGGCGATGCCCGGCAGTTCCAGGGTGAGGCGGAAATCCACCGGCGTTTCCAGCACGTCGGCCACGGGCTGCCAGGCGTAGCCGGCGTCGTGGGCGAGCCCGCCCTCGCCGGCGAGTTGCTCGGCCTCCTGGGCCAGTTCCGAAAACGCCACCCAGGGCGTCCAATGCACTTTGGCCATATGCGGCTCCTTGAGGCAGGGCCGGGCGCGGCTGTCGCGTCCGGCCGCCCCGTCGCGCCCCTTCGGGGGAAATGTCGCGGCTCTAGTCCTTGACCGAACGCTTGCCGGCTTCCCAGTCCGCGGTCGGGACGGCCTCCTCCACCAACATGATGGGGATGTCGTCGCGCACAGGATAGACCACGCCGCAGGCCGCGCAGGCAAGGCCCTCGCCGGCGGCGGGCTTGGTCAGTTCGCCCTTGCACTTGGGGCAGGCCAGGATGGCGAGCAGGTCGGGATGTATGGTCACGGGCGGTCTCCTTGGCTTTGTCGCTGGGCACAGGTGATAGCCAAATCGGGCCGGGCGCGCAATGGAGGTTCGACAACACGCTCCCGGCGCGCTACCTTGCCGGCATGGCGCTCATCGACCTGCACACGCACTCCACGGCCTCGGACGGCAGCCTTTCCCCAGGCGAACTGGTGGCCCTGGCCGCGAAAAAAGGCCTGGTCGCCGTGGCGCTGACCGACCACGACACCCTGGAGGGCCTGCCCGAGGCCCGGGCGGCCGGGGAAGTCCACCACATCGACGTCGTGGCCGGGGTGGAGCTCTCCGTGGCCGACGGCGAGCGCAGCGTGCACCTCCTGGGACTCTTCCTGCCCGACCGGCCCGGCCCCTTGGCCGAAGCCCTGGCCTATCTGCGGGAGCGCCGCCACAACCGCAACCGGCGCATCCTCGAAAAACTGCACGCCCTGGGCGTTCCCCTGGAATATAAGGCCGTCACGGAACTTGCCAAGGGGGCCGTGGGCCGGCCGCACATCGCCCAGGCGCTTTTGGCCATGGGCGCGGTCACGAGCTTCAAGGAGGCGTTTTCCCGCTACCTCGGAGCCCACGGCCGGGCCTACGTGCCCAAGGACAAGCTGACCCTCGAGCGCGCCGTGGAGCTCATCCACGCCGAGGGGGGCCTGGCCGCCCTGGCCCATCCCTATATGCTCGGCCTGGCCGGGCCGGCCCTGGCCGCGGCCGTGGAGCGCTGCCGCAACGCGGGCCTGGACGCCATCGAGGCCCTCTACACCGAGCACTCCCAGGCCCAGACCCTGGAGTATCTGGCCCTGTCGCGGCGCTTCGGCCTGGCCGTCACGGGCGGGTCCGACTTTCACGGCGCGGCCAAGCCCGAGGTGGAGCTCGGCCGGGGGCGCGGCAACCTGCGGGTGGACATTTCCGTGCTCGACCTGCTGCGGGCCAGGCTCGCCCGGCAGGACGCCGGCCGCGTGGCCGGGAGCGAAAAAGGGCTTGACCCCAAGGGCGAGCCAGTGTAGATGGCACCTCTTCCCTATCGGAGGTCAAACCCATGTACGCAATCGTTTTGGCTGGCGGCAAGCAATACAAGGTCCAGGAAGGGGCCACCATCACCGTGGACCTCCTGCCCGCCGAAGCCGGCGCGCAATACGTTCTCGACAAGGTGCTGCTCGTCGGCGGCCCCGAGGTCAAGGTGGGCGAGCCCTACGTCTCCGGCGCTTCCGTGACCTGCGAAGTGGCCGGTCACGTCAAGGGCAAGAAGATCGTGGTCTTCCACAAGCGCCGGCGGCAGGATTCGCACAAGAAGCAGGGCCATCGCCAGAGCTACACCCAGCTCACGGTGAAGTCCATCCAGGCCTAGCCCAAGCATTTCAAGGAGTCCGACATGGCACATAAAAAAGCGGGCGGCAGCTCCAGAAACGGCCGCGACAGCGCCGGACAACGGCGCGGCGTCAAGCGCTTCGGCGGGCAGCAGGTCCTGGCCGGCAACATCCTCGTGCGTCAGCTTGGCACCAAGTTCCACCCCGGCGAGGGCGTGGGCATGGGCCGCGACTACACGCTGTTCGCGCTCATCGACGGCGTGGTGAAGTTCGAGAAGTACCAGCGCAACAAGAAGGTCAAGACCCGCGTCCTGGTCCTTCCCGCCGGTTCCGAGACCACCCAGTAGACATTCCCGGAGGCCGGCTCGCCGGCTCCGGACAGGCGACGCTTCAGGGCGAAGGGAATCCTCCCTTCGCCCTTTTCGTGTTTCCCGGACGTCCCTGCCCGCGCCAAAGCCTGTTGCCCTTTGCCGTATCGATGCGTAATTTCCGCAAAACACGCCCGTCTCCCTAAACCGGCGCTCCAACCGGTCGATAGGCACAGGGCGGAGGTTCCATGGCGGAACAGGGCCACAAGGCCAACATCATCATCAAGCGGGTCAAAAAGGTCGCCGGCGGCGCGCACGGCGGTTCGTGGAAGGTCGCCTACGCCGACCTCGTCACGGCCATGATGGCCTTTTTCCTGCTCATGTGGCTGCTCAACATGACCCCCCAGGAGAAAAAGGAGCAGCTCGCCGCCTATTTCAACGACTTCAGCCTGTTCCAGAACCCCGGCCCCTCGGCCCAGCTCCTCGACACCGGGGGCCTGGGACCGCCGGCCGCCGTGGTCGGCAGCCAGGACGAACGGCCCGACGTGGCCATCGACCGGGGCGGCAAGGCCCCCACCGGCGGCAAGGGCCAGGACACGGGCGACCTCGACGGCGGCCGCAACTTCGACGCCAAGGCGAGAGCCGAGGCCAAGGCCCGGGCCGAGGCGCAGGCCAAGGAACAGGCCGCGGCCGAAGCCCAGGCCAAGGCCCTGGAAGCCCAGGTGGAGTCGGCGCTGGAAAAGGCCGTGCCCGAGCTGGCCGGCCAGGTGTCGGTCACCCAGGAAAAGGACCGCGTGCGCATCGAGATCATGGACAAGGCCGAACGGCCGCTGTTCGACCTCGGCGGCGTGTCGCTGACGCCCGACGCCCAGCGCATCCTGGCCGCGGTCACGGACGTCATCCGCAAGGAAGGGGTCAAGGTGGCCATCGAGGGCCACACCGACGCCTACCGCTATTCCGGGACCTACACCAACTGGGACCTGTCGGCCGGCCGGGCGCTCTCGGCCAGGCGGCTGATGATCCAGCAGGGGCTGGCCCCGGACCAGGTGGCCGCGGTGACGGGGTTCGCCGACACGCGGCCCTACGTGCCGGGCAATATTTACGATCCGAGAAACCGGCGCATCAGCCTTCTGCTCTACCGCCCGGCCAGGGCCGGAGAGAAGGCGGTGGGCGGCGGGTCGGGTGCGGGCGGGGCCGTGGTCACGCCCAAGACGCCGGACGTGGGCGAAGTCCTGGAGCAGCAGATAAACAACCTCTACGACAAGTCGACCGACAGCCAGTTCTAGGCTGCGGCGGCTCATGGCGAGGCTATGTTCGCGATCATCGGCATCATCATCGTCATCGGCTGCATCCTGGCCGGCTTCATCCTGGAGAAGGGCAACTTCGACCTGCTCATCTCGGCCGCCCCCCCGGAAATACTCATGATCCTCGGCGGGGCCCTGGGGCAGCTGGTGATCAGCGCGCCCAAGGACGTGCTCGGGGCCACTTTCAAGGGGGCGCTCTCCATCTTCGGCGGCATGCTCACGAGCAAGGCCTACTACCTGGAGCTTCTGACCACCCTGTCCGGGCTTTACATGAAGATCCGCCGCGAGGGGCTGGTCGCCATCGAAAAAGACGTGGAGCGGCCGGCGGAAAGCCCGATCTTCAGCAACTTCGCCAAGAACAAGAAGAACCACGAGGTGCTGGCGTTTATCTGCGACACCATGCGCATCTTCTCCACGGTCAACATCGAGGCCCACGAATTCGAATCCATCATGGAGGCGGACATCGAGGCCACGGTCCACGAGGCCCTGGTTCCCTCCCACGCCATCTCCAAGACCGCCGACGCCCTGCCGGGGCTCGGCATCGTCGCCTGCGTGCTCGGCGTCGTGCTCACCATGGGCAAGATCAACGAGCCGGCCGAGGTGCTCGGCCACAGCATCGGCGCGGCCCTGGTCGGCACGTTCCTGGGCGTTCTGGCCGCCTACGGCTTCGTCGCGCCCATCGCCACCAACATCGAGCACCGGGCCAAGGAAACCGAGGCCATCCTGCTCGTGGCCAAAGCGTCGCTGACGGCCTTCGTCGGCGGCAACCCGCCGCCCGTGGCCCTGGAAGCGGGCCGCCGGGCCATCCCCATCCACAAGCGCCCGTCCTTCGAGGAACTCGAGGAAGCCATCAAGGCCAGCAAGGGCAAGTAGGCCGCGGGCGAGCGAGCCGGGCCGGGACGCCGGGGCGCCCGGCCGCCCTGCCCCAGGCCACGGTGCTCGCCGTGGAGCCCTCCCCCGGCAATTTCGAGCTTCTCCGGCTCAATGCCCTGCCCTATGGGAACATCCTGCCCGTCAACGCCGCCGTGGGCCCCCAAGCGGCGCGGCGCACCCTCTACGACCGCCGCACCGGGCCCTGGGGGCATGCGCTGCATCCCATCCCGAGGACTGCGACGCCCAGGAGCCCCTGGCACCGTCGACGTACTGCCCCGGGCCGCCATCCTGCAGCGCCACGCCCCGGAAGCGGGGGACAAGGACAAGCGGCCCTCGCGCGGCGCGCACACGTCGCAATCAAATCGTCTTGACAACAACGCCGGCCTCTCGTCTATGATCTGAAGCGGCATTTCCTGCATCGTTCCACAGCAACCAAGCCCGCCACAAAATGAGTCGTCCGTCGTATACGAAGTTCTGCACGAAACCATGGGAAGAGCTCGTCATCTATCCGAATGGTGCCTATTCGATATGCAGCGGCGGGCCACCTGTCGGGATGATACGAAACATCTCCGAGATAAGAGACCTCTGGAACAACAAGACCATCCTTCAATACAGAGAGAATCTGAACAATGGCTTCGAGTTCGGCATATGCTCAAATTGCGTCTTCCATGGAACCTTGCGCAATACGAGCGATCTCAACAGACAGAGAAAATTCCGTGAAGTTCGTCAAAAAAGCATACCCGTCATTTCGCTGGGCGTGACGGACCAGTGCAACCTCTCGTGCTTCATGTGCGGCATCGCCAAAAAGTATGAAAACACCAACAGGAAACGGCAGGCCGACAGGCTCCCCTTGGAATACTGCCGGGAATTCGCCGAGCATCATTTCGCCAAAGCGCAAATAGTCAACAGCAATTGCTATGGCGAGCTGTTTCTCTATCCAAGACTGAAAGCCTACCTGCAACTCCTCAAGCAGTACCGCCCGGCAAGGTATACGACGACGACGACCTCAGGCAGCCTGCGCGTTCCGGAAAAACTGTGGCGCGATGTCCTCGAGTCGCACGACGAAATCCTTTTTTCCATAGATTCCATCGACAGGACCATCCACAGAATCATTCGCGGCTTCGATTACGCCATTGCCGACAAGAACATCCGTACCGTGCAGCGGTTGGCCGCGACGGATTATCCGAAGTTCAAGCACGGCTGCTCCGTCGTCCTGATGAAGCTGACCATCGCCACCCTGTTCGACACCCTCAAGGCCTCCCATGAGGAGTACGGCTGCAGGCTTTTCCATTTCCAGCACATCGCCGACACTCCCGCGCAATCCCTCGCCACGGAAAAGCAGTGGCGCGTGCTGTTCAACGACGTTCTCCTCAAGTGCAGGGAATACATGAAGCGGCACGGCATCACCTCCAACGGCGACATCGGCCTTTACCGCGACGCGGCGGGAAACCTGGAATCCTGAGCCGCGCCCTCCGGCAGCCCGGTCCTCGATGTGACGCCCACGCCACGTCGGCAACAACAGGGCCGACGCCCGCGACGTCCCTCCCCGGCGACGGGGGAAGGAGCGCCGTGGCATCGGCCCCAGGGCCGGATTCGATCGACTGCCCCGAAGCGCGGCGTTTCCCTTTGTCCGGATGCCGCGCTCGGACCATGACGCGATCCGTTCGGTACGGCTCGGAATTCCCCTTGTCCTTGTCGTCGTCCATGCGGATGACCGCGCCGCCGAGGAACCGCTGGCCCGGGGTCGTTCGGCCGGTCAGCCTGGGCCGGGGCGCGCCCTGGCGCGGCGGGAAGGGCCTATGCGCCGCCGGGGGTTCCCCGCCGTCGGGCAGTTGGAAAAAGGAGCTCGTCTGCGGGAGCTGGGCGGCCTGGGCCGAGAGTCCCTCCGAGGTGCAGGCGATCTCCTCGGCGGCGGCCGCGTTTTGCTGGATCACCTGGTCGAGCTGTTGCAGGGCCTGGTCGAACTGCCCGGCCATCTGCTTTTCCTCGGGCGTGGAGGTCAGGGCCTTGTTGGATTGCGACATCGTTTCCCCCTGTTGCTTCCCGGTCTTCGCACTTCCGCGGCAGTTTCAACCGTCTCGAAAGGCCCGAACAATGCTGCGGCGGCGTGAAAAAATACAGAGCCCTTGGACAGGCATGGACGGCAACTTGGATTCCGATGCATTTCAATGTCACGCGGACCGAGGCCGAAAAGGAGTCTGGACAGGAAGAAGGTACCGGAGTTCCATTGTCTGGAATAGGCCGGACAGGTCTTGCCCCGTACCCCTGCCTGAGGCTATGCTTCCTCTTGCGCGTCCCACGCCGGAACCTCCGGTATCCGGCCGGCGCGACCGCAGCCCAAAGCGAGGAATGTCCCGTGAACGACGTCAGCCGCGCCATCGCACGTCCTTCCCGCCGTCCGACCGCAACGTCCCGTTGCTTGCTCTCCATGGGACCCGGCCGCGGCAACCGGCTTCCGCGCTAGCGCAACCGCCCGGTCCCGCCCCATGCACGGCCCCGGTCCCGACCCGATCTCGCGCCCACGGCCGCCAGGCCGACGATGCTTCGCGCCCGGACGGCTGGCCTGCCTGCTGCCCATCCTGGTCCTTTTCCTTCTGGCCGCCGCCCCCGTCCCGGCCCCGACGCCGTCCGCCCAGTCCACGTCCACCCCGGCGACGCCAGCCCCGACGCCGCCCAAAAGCCTCACCGTGGTCCTGGACCGCGACTATCCGCCCTACATCTTCCCCGACGCCCATGGCGCGCCCCAGGGCATCCTCATCGACGCCTGGCGGCTGTGGGAAAAGATCACCGGCGTGCCCGTCTCCATCATCGCCCAGGACTGGAACACGGCCCAGGACCTCATGCTGCGCGGCAAGGCCGACGTCATCGACACCCTGTTCGAGAATGAGGAACGCAGAAAAAGCTACACGTTTTCAGAGCCCTATGCCACCATCGAAGTGCCGATCTTCGTGCACAAGGACCTGGGCGGCATCCGCGATCCCGACTCGCTCAAAGGCTTCGCCGTGGGCGTCAAAAAGGGCGACGCCAGCGTGGCCCGCCTCGAGGCCCTCGGCATCAGGCCGCTGCTCCCCTACGACGACTACGAGGACGTGGTCCGGGCGGCTGGGGACGGCAAGGTCAAGGTCTTCTGCGTGGACAAGCCCCCGGCCCTGCACTACCTCTACAAGTTCGGCCTGGCCGACGACTTCCGCCTGGCCTTCGACCTGTATTCCGGCCGGTTCCACCGGGCCGTGCGCAAGGGCGACGAGGCCCTGTTGCGCTTCGTCGAATCGGGATTCGCCCGCATCCCCCCGGAGCAGCAGGCCGCCATCGAGCGCAAATGGCGCGGCGAAGCCCTGTTCCCGGCCAAGGGCCTGCGCTACGCCCTGTGGGCCGTGGCCGCCCTGGCCGTGGCGGCCGGGGCGCTTCTGGCCGCCAACGCCTGGCTGCACCGGGTGGTGCGCCGCCAGACCGCCCGACAACACGACCTGCTGGACGCCGTGCGCCAAAGCGAGGAACGCTACCGCGAACTGGTGGAAAGCGCCGCCGTGGCCATCGTGCGCCTGGACGCCCTGGGCCGGGTGGTCTTCGTCAACGCCTTCGGCCAGCGTTGCCTGGGCCAGCCCAGGGAACGCCTGCTCGGACGCGAACTCGACCTCTTCGACGCCCCGGCCGACGCCAAGCCCCAGGAACCCTGGCGGGACGTCCTGGCCGGCGTCGCCGACAGCCCCGAAGACACCGGTTTCCTGGACAGGCGGCACGCCGGCCCCGAAGGACGGACCGTCTGGATCGCCTGGACCATCCGCCGGCTGCACGGGTCGGACGGCGGCCAGGACGCCTTCCTCGGCGTCGGCGCGGACATCACCGAACGCAAGCGGGCCGAGGCGGCGCTTTCCGCCAGCGAAGCCCGCTACGCCCTGGTCTCCCGGGGGACCAACGACGGCATATGGGACTGGGACCTCGTCGCCGACACCCTGTATTTCTCCCCGCGCTACCGCGAGGTCCTCGGCCTGCCGGACGACGACGCGCCCCTTCGCCTGGACGCCTGGACCAGCCGGCTGCACCCAGACGACGCCGAAGCCGCCGTCAGCGAGCACAATCGCTGCGCCGAAGGGGAAATCGACGCCTACACGATGCAGTATCGTCTGCGCCACGCCGACGGCGGATACCGCTGGATCAGCGAGCGGGGGGCGAGCCTGGCGGACGCCACGGGCCGCGTGATCCGCATGGCCGGCGGCATCGCCGACGTCACCCGCCGCAAGAAGGACGAGGACGCCCTGCGGGAAAGCCAGGACCAACTGGCCAAGATCTTCCGTTCCTCCCTGGTCGGCATCTCCGTCACCTCGCGCCGGGACGGCCGCATCGTGGACGTCAACGACACGGGCGCGCGCATGTTCGGCTACCGCAAAAGCGAGGTCGTGGGCGCGACGAGCCTCGACATCGACCTCTGGAAAACCCCGGCCGAGCGCCAGGAGTTCGTGGAGGAACTGGCCCGTTCCGGTGCCATCGTGGGCAAAGAACTGGAACTGCTCCACAAAAACGGCTCCGTGGTGGTCGTCCTGGCCTCGGCCGTGCCCATCCAGACCGCCGGCGAGACCTGCATCCTGACCGTGCTCGTGGACATCACCGAGCGCAAGGCCATGGAGCAGGCCCTGCGCCGCGCCAAGGAGTCGGCCGAGGCCGCCAGCCGGGCCAAGAGCGAATTCCTCTCCACCATGAGCCACGAGATCCGCACGCCCATGAACACCATCCTCGGCATGGCCGCCGCCCTCACCGGGGCCGACCTGCCGCCGGACGAGGCCCGGGCCCTGGCCGCCATCCGCATCGCCGGCGCGAACCTCATGGCCCTGCTCGGCGACATCCTGGACCTGTCCCAGATCGAAGCCGGCGGGCTCATCATGGAGGAAAAGCCCTGCGACGTGGTGCGGCTCGCCGCGGACCTGGTGGAGATGCTGCGGCCCGACGCCGCCCGCAAGGGCCTGGACATCCGCCTCGACGTCCAGGCGGATCTGCCGCCGCGACTGGTCCTTGGCGCCGACCGGGTCCGGCAGGTTCTCGTCAACCTCCTCGGCAACGCGCTGAAGTTCACCGAGAAGGGCGGCGTCGTGCTCGAGGTCGGGCGCATGGAGGTCCCCGCCTCCGGCCCCCTCGTACGCCTGGCCGTTCGCGACACCGGCATCGGCATCCCCCCGGAACGGCAAAGCGAAATCTTCGACCGCTTCACCCAGGTCGACGCCACGGCCAGCCGCCAGTTCGGGGGCGTGGGCCTGGGGCTGGCCATCTGCCGCAAGCTCGTGGACCTCATGGGCGGAAAGCTGCGCGTGGACAGCCGCCCCGGGGCAGGCTCCATCTTCACCGTGACCCTGCCCCTGCGCCCGGCCGGTCCGGCCGACCAGTCCGCCACGGCCCCGGCCGCCGCCGGCGCGTCCGCCCGACGCGGGGCCGTGCTCCTGATCGAGGACAGCCCCGGCAACGCCGAGGTGACCCGGCTCATGCTCAAGGACGCGCCCTACGACCTGACCTGGGCCCCGAGCGGCGAGGCCGGGCTGGCCCTTTTGCGCGAGCGCCGCTTCGACGTGGTGCTCATGGACATGGAGATGCCGGGCCTCGACGGCTGCGAGACGACCGACGCCCTGCGCCGGCTGGAAGCGGAACAGGGCCGGCCCCGCACCCCGGTCGTCGCCCTGACCGCCCACGCCTTCGAGGAGCACCGCCAACAGTGCCTGGTGGCCGGCTGCGACGACTTTCAGGTCAAGCCCATCGCCAAGCCCAGGCTCCTTGAGACCCTGGCCACCTGGATGGCCCTCGGCCCGGCCTGAGCCCGGCCCGCCCCTGGCCCTCGCGGCCTTATCCGTGTAGGCAACGGCCGGGAGGAACGCATGCGCGTCGACGTCGCCATCCTGGGTGCCGGGGCCTCGGGCCTGACCTGCGCCGCCGCCTGCGCCGCGCGCGGGCGCGCCACCCTCGTCATCGACCACGGGGAAAGGCCCGCCCGCAAGGTGCTGGCCTCGGGCGGCGGACGCTCGAACATCACCAACACGGACGTCGGTCCCGCGGACTACGTCTGCGCCAATCCCCACTTCGTCAAATCGGCCCTGGCCCGGTTCGGGCCGGGCGACCTGCTGGAAAGCCTCGCCGCGGCGGGCGTGGCCACGGACGTGGAGGACGGCGGCAAGGTCTTCTGCCGCGACGGGGCGAAAAGCGCCGTCCGTTTCCTGGTCGGCCGGGCCGAGGCCGCCGGCGCGAAGACGCTGCTCGGGACGGCCGTCCTCGACGTCCGCCGCGAGGGCGGCGGCTTCACGGTGGCGACGAGCGCCGGCCCGGTGGATTGCGCCGCCCTGGTCCTGGCCCTGGGCGGCCGGTCCTGGCCCGCGCTTGGCGCGTCGGGCCTCGGCCACGACCTGGCCCGGCGGCTGGGCCTTGGCGTCACAGCCCTGCGCCCGGGGCTTGCGCCGCTTCTGGCCGGGCCCCAGGATCTGGAGCTTTGCCGCGAACTGGCCGGCGTGTCCCTGCCCGTGGCGGTGTCCGGCCCCTGCGACCTGGCCGGCGACCTCCTTTTCACCCATAAGGGCGTCTCCGGCCCGGCCGTCCTCGACGCCTCGCTTTTCTGGCGCGAGGGGCGGACCCTCTTCCTCGACTTCCTCCCCGGGATCGACGTCGAGGCGGCCCTGGCCGAAAGCGGCCGCCAGGAGGTCAGAAACATCCTGGCCCGCCGCCTGCCCCGCCGCCTGGCCGCCGCCCTGTGCGCCAGGCTCGGCGTCGCCGGCCCGGCGGCCGGCCTGGCAGCCGCCGCCCGCCGCCAGCTGGCCGCGACCTTGCGCGCCTTTCCCTTCGCCCCGGCCGGGACGGCCGGCTGGGCCAAGGCCGAGGTGACGCTTGGCGGCGTGGACACGGCCGCCGTTTCCTCCAAGACCATGGAAGCCTCCGCCGTGCCGGGTCTCTACGTCGTGGGCGAACTCCTCGACGTCACCGGCCGCCTGGGCGGCTTCAACCTCCACTGGGCCTTCGCCTCGGGCCTGGCCGCCGGCCAGGCGGCCTGAACCCCGAGCGTCGCGTCTCCGAAACGGCCTGCTCCGTATTCCATAGACAACATACTTGAGTAGTTCTATTTTTCTCAAAAAATACGCTCGTATTTTTTGAGGGACGCCACACGGGGCGGCCGCATTTTGGGTGGCCGTGCCTCCCGCGATGGGATAGGCTTCGCTCCAATCGCCATCCCCAGCAAAGGAGAACGCCCATGGTCCGCTTCATCCGCGTCATCTGCCTGGCCTTCGTGGCCCTGACGATGTGCTGCGGCACGTCCTCGGCCGCGTCCACGCCCTTTGACATTTACGAGGGCAGCAACCTGCGCAGGATCGTCGCGCGCGGCACCCTCGTCGTCGGCATGGAACTCAAATTCTGGCCCTTCGAATACGTGGACGAACAGGGCAAGCCCGTCGGCTTCGACGTGGACATCGCCCAGGCCCTGGCCGACCGGCTGGGGGTCAAGCTCGAGATCAAGGACATGGAGTGGACCGGGCTCATCCCGGCTCTGACCGCCGGCAAGATCGACCTCATCATCTCGGGCATCACCGGCACGCTGGAGCGGGCCAAGTCCATCACCTTCACCTCGCCCTACTTCACCACCGGCCTGTGCGCCCTGACGAGCGTCGCCAAGGCGGCCGACGTGACCGACGTGGCCGCCCTGGACGCCCCGGGCCGGGTGCTTGCGGTCAAGACCGGCACCACGGCCGACCTGGTGGCCGCCAAGCGCTTCCCCAAGGCCACCATCAACCGCTACAAGGAAGAGACCGCCTGCGTGCAGGAAGTGGCCGCCGGCCGGGCCGACGCCTTCTTCTACGACCAGCTTTCCATCGCCAAGCACCAGAAGCAGAACCCCGAGACCACCCGGGCGCTGCTCACCCCCTTCACCTACGAGCCCTACTGCATCGCCCTGCAGAAGGGGGACTTCGACTGGTGGCAGTGGTTGGAGATGTTTCTGGGCACCATCAAGGCCGACGGCACCCTCGAAACCCTTCGGGCCAAGTATTTCAAGGACATCCTGGGGAAATAGCCTTCGCCCCGGCACATGAAGCCCAATCCCGCCGCCCGGGGCCGGCGGTTTCTCCGGCGCGCCCGCCGGGGACTGCGCCGGCCTCGTAGCGGCGGCCAGGGAGAAGAACATGCTTCGAGCCACCTTGCGCCTTCTGTGCTGCCTCGCCCTGGCCTCGGCCTGCCTGGCCGGCACGGCCCGGGCCGAGAGCCGCCAGGTCTTCGCCCACCTGTTCACCGTGCCCGCGGACCTGCCGGCCGGCGGCGATGCCTCGGCCAGGATCCCGGCCCTGGAGGAGTGGCTGGCCGGCTCCTTCGGCGGCTTCACGCGCCTGGGGTCCGGCGACGGCGGCTGGAAGAACGAACAGGGCAAAATCGAGATCCAGGGCAACGTCGTCTACCTGGTCACGGCCAACCGCGACTACGCCAAGGAGATCGCCGCCCGCCTGGTCGCCGATTTCGGCGAGCGCATGCCCTACATCCTGGTCTTCGCGGCGGACCAGTTCCTCAAATGAAGCGCGCCCCGTCGCCGCTGACGGTCCGGACGCTGCTGTTCGCGGGGCTGGCCGGCCTGCTGTGGCTCGTGCTGTCGCGCATCCGCTACCACTGGGATTTCGGCGCGGTCTGGGCCTACCGCGACATCTTCCTGGCGGGATTCGGCATGACGCTCGCCGTCTCCGTGGGGGCCATCGGCCTGGGTCTGGTCTGCGGCCTGGCCTCGGGCCTGGCCTCGGTGTCCGGCGACGTCTGGCTTTCGGAACTGGCCGCCCTGTACGTGGGCGCGTTTCGCGGCACGCCGCTTCTGGTGCAGGTCCTCATCTTCTACTTCTGCGTCGGCGTGGTCGTCCACGTGGACAGCCCCTACCTGATCGGCACGGCGGCGCTGGGCTTTTTCTCCGGGGCCTACATCTCGGAGATGGTGCGGGCCGGGGTGGAGTCCGTGGACCGGGGACAGTGGGAGGCGGCCCTCTCCTCGGGGCTCACCCGGCGGCAGGCGCTCCTCCACGTCGTCTTCCCCCAGGCGCTGCGGCGCATCGTGCCGCCGGTCACGGGCCAGTTCGTCTCCTGCATCAAGGACTCGTCCCTGCTTTCGGTCATCAGCGTGCGCGAGCTGACCAAAGCGGCCGAGGTGGTCAACGCCACCACCTATAGGACCTTCGAGGCCTACCTGCCCCTGGCCCTGTTCTACCTGCTGCTCACCTGGCCCCTTTCGCACTTGACCGGCCGCCTGGAAAAAGGAATACGAAACGGAGCCGCTTCTCCGCCGCGCTAACTTCTTCAAGGAGCGTCCCATGAGTTCGGACATCAAGGTTTACGCCCTGTCCACCTGCGTGCACTGCAAGCACGCCAAGGAATACCTGGAAGAGCACAAGATCCCCTACGACTGCGTCCATGTGGACTTCCTGTCCGGGGAGGAGCGCACCCAGATCATGGACATCGTGCGCAAACTCAACCCGGCCCTGTCCTTCCCCACCATCGTCATCGGCAACAAGGTCATCGTGGGTTTCCGCCGCGAGGAAATCGAACAGGCCCTCGACCAGTGCGAGAAGAAATGAACGCGAAGTCCCTCTACGAAACCCTGCGGCCCATCCAGGAAGCCAAGGGGAACTTCTTCAATCCGGACATGGGCATGACCCTGGACCTGCTCGGCAACCTCCTCGTCAACAAGGAGCGCTACGGCTACATGGCCTGTCCGTGCCGGCTGGCCTCGGGCAAGTTCGAACTGGACCGCGACGTGGTGTGCCCCTGCCAGTACCGCGACGCCGACGTGGCCGAGTTCGGGGCCTGCTTCTGCGGCCTGTACGTGTCGGACGCGGTGCGCGACGGGGAAAAGCCCCTGCCCGTGGTGCCCGAACGCAGACCCCTGGAAAAGACCCTGGCCGCCCTGGGCTGACCGCCTCCCGGCGCGACTTCGCCCGGCGCGTCCGGCCGCCCCTCGGACGGGACCAGGCGGACGCGGCCGGGCCGCGGCAGTCGACCGCTTGTCAGCTTCCCAAACTTCCATTAGTTTTCGTAAGGCGTTGCGTTCTCGCGCCCCGATCCCAGACGCCATGCCCCACAGTGACGGCGCATGGCCTGCCGCGCCCACCGGGACCGGAACTGGAGCCGTTGGAGCCGCCGCCATGGACCCCCTCTGGTTCGCCACGTCCGTCGTCGTCCTCGTCCTGCTGGCGGGCCTTCCTTTTTTGGCCAGGGCGCTGCGCCGGCGCGCCAAGCCCCAAGACCGTTGCGCCGATCCGCTGCTCGCGCGCGTCGTCGAGACCATGCCCGACCCGTTCTACGTCAAGGGGCCGCACGGCCGCTTTCTGCTCGTCAACGACGCCCTGTGCATCCTGGCCGGCCGCGCCCGCGAAGACATCCTCGGACGCGAGGCGGCGGAAGTGTTCCCCGGCCGTCTCGGCGCGGCCTCGCTCAAAAACGACGCCATGACCCTGGCCTGCGGCTTCGAAGACGTGGCCGAGGAGACGGCCATAGACGCCGACGGCCGCCAGCGCACCTTCATGACCCGCAAGGCCCTGTACATCGACGAGGCCGGCCGGCGGCACATCGTCGGCGTCATCCGCGACCTCACCAGCCGCAAACGGGCCGAACGGGCCCTGGCCCGAAGCGAAAGCCGCTACCGGCGCATCGTGGAAACAGCCAACGAAGGCATCTGGGTCGTGGACGCCCGCTGGCGCACGACCTACGTCAACGCCGTGATGGCCATGATGCTCGGGACCACACCCGCCGCCATGACCGGGCGGCCGGTGGTCGACTTCCTCTTCCCCGAGGATGGGGAACTGCACCGGGCCATGCTGCGCCGCGAAGCCCTGCCCCCGGGCGGCGGACTCTACGAGAGGAGGCTCAAGCGCCTGGACGGCCAGGCGCTGTGGGCGCTCATCGCCGTGAGCAGCGAATTCGACGCCTCGGGACGTTTCGCCGGCTCCGTGGGCATGTTCACCAACATCACCGAACGCAAGCGCACCGAGGAGACCCTGCGGCTGTCCGAAACGCGCCTGGCCGCCGCCAAAAGCGCCGCCGAATCCTCCAGCAAGGCCAAAAGCGAATTCCTGGCCAACATGAGCCACGAGATCCGCACGCCCTTAAACGGCCTCCTCGGCATGCTGCAAATCCTCGAGGACACCCCCCTCGACGCGGAGCAACGCGACTGCGTGGTCACGGCCCTGGACTCGGGCCGCCGCCTCACCCGGCTGCTCACGGACATCCTCGACCTCTCCCGCGTCGAATCGGGGAAACTCAACCTGGAAATCGCTCCCTTCTCCCCGCGCGCCCTCATCAGTTCCGTCCAGAGCGTCTTCGCCGTGGCCCTGGAACAACGCAGGCTCCCCCTCCACATCGCCGTCGACCCGAAGATGCCGGGCAGACTCCTCGGCGACGAAGGCCGCATCCGGCAAATCCTGCTCAACCTCGTGGGCAACGCCGTCAAGTTCACCAACCTCGGCTCCATCAACCTGGAGGCCGCCTGCTACCCCGGTCCAGACCCGGACAAAATCCGGCTCGTGCTCGGCGTCAGCGACACCGGCATCGGCATCCCCCGGGACAAGCTCGACAGCGTCTTCGACACCTTCACCCAGGTCGACGGCTCCAATACCCGCATCCACCAGGGCGCCGGTCTCGGTCTGTCCATCGTGGACGGACTCGTGCACCTCATGGGCGGCTCCATCTGGATCGACAGCGAACCCGGCGTCGGCACCTGCATCCTGTGCTCCCTGATCCTGCCCAAGGCCGACCCGGAACCTGCCGCCTCACCGGATGTCCCCATCCAGGCCGTCGCGCCCGGGCTGCGCCTGCTGCTCGTGGAAGACGAACGCGTCAACCGGCTGGCCGTCGGCGCCCTCCTGCGCAAACAGGGCCATATCGTGGTGGAAGCCGCTTCCGGACCGGACGCCATGGAAATCTTCGCCCGCGAACCCTTCGACGCCGTGCTCCTCGACATCCAGATGCCCGGCATGGACGGCCTGGAAACCCTCGCCCTCATGCGCGACCCCGCCATCCACGGCGACAAGGCCGGCACCCCGGCCATCGCGCTCACCGCCCACGCCATGGCCGGCGACAAGGAACGTTTCCTGGCCGCCGGCATGGACGACTACCTGGCCAAGCCCGTCGAAGCCTCGGCCCTGGCCGCCGCCCTGGCACGCCTGACGCGTAGGCAAGGGAAGAAGGGAGAGGAAGGGGAAGAGAAAGAGAAAAGAATGCCTCCGGCGGCCTGGAGGGGGTGACCCCCTCCAGGACCTCCCCGATGGGTGCGAGCGGGAGGGAGGTCGGGAACGGTGGGCGGCGTTGCGGTGAACCATGTGGTCGGGGAATTTCGGGCAACCCGCAGGCCGCAAAGCCGGCCAGCACGTTGCCC
>NZ_JARKOZ010000126.1 GCF_029978005.1 Solidesulfovibrio sp. | reverse complement strand
TCAAAGCAACAACTCGTCGGCCAGATCATGGAGTACATCAAGAACTATAACGAGCTCTGGGCAAAGCCCTTCAAGTGGACCTACACCGGCAAACCGCTGGTCGCTTAAATATGTATTAATTTTGAGGACGCGACACTAGAGACCGAAGTAGACATTGTCAACATTTTTTGCTCAAATCAGCCGCCATGGCGACCCATACATCCAATCCCGAATATCATCACGGCAATCTACGGCAGGCGCTGCTGGACGCCGGTGAAAAGCTGCTCGAGTCGGTCGGCGTCGACGGGCTGACCTTGCGCGGCCTGGCCCGGGAAACAGGCGTGAGCCACGCCGCCCCGTACCGGCATTTCGCGGACAAGGCCGACCTGCTCGCCGCCCTGGCGGCGCGGGGATTCGACAGGCTCGCCCGGGCGCTCGTCGCCACGGCCGGCGAACATGCCGGCGACCCGCGCGGGGAATACCTGGCTTCCTGCCGGCGCTACATCGAACTGGGCCGAAAGCATCCGGCCATGTACCGGCTCATGTTCGGCCAGCCCCAGCCCGGGGTGGGCGACCAGCCGGAACTGGCCGCCGCCGGCCAGGCGGCCTTCGACGCCCTGACCGCCGCCATGCGACGCGGCGTGGCGGCCGGCCTTTACCGCGACGCGTCCATCGAGACCCTGGCCATGGCCGTCTGGGCCCTGGTCCATGGCCTGACCGAACTGGCCATCGCCGGCCGGCTCGGCTTGTGCGGGGAAGGGGACGCGGGGAGACTCAGCGAGGACGCGTGCGCGCTTCTTCTTCGGGGGATCGGGACTTCCCGGCCAGGGGCCTGACGGACACGCGCTCCACGACCTTCTGGAAATAGACCTGTTCCTTTTCCAGGTTCACGGGCCGCCGGCGGCGGGCGTTGACCTTCATGACGAGCAGGTTGAGCTTTTGCATCTGCCGGTAGCGCTCCTGCTCGTCCGTGGCCGCAGCCAGGAGTTCCGTGGCTGTGACGATCTCTTTCTCCTCGAGCAGCTCCTCGGGAACGTAGCCGGCGTTTTTCAGGATCTTGTAGGCCATGCGCAGGTCTTCGGGGATCATGGAATCGTCCTCGAAAACGATCTTCTTGCCCTTGCCCTCGAGGTCGTCGAACGCGCCCTGGCGCATGGCTTCCTCGATGCGCCGCTCGGCGATCCAGGCGAAGACCTGCAACATGGCCTGCCTCCGTTACTGCTGTTCCAGGGCCTTTTGCAGCTTGGGCGCGCCGCTGTCGAGCCACTCCACGACCTTGGGCACGACCCGGCTCAGGGCGTCGGCCGCGCTCCTGGCCACAGTATCGCCGTTGAAATTCTCCAACGGCGCGTAGGCGCTGAAGTCCCCGGTCGAGATGCGCTTGCCCAGGTTCTTGTTCCAAAGATCCAGGTGCACGGCCACCACGAAGCGGCCGCCGTCGGTCTCCTCGACGTTGAAGGCCGTGACCTGGCCGGTGAGCACGGCGTCGTGGGCCACGCGCGGCTGGTAGTCCACCGGAGTCAGGGTGGCGGACCGGCATTCCACGGCCTGGCGCAGGGCCCGGCCCACCACGTCCTGGGGCGGCCCTTCCCAGTAGTATTCGAGGCTCGCCGTCAGCACCCGGTCGCGGGCGGTGAGCACGGCGGTGCGGTCCAGGTTCTCCATGGCGGTCAGGCCCTTGAACCCGAGCGGCAGCCGGTGCTGCTCGCCGGTGTCGCCGGGGCAGGGGGCCTGCTCCAACTCCACGCGCAGATAGCGCTGGGGGGGAGGGGGCTTGCCGAAGCAGGCGGCCAGGGAGGCGGCCAGGGCCAGCCCGGCCAGGATACGCACGGTCTTTGAGGCGAAACGCATGGTCATTTTCCCGCTGGCGGCCGGAGCAGTTCCCAGGGGCGCTCGCGCAAGCGGCCCGAAAGTTCCTTGATCTCCCGGCTCGTCCGGTTGAGGTTCTTGAGGATTTCCTCGAGCTGTTCCTGATCGTAATTGAAACCCTGGCGCACGTCTCCCACCAGCCCGCCCACGCCGTCGGCCTGCTTGCGGAAGTTGTGCAAGGTCTTGGTCAGCTCCGCCTCGATGACGGTTACGGCCTTCTCCATGCGCCTGAGCGTCTCGTCAAGGCTTTCCGCCGCCTTGCCGCCCTTGGTGGAGAGCTTCTCCCAGTTCTTGCGAAAGTCGTTGGCCGCGTGGCGCAGGTCCGAAACCAGGGCGGGCGTGTTTTCCAAGGCTCTTTTCAGGGATTCGGTGTTCTCAGGCGTGAAGAGCTTGGCGATGTTGTCCGCGATCTCGTTGATCTTGGGCCGCACGTCGTCGAGGAGGTCGCCGGCCTTGGCCGCCAGCTCCTGCACGTCCATGGTGGCCACGGACGGGATGGTCGCGCCGGGGGAGAGCCGCTCGCCCGGGTCGCCGCGCAGTTCGAGGAGCACGTAGTAGTCGCCGACAAGGCCCTTCTGAGCGATGCGGGCCACGGTGCCGGCGTAAAGGGGAAAACCCTGGCGCACGGCGATGCGCACGGCGATGCGGCGCGGATCGGTCGGATCCAGGTCGATGGCCTCCACCCGGCCGATGTCCAGTCCCGCATACTTGACCGTGCGGCCGGGGCTCAAGTCCTTCACGGACGTGAACTGAATGCCGTACTTGTCGTACTTGACCCAGAACCAGTTGCCGCCGAGCACGATCATGAACCCGCCCAGGATGCAAAGCCCGAGCAGAAGCGTGCCCACGGCCTTGGCGTAATCGGAGCGTTTCGCCTTGGCCGTCAGCATCGGCTTCCCCCTTGGGCGCGCCCGGCCGCGACGAGCTCCCGCCGCCGCGCCACCAGCGCCTCCCAGGTTTCCGGCAGCACCCGGCTTTCCCGGGCCGGCCGGCGGCCCAGGAACTGCCGGATGAACGGATCGTCGCAGCCGGCCAGGGCGGACAGCGACCCCTCGAAAAGCATGCGCCCCTCGCGCAGCACCACCACGTGATCGGCGATGGCGTAGAGGCTCTCCAGGTCATGGGTGACCACCACGATGGTCATGTCGAAAGTGGCCTTGAGCTCGAGCACGAGCTGGTCCATCTCGGCGGCCGTGACCGGGTCGAGGCCCGAAGTCGGCTCGTCGCACAGGAGCACGGCCGGGTCCATGGCCATGGCCCGGGCCAGGCCGGCGCGCTTGCGCATGCCGCCCGACAGCTCGCTCGGAAAATAGTCCATGAAGTCGGCCAGGCCCACCAGTCGCAGCTTGAGGCGCACGACTTCCTCGATGAGCGAATCCGACAGGTCGGTGTGCTCGCGAAGGGGCAGGGCGATGTTTTCGCCCAGGCGCAGGGAGCCCAGCAGCGCGCCGTCCTGGAAGAGCACGCCCATGCGCCGGCGCATGGCCAGGCGCTCGGCCGCGTCCATGGCCGCCATGTCCCGGCCGCCCAGGGCGATGCTGCCGGACATGATGGGAACGAGCCCGATGATGTTGCGCAACAGCGTGGACTTGCCGCAGCCCGACCCGCCGAGGATGACGCTGATGCCGCCGCCCGGCAGTTTCGTGGTCACGCCCGAAAGCACCACGCGCTCGCCGTAGCCCACGGTGACGCCCTCAAGCGTGATTTCTGGCGATTCCAGGCGGCCGGGCACGGCGATCCTCCTCGTTTCATCGGAAGATATAATTGAGGGCGGTAAAAAACAAATCCAAAAGGATCATGAGGAAGATGGACTGGACCACGGCCCGGGTGGTGCGCCGGCCCACGTCGGCCGCGCCCTCGCGGGCGAGCAGGCCCTGCCAGCAGGAGACGATGGTGATGGTGATGCCGAAGCCGGCGCTTTTGACCAGCCCCGAGAGCAGGTCGCGCATGGTCAGGAAATGGGCCGTCTGGAGGAAATAGGCCTTGCCGGAAAGGCCCAGGGCCAGGGTGGAGAACACGCCGCCGGCCGTGATGCCCACGGCGTCGCCCCAAAGCGCGAGCAGGGGGGCCATGACGCACATGGCCGCGAACTTGGGCCAGACCATGAAGCGGATGGGATCGATGCCCATGACCTCCAGGGCATCGATCTCCTCGGAAATGCGCATGGTGGCGATTTCGGCGGTGAAGGCCGCGCCGGCCCGGCCGGCCAGGATCAGGCACACGAGCAGCGGCCCGAGCTCCGTGACGATGGAAAACCCGACCAGGTTGGCCACATAGCTCAGCGCCCCGACCTTTTCGAGCTGGGTGGCGGACTGCAGGGCCAGGATGATGCCCACGCAGGCGGAGATGACGCTGATGATCGGCAGGGAATCCGCGCCGATCCAGGCCATGTGCGACCACACACGCGAGCGCTGGTAGGCCTTGGTCCGGCGCCACGGCAGGAAGGTGTCGCGGATGCAGCCCCAAAGGCGCATCACGAGCCAGACCAGCATCCCCGCTTCGTTGCCGCCTGCCGCCATGGGCTAACCCTGCTCGGGCATTCCGAAAAGTTCGCCGATCTGGGTGAGCTGCATGAGCTTGCGCACCTGCGGGGCGATGGCGCGGATGCGCACGGTGCGTCCCTTTTCCTGCAAAAGTTTCCGCAGTTCGAGAAGCAGGGCAAGGCCGGAACTGTCGATGTACGTCAGCTCCCCCATGTCGAGGACGATCTCGCCCCCTCCGGCCTCGGCCATTTCCGTGAGCCGCTCCCGCACGGCCGGGGCCACCGAAAAGTCGATCTCGCCCGAAAGGACCAGCACGCCGGGTCCGTCCCCTTTTTCCAGCCGCCATCCGGCGGCGCCGCTTTCTTGCTTGTCTTGCAAAACCCACCCGGCCTTTTTGCACGTGTCTTCCAACCGGACGGCCCTGGCCCAACGCAGGAACAGAACCGTTTCGCCCCGTATCGCCCTGGCCAGCCGCCTGGTCATTCGTTCGCCGCCCCCGCCGCGATCAGCCCGGCCAGGCCGAAATGGTCGAGCAGGCCTTCGAGCTCACGTCGCGAACTGAAATGAAACGTGATTTTGCCGTGGTCCGGCGTGCCCGCGGCCTTGGCCATGACCCCGGCGCTCTGGGTGAGAGGGCCTTCCAGTTCCTCCAACTGTCTGTCCTTGACGCTGCGGGACTTCTCGCCGCGCGTCCGGGCGGGTCTGGCCGCGTCCGCTTGCGGGGGCAGGGTCCCGTTGTCCTTGGCGTAGCCGGCGGCCTCCTCGGCCTGGCGCACGCTGAGGCCCGATTCCCGCACCCGCTCCCACAGGGCCTCGCGAAGGGCCGTGTCGGTCAGCGAGAGCAGGGCCCGGGCATGACCGGCGGTCAGCGTCCCGGCGGCGAGATCGGCGCGCATGGCCTCGGGCAGCTGGAGCAGGCGCAGGGCGTTGGCCACGGCCGGACGGCTCTTGCCCACCTTCTTGGCCAGGGAATCCTGGCTCAGGCCGAAGCGCTCGATGAGCAGCTGATACCCGGCCGCCTCTTCCATGGGATTGAGGTCCTCGCGCTGGAGGTTTTCCACCAGGGCCAGGGCGAATCCCTGCTCGTCGTCCACTTCCCGGACGAGGACCGCGATCTCGGTCAGACCGGCCAGCCTGGCGGCGCGCCAGCGTCGCTCGCCGGCGATGATCTCGTGGCTGACCTTGCCCGCGCCGTGCACGGGGCGCACCAGCACGGGCTGGAGCAATCCCTGCTCGCGGATGGACTGGGCCAGCTCCTCCAGCGCCTCGGGAGCGAACTCGCGTCGCGGCTGCTGGGGGTTGGCCCGGATGGCGTCGAGGGAAAGCGTCTGCGTCTCGCCCCCGGTTTCCTCTCCCTTGTATCCGCCAAGCAGGGCCTCGAGGCCTCTGCCCAAACCTTTCTGGGCCTGCGCCATGCACCTGTTCCCCTGTTCCTTTGTCTGCGTTGATTCCATCCAGTCCGGGCACGATCCGCCCCCAGACCCCTTCCCGGCCCGGCGACGACCTTGACGCGGCCGTCCCATGCGCTACCATGCAAAGCGTCAAATCCGCCGCCCAAGGAGAATTCCGTGCCCCCGATTTCCCAGCATCTGCTCGAACTTTTCGACGCCGCCGGCGCGCCGCGCGGCCTGCTCGTCAGCCCCGAACTCTGGGCCAAGGTCCGCGACAAAATTTTGCCGACCCTGGAAAAGGCCCTGTACGAACTCGATCCGTCCTGCCGGCCGGTCCCGGTGGAGAAGCCCGAGCCCATGGCCGAATGGGAAACCCTGCTGTCGTATTGGGACTTCGCCTATCCGCCGGCCTACGACGTGTCCTGCGCCCATTGCGGCGCGTCCACGCCCGACTGGCGCGCCGACGATCCCCGGAAGTTCCGCCTGCGCAACGCCAGCCTCGGTGGACTCGTAACCTTCCAATGCCAGGCCTGCAAGTCTTTGATCCTCAAAAAGCATTTCAAGAAGCACCTGACCGTGGAATGCCAGCCCTACGTCGAGCGCTGTTGACCTTCCTGCCCGTGCAATAAAAAAGGCCGCCCGTACGGGCGGCCTTTTTTATTGCACGACGCGCATGGCCTAGACGCGCATGGCCTAGACGGCCACGGGCTGGCGGCGGACCACTTCCTGGGCCAGGGAGAGGTAGGCTTCCGCGCCCCGGGACTTGATGTCGTGGGTGAGCACGGGCTTGCCGTAGCTCGGCGCTTCGGACAAGCGGATGTTGCGGGGGATGAGGGTCTGGAAATAGAGCTTGGGAAAGCACTTCCAGACCTCGCGCTTGACGTGGCGATTGAGCTTGTTGCGGCCGTCGTACATGGTGAGCACCACGCCGAGCAGGGACAGGCGGTTGTTGAGGCGCTTGCGCACCTGGTCATACGTCCGCAGGAGCTGGGCCACGCCTTCCAGGGCGTAGTATTCGCACTGCAGCGGCACGAGCATTTCCGTGGCCGCGCACAGGGCGTTGAGGGTCACGATGCCAAGCGACGGCGGGCAGTCCAGGAGCACGTAATCGTATTCCCCGGCCAACCCCTCGACCACGGCGCGCAGGTAGTATTCCCGACGCGGCTTGTCCACCAGTTCGATGTCCGCGGCCACGAGGTCGGGACCCGACGGCAGCACCTTGAGGCAGGGGAGTTCCGTGCCCACCACGGCCTCGGCGGCCCGGGCCGGCTCGTAGAGCACGGAATAGAGGTTTTCCTTGATATCGTCGGCGTAGATGGACAGACCGCTGCCGGCGTTGGCCTGCGGGTCGCAGTCAATCAGCAGGGTTTTTTTTTCCATGACCGCCAGGGAAGCGGCCAGATTCACGGCCGTGGTGGTCTTGCCCACCCCGCCTTTCTGGTTGGCGATGACAATCACGCGCGCCATGCCTGTCTCCTTGGCCGAATCCGGCCCGTGCCCATCGCTTTGGTCGCCGCGACCTGTTTCACGTGAAACAGGCCGGCCTAGTCGCGGAAGGTGCGATGGCAGAAGGCCTGGGCGTCGTCAAGGGATTCGACGAGCATGATGCAGTCTTGAACTTCACGTTTCTTGACCGCGTTGAGGAGCTGGCCGGCGAGATGGGAAAAGTCTTCGGCTTCGTCCATCCAATCCTCGTCGGCGAGTTGATGCATCTTGCGAGCCAAGCGGACGAGACGGTTGACCGTCTCCTCGTCCGGCAGGTTCGCTTCCGCGACCTGGCTCTGGATTTGCGTGAAGACCTTTTCGAGATCACGTTTCGTGGTCTGGAATTCCATCTCCCGAGTCCGTCCTTGAGGCGGTTTTCTAGTTTGTGGAAAAGTGGTTAGA
>NZ_JARKOZ010000124.1 GCF_029978005.1 Solidesulfovibrio sp. | reverse complement strand
TCAAAGCAACAACTCGTCGGCCAGATCATGGAGTACATCAAGAACTATAACGAGCTCTGGGCAAAGCCCTTCAAGTGGACCTACACCGGCAAACCGCTGGTCGCTTAAATATGTATTAATTTTGAGGACGCGACACTAGAGTGGCGTCCCTTAAAAAATACGACGGTATTTTTAAAAAAGTAGCGACTCAAGGATGTTGCCTGCCGAATGCGCCGGTGCGTCTTTCGCGGACGAGGCACGCGCCGGCTGGTGCGCAGTGCGGCAACGGCGGCGCGGCCGGCAAGGCCCCGCCGCCGTTGCCCCGGCGGCAAGACGGCGGCGGGGGCTTCCGCGGCCGGGAGAATTCCGGTATGGCGGGGCGGGAAATCGACAGGAGGCAACCATGACCAAGATCGCCATACCCTCCCGCGACGGCCTGGTGGACGAGCATTTCGGCCATTGCGGGTATTTCACGGTGCTGACCGTAAGCGACGACAAGGCCGTCGTGGCCGAGGAGACCTTCGCGCCGCCGGCCGAGTGCGGCTGCCGCTCGAATCTCGTCGAAACCCTGGTCAACATGGGCGTCACGGCGCTTGTCGCCGGCAACATGGGCCAGGGCGCGGCGGACAAGCTGCGCCGGGCCGGGCTGACCGTGGTGCGCGGGGCCTCGGGGCCGGTGCGCCAGGCGGCCGAGGCCTTCCTGGCCGGTAGGCTCAAGGACAAGGACGAGCTGTGCAAGGCCCACGGCCACGACTGCCTGCATCCCTTGCAGTAGGAGGCGGGTCTGGGCGGCCCCGCAACGGCCGGGGCCGCCTGCCGCAGCAAGCATGAAGGAGCCCGCGTGACCAAGATCGACGACATCATCGAGCGCCTGGAGGTCCTGGAAAAGGAGCTGACCGAGGAGTTCGACCGCGTCGGGGCGGAGGTGAGCTACACCATCGAGCGCAAGAAGGTCCGCTTCACCCGGGAGGTCAGGCGGCAGCACCGGCTCCTGGTCAAAAGGTGGGCCGATTACGTCTACGAATCCGGCTTCCTCATGATCCTGACCATCCCCGTCATCTGGGGGGCGGTCATCCCGGCCCTGCTCATGGACCTGACCGTGACCGTGTACCAGTGGGTGTGCTTCCCCATCTACGGCATCCCCAAGGTCCGGCGCGGCGACTACATCGTCATCGACCGCCAGTCCCTGGCCTACCTCAACTGGATCGAGAAGCTCAACTGCGTCTACTGCGGTTATTTCAACGGCCTGCTCGGGTTCGTGCGCGAGGTGGCCGGCCGCACCGAGCAGTACTGGTGTCCGGTGCGCCACGCCCGGACGCCCAAATCCCCCCATTCCCGCTACCGCTTCTTCCTGGAATACGGCGACGCCGCCGCCTACCGCGAGCGCCTGGAAACCGTGCGCCGCCGGTTCGACGACCTGCGTGGCCACCGGCGTTAGACAGCGTCGCGGCCTGTCCCTTGGGATTCCCTCAGACCATCTCGCCGAAGACGGGCGCGCCCGCGGGCAGCAGCGCGCCTTCCGGGCCGTCGGGATCGTAGCCCGCAAGCTCCATGGCCTCGCGGCAGATGTCCGTGATGGTCCCGTATTCGCCGTAGGCGTTGACGTGGGCCACCCGGCCCGTTTGGGCGTAGAGCGCCGCCACGGCCGGGGAATCGGCCGGGAAGGGCGGCAGCCGGCAGAAGTCCAGGATGCGGGCCATGGCCCCGGCCGGGTCGGCCAGCACGGACTCGAAGCGCACGGTCAGCAGGTGGGGCACGCTCGGGGCGAGATCGGCCATGAACCCCACGGCGTCGCGCCAGAGCCGGGCCGTGGCGCGCACGTCGTCGGCCCCGAAGCGCCGCACGTACTCGGCCAGGCGCGGCAGGCGCGGGTAGGGCACGAAGTCGGTCAGGCGCATGGCCAGGGGCCGGCCCGAGGCGTTGATGCGCGCCAGCTGCGCCCGGCAGGCCCGCAGGAGCTTGATCATGGAATTGGCCGTGGGCCTGGGATCGCGCACGAGATGGATGACGCGCGCGTCCGGGAACAGCCCGGCCAGGGCCGGCACGTACGGAATGAACGCCGGGTTCTTCGAGAAGAAACGCTTGCCCGGCCCGAAAAGCGCCGTGACCCGCGCCACGGTGTCCCTGATCTCCGTCGCGGTCTCCGGGGCCAGGTCGTCCGCGGTGAAGGGGTCGTAGGTCAGGCAGGCCGGGTCCATGCCGAACCATTCGCCCCACAGCAGCGTGGCCTCGGAGGGGCTGTGCAGGGAATGGACCACCGAGTCGCCGATGAAGCGCTCGCCGCTGGCGTCCAGGCGCAGCCACCGGGCGAGGAGGTTGGCGGCGCGAAAGTTCGGGTAGGTGTGGTGGCTGAAGTGGGAGACGTAGGCCACGTCCGGATGGGCGCACAGCAGCGTCTGCAGCCAGGTGGAGCCGGTGCGCGGCAGTCCGGCCACGAAGATGGGGGCGGTCACGGGGGCACGGCGCGGCCGGGGCAGCAGGCGTTCCAGCAAGGCCAGGCGGCGGGCCAGGCGGCGGGTGTCGAGGATGGGGAAGGCGAACTGGTAGGAGAAGCCGTTGCGCATGGCCAGGCGCGAGAGGAGATTGGCATAGCGGGTGGTCATGGCGTGCCCTGGGGTTCGGGGGCGGCGTCGAAGAGGCGGAAGGGGCCGAGCCCGGTGCGCCGGGCCAGGGCGGCCAGGGGCGGGGCGGCACGCAGCGCCGCCGCCTGGGCCAGTTCCAGCAGGGGGCCGGGCCGGCCGAAGGCGAAATGCACGGCCAGCGGGATGGTCACGTAGGGCGCGGGCGTGTCGGCCAGGGCCAGGAGCGCCTCCACGGCCAGGGTCGTGCCCTTGACGGGGACATCCCCGGGCAGGGCGCGCACGAGAGAGGCAAGGCCCCAGTCGTCGCTGCCGTCGAGCCAGGCCAGGGCCGTTTCCGGCAAGACGCCGTGGCAGGCCACGGCTGCGCGCACCATGGGGACCATGCGGGCGTAGGCGGCCAGGGCGAAGCGGCGCATGGCCCGCGGCACGGCCTGCCCCTGGCCGTAGCCCACGGGCGCGAGTTCCGGCAGCAACTCGCCGAACCCCGGCGGCATGGTGGCCCGGGGATAGGCGGCCAGGGCGGTCAGGCCGTGGGCCTGGGCCAGGTCGTAGAAATCGCGTCCCGCCCCGCCCGGCGCGGCGTCGTAGAAACCGTTTTCGGCCAGGAAGAAAAAACGCGTCATCACCCGGGTGGTCACGGCCGTGGCGGCGAAGGCCGTGGCGCAGTCCGTGCCCATGGCCTCGAGGAAGGCCCGGGCCAAGGCCGAACAGTTGGCCTCTTCGCCGATGCCGTCGGCCAGGGCGTCGTGGCCTTCGAGAACCAGGGAGAAGCGCAGCTCCCGGCAGGCCAGGGCGTCGAGGACCCCTCCGGCCGCGTCCGCGTCCATGTCCGGCCGGCGAAGCGCCTGCCAGTGCAGCACGGGTACGCCTGCCTCGGCGGCGGTCCAGGCGGCGAAGGGCGTGCGCCGCACCCCTCCCGGATGCCCGTTGATGGGGGGATAGCAGTCGACCACGAAGGCGTGGCCGCCCGTTTCCCGGACCACGCCGCAATGGGAGTAGCCGGACAGATTGGTGGCGGCCAGGCCGATGGACTCGGGCATGGCCAGAAGCCGCAGGACCACGTCGCCCGTGCGCGGCCGGTAGGGCGCGACAGGGAGCGGGGCGGCGCGGCGGCCGTTCCAGGGCAGCCCTCCCCGGCGCAGCACCGCCATGTCACGGTCGAAGCGTTCTCCCGGGGACAGGCCCGGGCCGGTCGCGGTCACGGACGCGGCCCGACGCCCGGGGCGGGGGCCGGCAGTTCGAAGGGGGCGGTCAGGGTGAAGACGCTGCCCTGGCCCGGGCGGCTTTCCACGACGAGGTCGCCGGTCATGAGCCGGGCCAGCCGCCGGGCGATGGCCAGACCCAGGCCCGTGCCGCCGAAGCGCCGGGTGGCCGAGCCGTCGGCCTGGGTGAAGCTGTCGAAGATGCGGGTCAGGTCTTCCGGGGCGATGCCGATGCCGGTGTCGGACACGAGACAGACCACGCTCACGGCAGGGACCTGGCTTTCCTCGGTCGGGCAGGCCTCGCGGCAGCGCAGTTCCACGGTCACGCCCCCCTTGCCCGTGAATTTGATGGCGTTGTCGACGAGAATCAGCAGGATGCGGCGCAGCTTGCCGCCGTCGCCCAGCACCAGGGGAGGCAGGTCCGCGGCCAGGGCTGTTTCGAGGGTCAGGCCCTTTTCCGCCGCCCGGGGGGAAAGCGTGACGCTTGCGGCCTCGAGGATGTCGGCCAGGGCGAACAATCCCGGTTCGAGGGCCACGCGGCCGGTTTCGATCTGCGACAGTTCGAGAAGGTCGTCGATAAGTCCGAGCAGGGCGGCCGAGGCGTTGGCGATGTCGTCCAGGCACTGGCTCTGCTCCTCGTCGGGATCGAGGCCGGCCATGACCTGGGCCATGCCGAGGATGCCGTTTAGGGGCGTGCGGATCTCGTGGCCGAGGTTGGCCAGGAACCGGCTCTTGGCCTGGCTGGCCGCTTCGGCCTCCTCCCTTGCCCGCACCAGGGCCGTGGCGTCGCGGGCGAACAGAGCGACCCTGCCTGCTACGCCGTCGCTCCCGGGCAGGGGGGCGACCACATGGTCGAGGACCACGTCGTCGCGTTCGTCGGTGAAGCGCTGGATGCGTCCCGTGGCCAGGGCCCGACGAAGATGGACCAGCCGCGAGGCGGCCAGGGGGGCGCCGAAAAGCTCATGGAACCGGCGGCCGATCATGGCCTCGCGGGAGAGCCCGAAGCTGTCCGCCCCGGCCTTGTTGATCGCCAGGATCGTTCCGGCGGCATCGGCCAGGATGACCCGGTCGGTGGTGGCGTCGAGCAGCGCCCCGATGGTGCGGGCGCTTTCCCGGGCCCGTGCCTCGGCGGCCTTGCGGTCGCTGATGTCCCCGATGACGCTGATGCAGTGCAGGGGCCGGCCCTGCGCGTCGCGGGCCAGGGAGACGGTCAGGTGCGCCCAGACGATCCCACCGTCCTTGCGCAGGTAGCGCTTTTCCATGGCATAGGTGCCGATTTCCCCGGCCAGCAGGCGTCGCTGCCCGTCCAGGTCCGCTTCGAGGTCGTCCGGATGGGTGATGGTCGCGAAGTCGGCTGCGGTCAGTTCGGCGTGGCTGTAGCCGACGATGGCGGCGAAGCGGTCGTTGACCCGCAGGAAGCGGCCGTCGAGGGCCACGTGGGCGATGCCCACGGCGGCCAGTTCGAAGGTTTCGCGAAAGCGCCGCTCCGAGTCGGCCAGGGCTTCCTGGGCCGCCTGGTTGGCGGCGGCGTCGCGTCCGGCCCGGCGCAGGAAGAGGATGCCGCCGACGACGAAAAGAGGGGTGAATATCCCCAGACACCACAAGGCGAAGCCGTTGAAGCGGTCCTGCCTGGCCAGGGTCGCGTCGGCGCGCGCCGTCATGGCGGCGTCGCATTCGTCGAGGCACCGGTGCAGGTCGGCCAGGGCGTCCTCGTAGCCGAGGCTGCGCAGCATGGCCCAGGCGGCCGGCAGGTCGCCGCGGGCGGTGGATTGCAAGGCCCTGCCCTGGACGGCGGCCACCTCCCGGACGATACCGGAGAGTCTGGCGACGTCCAGGGGCACGCGGGCTTGCTGCCGCAACGCGGCCAGGCCGGAAAGGGACCGCGTCACTTCGGCCAGGCCCTCGTCGTGACGGACGGCGAACACCTGTTCCCCCGTGGCGGCGGCGAGCAGGGATTGAAAGTGCATTTGCTCGACGGCCAGCCGGACGTCGTCGAGGCGCGAGCTGGCCTCCATGAGCGCGTCGCGAAAAAGTCTGGCGCTGCTCGTCGCGGCCAGGAGCAGCGCGCCCAGGACGAGGTACAAGGCCGTGCCGACGACGAGCAGGACGATCGCCTGGCGCAGGGGGAACGGGCGCGGAAGCGGAGGGGATGCGGGCATGGCGGCGTCAGGAAAGGGTTGATGGTGACGGATAGGCGTCGACGCCGCACGAGCCGTCTTCGGGTCACTGTCGGGGCGCGCGAAGGCGCATGAAAGGCCTTACTGGAAATGGCGGGCGGCGGCAAGGCGGGGACTAGGTCTTCTTGTCCACGATGGCCTCGCCGGCCATGGCTTGCAGGGCGCGCACCACCTTGAGCCAGTCGTCGTCGGGAATGGCGCGCAGCACCTTGCGCGTGACCGGGTCGAGGATCTCGACCTGCACCACCCGCGTGGCCTCGTCCGTGACGATGCGCGAGGCCGTGGCCTTGAGCAGCGCCTCCACGCGCACGGTGTCGCGGTCGGGCTCGCGGTTCGGCGTGTCGGCGGCGGCGGTCTGCCGGGACTCGGCGGCCTGGGCCGAGGCTGCGCCGTCGGCGCTCCCCAGGGCGGCGTTGGGATCGATTTCGTTCATGGCGTCCGCGCTTCGGCCGGCGGGCCGAAATTCCCCTCAACGCCTCATCGGCCCTGGCCGGGGGCTTCTTTAGCCCGCCCGAGGCGTGGCCGTCTGGCCGGGCAGCGGCGCGCGCAGCCGCTCCCTGGCCCCGTCCCAGATGGTCAGCAGCACCGAGCCGATGATGCAGCCCGCGCCGAGATAGCCCAGGAAACTGAAGCGCTCGCCGAACATGGCGTAGGCGAGCACGGCCGCGATGACCGGCTCCAGGGTGGCCACCACGGCCGCCCGGGTGGCTTCCAGGCGGCGCAGGCCGGCGTAATAGATCGAATAGGCCCCGTAGGTCGAGAAGACGGCCAAGGCCAGGCAGGGCAGGGCCCCGGCCAGGGTCGGCGCGGTGAAGCGCACGAAAGGCAGGAGCGTCAGGGAGCCCACGGGCAGGGCGTACAGGAAGAGCGTGGGCGTGCGGTAGCGGCCCAGGTAGTATTTCCCGAAGATGTAATACAATGCGTAGGTCACGCCGGAGAGCAGGCCGAAGAAGATGGCCTTGCCGCCAAACGCCGCGTCGCCGGACAGCCCCGGCCCCAGGCTCACCCCGGCCACGCCCAGGACCGTGGCGGCCACGGCCGCGAGCTTGTATCCGCCCATGGGTTCCTTGAGGAAGAGCCAGGAGAAAAGCGCCACCCAGGCCGGCGCGGTGTAGAGCAGCACCGAGGCCAGCGCCGCGCCGCCGGCTTCCACGGCCACCACGTAGGCCCCGAAGAGCCCGGCGATGCCGGCCACGCCGAACCCGGCCACGGCCGGCAGGTCGCGCGCGGCGATGCGCGTCTCCCGGGAGGCCACGGCCTGGCCGGCGAACAGGAACCAGGCCAGGGTGGTGCGCCAGAAGGCCACTTCCACCGTGTCCATGCCGGCGGCGAAGGAGAGCTTGGACAGGGGGCCGATGAGCCCCCAGAGCGAGGCCGCGGCAAGGACGTACAGGTATCCGGACATGGAGGCATGCGGTAGCAGAATCCGGCCGCGAACAAAAGGGAAAAACCCCGGCGCGGGGAGGGGAATGGGGCCGACTTTGTTGATTGTTTCGCCGGCTCGTACTATGCGTCAAAAAGTGTGCCCGGCGTCCGGGCAAAAGGAGCGAGCATGCTGTCGCGCAAGCTTTTTTGCGTCAACGATCCTGGCCACGCCGATTTCGGCTGGGCCGCCGAGAGCGTCTTCTTCCACATGCGCAAGTTCGACGCCTGCGGCAACACCACTTCCCAATGGACCATGCCCGTGGCCGCCACCGCGCCGGGCGAACTGACCTGCGCCGTGTGCGGCGGCGCGGTCTACGTGGCCAAGGTTCCGGCCGCCACGGCCGAGGACGTGGCGGCCTGCGACATCCTGGGCCGCTGCCGCCTGGGGCCGGCCGACGCCAACCTGGCCCGGCTCGCGGTCCTGGCCGGCCGTCTGGCCGCCGTGAACTATCCCGCCGCGCGGGCGATCCTGGTCCCGTCTGTGGCCGCGCTGCTGGCCGCCACGGAAGACGACCCGGCGGCCGTCGCCATCCTCGAACGCCACCGCATCCGGGAGCTCTTCGCGCCGTCCTGACGGCGCGACCCGTTTCGTCGCAAAAGCGGCGCCAAGGCGCCTCAATACCCGTTCGCGCCCCGGGCCGCGGCCCGGAATCGAAGCCAGGAGGAAGAGATGACCAAGCCCGATACCGCTTTCGAACAGGCCCTGGCCGTCGGCCGGCCGCCCAACGTCAAGAAGCTTTTCCCCAATTCGAGGGCGCTGCTCGTCAGCGGCAAGGCCATCGACAGGGCCATGCGCAAGAAAGGCCACGCCATGACCATCGCGGCCAACTCCCGCAGCAGCTTCGTGCTGCGCGGGGCGCTTATGGCCGCCCAGCGCGCCGACGCCGCCGTCATCCTGGAGATCGCCCGCTCCGAGTCCAACTACTGCGACGTCAACATGTGGAACATCGCCCGCCAGGCCGACCAGGCCGCCAACGAACTGGGCGTCACCGTGCCCGTGGCCATCCACGCCGACCACTACGGCATCAAAAAGCCCGGCGACGTGGCCGAGGCCCAGGCCGAGATCCCGACCCTGTTCGAGGCCGGCATCACCTCCATCGCCATCGACGCCTCCCATCTGCCCGACGCCGAGAACCTCCTGGCCAACATCGCCCTGGCCCCCTACGTGCCGACCTGGGCCGGGTACGAGACGGAAGTGGGCGAGATCAAGGGAAAATCCGGCCTCTCCACACCCGAGGAGGCGCTCTTTCTCATCCAGGGGCTCAACGCCAACGGCATCCACCCCGACTGGATCGCGCTCAATAACGGCACCACCCACGGCATCGAGGCCTCGGCCACGGGCATCCAGGTGGGCCTGACCGCGAAGATCCACGAGGTCCTGGCCCCCTACGGCATCTCCGGGGCCCAGCACGGCACCTCGGGCAATTCTTCGGAAAAGCTCAAGGAGATCGCCGCCAAAACCGCCACCACCAAGGCCAACGTGGCCACCGCCCTGCAGATGATCTCCTGGGGCGTGGCCGTCAACGACTACGGCAACGCCATCATGGACGCGGCCGGGGGCTTCATCAAGGAACCGGGCAAGGGCGTGGACGATGCGCTGTGGGCCGAGATGACGGCCTACGCCGACGGCAAGGCCATCAAGGCCGGCGACTACAAGAAGCTCAACTGCGTGTTCGAGAAAAAGCTGCTCGCCCAGCCCGCCGCCGTGCGCCAGCGCATGGCCGACGCCGTGGCCGAGTTCGTCTATTGGCTCCTGACCGACGTCTTCAACGCCGCCGGCACCGGCTCCCTGGCCATCGGCGAGCTGCTTGCCGCCGGCTCCTACGACCTTGGCCCCAAGGCCGGCCGCATCGAGGATCCGGCTGCCTGGACCCGCGAGAAGATCCTCGAGCGCGCCGCCTCCATGAAGACCGACAAGGGGCCCGAGGGCGATTTCGACGATTAACCCGGCCTTGCCGAGGAGAGGGCGGCGTTTGGGGAACTGGCGACCCTTGCAGGCCAGGGCCGTAAAAAAAAACGTAGGCACGGATTCCGAAGACGCGATACAGGGGGGAAGACCACGGGCCGAGGGGAGCGCCGCCTCCCCCGGCCCCCTCGGCGTCAGGCAGGGCCAAGGCGCGCCCGGCCACGGCGAAAAGGAGTTCCGCATGGCGATGACCCTTTCCTCACCGGCCTTCGTCCACGAGGGGAACATCCCGTCCCGCCACACCTGCGACGGGCCCGACCTGTCGCCGCCCCTGGTCTTTTCCGGCGTTCCGCCGGGGGCGGGGAGCCTGGCGCTCGTGTGCGACGACCCCGACGCCCCGGGCGGGGTCTGGGACCACTTCGTGCTCTACAACCTCTCCCCGGCCACGCCCGGACTGCCCGAGGGCCTGCACGAGGCCCCGGCCTATCCCGACGGCAGCCTGTCCGGCCGCAACAGCTGGGGCCGTTGCGGCTACGGCGGCCCCTGCCCGCCAAGCGGCGTGCACCGCTACTTCTTCACGCTCTACGCCCTGGAAGGGATGCTCGACCTGCCCTCGGGCGCGTCCAAGGCCGAGGTCCTGCGCGCCGCCAAGGGGCGCATCCTGGCCTCGGCCACGCTCATGGGGCGCTACGGCCGGCGCTGAGGCCGGGCCGTCACGCGACCGTCGCCGGCGCGGAGTAGGGCAGGGCGGCACGACCGAACCGGGAGCCGCCATGTCCGCCTTTGTCGCCGTCTGCGCCACGGCCCTCGTCGCCTCGGGCCTGACCCTTTTTTCCGGCTTTGGCCTGGGCACCATCCTCACCCCGGTCATGGCCGTCTTTTTTCCCATCGAGGCCGCCGTGGCCATGACCGCGCTGGTGCATTTCGCCAACAACCTCTTCAAGCTGTCCCTTTTCGCCAAAAAGGCCGACCGCCGGGCCTGCCTGCGCTTCGGCCTGCCGGCCGTGGCCGCCAGCTTCGTGGGCGCGGCCGTGCTCCTGTGGCTCGCCGATCTGCCGGCACTGGCCCGTTACACCCTTTTCGGCCGGGACATGGTCGTCACCCCGGTGAAGCTGGTGGTCGGGCTGCTCATCGGAGGCTTTTCCGTCCTGGAGATCACGCACGCCCTCAAGGGCCAGGGGCTGCCGCCCGGGCTCTTGCCCCTGGGCGGGCTGGTGTCGGGATTCTTCGGCGGCCTGTCCGGGCACCAGGGCGCGTTTCGCAGCGCCTTTCTCCTGCGCCTGGGGCTGTCCAAGGAGGCGTTCATCGCCACGGGCGTGTTCGTGGCTTGCATGGTGGACGCCACACGCCTGACGGTCTACGCCGCGCACCTGGGCGCGCCGGAGGTGGCCGGCAACCTCGGGCTTCTCGCCGCCGCCACGGTCTGCGCCTTTGCCGGAGCCTTCGCCGGGGCGCGGCTTTTGGGCAAGATGACCATCGATTCGCTGCACAGGCTGGTCGGGGCCTTGCTCCTGGCGCTTTCCGCCCTGCTCGCCGCCGGCGTCCTCTGACCTTTACAGTCCGTTTGCCCGGGTGTACCTGCCCTGGCTGTCCCGGTCGTCCGGGGCTCCAAACCTTCCGGTGCGTTTCATGAACATTTCCCTGTTTTCCCTGCGCCAGACCCGGGCGGTCCGCGCCGAGGCAGCCCGCGGGGCGCTTTTGGCCCTGCGCGGAGCCGTCGTCTTCATGGTCCCCTTTATGGCCGGATTGGCCCTGGGCGCGCCCCAGGACGCCGTGTTCGCGGCCTTCGCCGCCCACAGCATCGCCCTGGTGGACGTGGAGGGGCCTTACGCGCTGCGGCTCAACCTCCTGTGCCTGCTGGCCCTGGCCTTTGCCGCCAGCGCCGCCCTGGGGGTACTGGCCGCCGGCTCCCTGGCCGGGGCGGTCCTGGCCACCGGCCTGCTCGGCCTTTCCGTCGGAGCCTGGCGGCAACTGTGCCGCGACTACGGCCCCATGGCCGCCGTGCCCTGCGCGCTCGTCTTCTTCACCGCCCTCGGCATGGCCCCCTTGGGCACGCCCGTGGCCGCGCTCTGGCCCGGGGCGGCCCGGCACGCCCTGGCCACCCTGGCCGGCGGGCTCTTCGGCGTCGCCTGCCTGCTCGCCTACTGGCCCCTGCGGCCGCAATACCCCCTGCGCCGTCTGGTCGGGCGCAACTGGATCGGCCTGGCCGCCATGGCCCGGCAGTTGGCCAAAAGCGCCGGCGGCGACCCGGCCGCCGCCGCCGGCGTTTGCGCCGAGGCCGAGCGGCTGCGCGCCACCCTGGACAGCGCCTTCGCCCGGCTCGCGCCCTTGTCCGGCCCCGGGGCCCATGCCTTCTGGAACAACCTGGCGGCGGCCAACCTCGCCGCCGCCCGCTTCATCACCCGCCTGTCCGGGCTTTGCGCCCTGCTCGCGGGCCGGCCGGCCCTGCCCGAGGCCGACCTGCCCGGGACGCTGGCCCTCGTGGCCCGGGCCGCCGACACCGTGGCCCATGCGGTGGTCGTGCCCCGGCCCGGTGCCCTGCGCATCGCCGGCGTGTCCATGGGGCAGGCCCGCGAGGCCATGCTGCGCGCGGCCGACGCCTACGCGGCGGCCGCGCGCAGCCGGGACCGGCGACGACCGCCCGGCCCGGCTTCTGACCGAGGCCGCCGGCCGCTGGGCGGAAACGGAAAAAGCCCTGCGCCAGATCAGCCGCCCGCGCGTCGGCCGGGCCGCCTGGCGCGACCAGCGGCGACGCGCCGCCGGCTGGCCGGCGTGGTCCCTTGGCGGGGCGTTCTCCCGGCCGGCCCGGCTCGACGCGGCGCTCGTGCGCTACACCCTCGGGCTTTCGGCCCTGCTTGCGGCCGCTGCGGCGGCGTTCAAGGGCCTGGGCCTGCCCCACGGCTCCTGGCTGCCCTTTTCCATGCTGGTGGTCCTGCAACCGAGCGCCGGTTTGACCCGTTCCCGCATGGTCCACCGCGTATGCGGCACCGTGGCCGGGCTGCCCGTGTGGCGCGCCCTTCCGCTCCCCTGGCTGCTCGCGGTCATCGCCGCCAGTTGCGCCGTCTTCACCTACCTCATGCGCCGCCACTACGGTACGGCGGTCTTTTTCATCACCGTCACCGTGGTGCTCATGACGAGCCTGGACGCCACGCTGCCCTGGCATCTGGCCGCCGAGCGCCTGGGCTGCGTCGTCGCCGGCAGTCTGGCCGCCTGGCTCGTGGCCAGGTCGCTTTGGGCCGCGCCCACGGAAGCAAGGGTCCGGGAGGCGCTTGAGGAGACCTTCGAAGCCAATCGCGCCTACCTGGGGGCCATCCGCGACGCCCTGGTCGCCGGAGGAGAGACCTTCCACCAGGAAAGCGTCGCGGCCAAGCGCCGGGCCGAGCGCGCCGGCCGCACCCTGCTCGCCGTCCTGGCCCAGTGGCGGCGGACCGGCCCCGGGCCGGCGGCCTTGGCCGCCCAGGAGGCCAAGGCCGCTTCCTGCGCGCGGCTCACCGGCCTGCTCACCGGGCTTTTCCTCCAGCAGGAGGCCGATCCCGCCCCGGTGGCCCGCCCGGAAGTGGATCGGCTCGTCCGCCAGGTCATGGACGTCCTGGAGTTCCTGGCCGGAGAGCGCCCCGGCGCGGCCGGGACGGCCCCGCCGGCGGCGTCCCCCGCGCCTTGCCGCCGGCCGGACGTCGCCCTCCAGTTGGCCGACATCCGGGCCGCGGCCCTGGCCGCCTGCCGGGTCTGAACGCTTTCTCTTCCTACTTCTGCCTGGTCAAAGCCAGGAAGCAGGCCATGGAGGGCTGCTTCTTGCCCAGTCCGTCGTGCACGTAGGCGATCTCCAGCCTGTCCGGGCCGGTCATAATCGCGAAATTGTACCCCGTGTCCGAGTCGCTGAAGGCGATCATCCTGGCGTCGTTGAGAATGACCCCGGTGAACGTCTCCTCCGTCTTGATGCGCTCGGGCTCCTTGACGTATCGCTTCACGCCCGTGAAGAGATGGCCCTGCTGTTTGAGGATGACGAACTCCACGTCCTGGGTGGAGAAGTTCGATGTTCCAAGCAGGACTTCGCTTTGCCCCCGCCAGGTGCCGACGAGTTGCGGCAGGGCGTTTTGCGCCGCGGCCCCGGAAGCCCAAAGAAGCATGATGGCCACGACGGCGATGACGTACCGTTTCATGATGCCTTCCCCCTTGTTCGAATTGTCGGCCCGGGACCGGACGCCCTGGGATCGGTCCATTTTCGCTCCATTGCATGCGGGGCGCAGCATGGCAAGGGGAAAGGGCCATCCGGCCATCTCGACGCCGGCCTGCCTTGATGCTACGGGTGTCGGATGCTTTGCGGCATCGACGTCGGCGGAACCCACACGGACGCGGTCCTCATCGGCCCGGAAGGCGTCGTTGCCTGCGCCAAGCTGCGCACCGACCACGACGACCTGCTGGCCTCCATCCGCGAGGCCCTGGCCAGCATCGCCTCGGTGGCCGGCCCCGGGGCCGTCTCGCGCCTGAACCTCTCCACCACCCTTTCCACCAACGCCATCGTCGAGGGCACGGCCGACCCGGTCGGGGCCTTCGTGTCCGGCGGCCCGGGCATCGACCCCGAGGCCTACCGCCTGGGCGAGCACTATTTCGTCCTGCCCGGGGCCATCGACCACCGGGGCCGCGAAACCGCCGGCCTGGACCTGGCCGCCGCCCGGTCCGCCCTGCGCGCCTGCCGCGAGGCCGGGGTCAAGGTCCACGCGGCCGTCACCAAGTTCTCCACCCGCCGGCCCGAGCAGGAACTGGCCCTGCGGCAGCTTCTGGCCCCGGAGTCGGACTGCGTGTCGCTCGGCCACGAGTTCTCCGGCCGCCTGGGCTTCGGCCGGCGCATCGCCACGGCCTATTTCAACAGCGCCGTGTGGCGCGTCTACAACCGCTTCTGCGACGCCGTGGAGCAGTCCGTGCGCGAGCTCGGCATCGCGCCGGACATCCTGAGCGTGCTCAAGGCCGACGGCGGCACCATGCCCCTTTCCGTGTCCCGCGCCCTGCCCGTGCAGTCGATTCTCTCCGGCCCGGCCGCCTCGGTCATGGGCATCATCGCCGTGTGCGATATCGCCGAGGACTCCGTCATCCTGGACATCGGCGGCACCACCACGGACATCGCCGTGTTCGCCGCCGGCGCGCCGCTCATCGAAAACGAAGGCATCGCCATCGCCGGCCGGCCGACCCTGGTGCGGGCGCTTCGCACCCGGTCCATCGGCGTGGGCGGCGACTCGGCCATAAGCGTCAGCCGCGAGGCCGTGCGCGTGGGCCCCAGGCGTCTGGGCCCGCCCATGGCCCTCGGCGGCCCGGTCCCGACCCTGGTCGATGCGCTCAACCTCCAAAACGTCATCGCCGTGGGCGATCCGCGCCTCTCCTTCGCCGGCATGGCCGCCCTGGGCGCGCCCCACGGCTTCGAGGCCGACGAGGTGGCCGAGGCCGCGATCATAAACGCCGTCAACCAGATCCGCTCCGAAGTGGCCGCCTTCGTGCGCGAGATCAACGACCGGCCGGTCTACACCATCTTCGACCTCCTGGAAGGCCGGCAGGTGCGCCCCACGCGCGTCTACGTCATGGGCGGCCCGGCCCTGGCCCTGTCCGCCCTGCTCCAGGACGCCTTTTCCGAAGAGGTGGTGGTGCCCGAGAGCTTCGCCGTGGCCAACGCCATCGGCGCGGCCCTGGCCCGGCCCACCTTCTCGGTGGAACTCTTCGCCGACACCGCCGCCGGCCGGCTGACCATCCCGTCGCTCGGCGTCGCCCGGACCGTCGCCGGCAACTTCAGCCCGGCCGCGGCCGAGGGCGAGGCGGCCACGCGCCTTCGCGACTACCTCGCCTCCATCGGCGCGGACCTGGGCGAAGCGCCCATCGAAACCGTGGAACTCTCGTCCTTCCCCATGGTCGAGGGCCAGGCGCAGGTCGGCCACAACATCCGCGTGGCCTGCCAGGTGCGCCCGGGCGTGCTGGCCGCGTACAAGCAGGCGGTGTCGCAGTCATGCTGAAGGCGCGCCATCCGCTCGGCATCGTCTTTTTTCCGGCCTTCGACTGGGCCATCACGCCCACCCACCCGGAACGCCAGGAGCGCCTGCTCTACACCCAGGACCAGTTGCGCGAGGAAGGCGTCTTCGACATCGCCGGCATCACCGAACTCAAGCCCGACCTGGCCACGGCCGAGGACGTGGCCCGCGTGCATTTCTGCTTCCCCGACGTCGCCGCCGTGACCACCGCCTCGCACCTCGTCTCCGCCGGCGGGGCCATGCGCGCCGCCCGCACCGTCCTGGACAAGGAGGCGCAGAAAGCCTTCGCCCTGGTGCGCCCGCCCGGACACCACGCCATGAAGGTGGTCCACGGCGCGCGGGGGTTTTGCAACATCAACATCGAAGCCGTCATGCTCGAATGGCTGCGCGAGCGCTATGGCCCCATGCGCGTGGCCATCGTGGACACCGACTGCCACCACGGCGACGGCACCCAGGACGTCTACTGGCACGACCCGGACACGCTTTTCATCTCCCTGCACCAGGACGGTCGCACCCTCTACCCGGGCACGGGCTACCCCTACGAAATGGGCGGCCCCAGGGCGCTGGGGGCCACGGTCAACGTGCCCCTGCCGCCCGGCACCTCGGACGAGGGATTCCTGTTCGCCCTGCGCGAGGTGGTGTTGCCGCTCATCGAAGACTTCAAGCCCGACCTGGTCATCAATTCCGCCGGCCAGGACAACCACTTCTCCGACCCCATCACCGAAATGGCCTTCTCGGCCCAGGGCTACGCCAAACTCACCGAACTCCTGGACGCGGACATCGCCGTGCTCGAAGGCGGCTACGCCATCCAGGGCGCGCTGCCCTACGTCAACCTGGGACTCGTGCTCTCCATGGCCGGCCTCGACTACTCCCACGTGCGCGAGCCCAACTTCGACCCGGCCGCCGTGCGCCAGTCGGCCAAGGTCACGGGCTACATCGAAGAGGTCTGCCGGGAGATCACCGCCCTGGCCCGCAACCCCAAGGGGCCGGGCAAGGGCGACGTCATCAATGGCTGGTTCACCCGGCGCAAGACTTTGTATTACGATACGGACGCCATAACGGAATACCAGACCGAATCCGTGCGCCTGTGCGACCACTGCCGGGGCGTGCTCAAATTCGAGACCGAATCCACCCGCAACCCGCTGTGCCTGGGCGTCGAAGCGCCCATCGGAGCCTGCGAGAAATGCGTGGAGGAAGCCTACCGCATCTACGAAGCCGGCCAGATCAAAGGCGAATACCGGCACTTGCAATTGATTGACCGGGTCGGGAAGAACTACGCCAGCTTCACGGGGTAGGCGGGGCGCGGGCCGGCTTGGCTCCCAAGCGGGAACCCGTGCCGCGCCGCGCGTCGCCGTGATCAAGGCGGGAACGCAATGCAGCAAGGCCAAAAAAAAGGGCCGGCGCATCCCGCCAAACCCTTTGTAAAAACTGGCGCGCCCGGAGAGATTCGAACTCCCGGCCTGCGGATTCGAAGTCCGACGCTCTATCCGGCTGAGCTACGGGCGCGCGGCCAAAACCTAAAGACTCCCGGCCGTGCCCGTCAAGGCGCCGCGCCGGTTCGCTCCGGTCCGGCCTTCGCCGAATCGTCGGTTGCGGGGCCGACGAAAAAACAATACCCCTTTCCCAGGGGGGCGTCCCGCCCCACGACGTTTGCGGCACCGGGGGCATCGCCATGCGCTTTCTCATCGTGGATGACGATGAAAGCATCATCCTCTTCCTGCGCACCTTTCTGTCCGCTTACGCCGAGTGCCTGACCGCCGGCGACGGCCTGGAGGCCCTGGCCGCCTTCGAGGCCTCCCTCGAGGAGGAAAGGCCCATCACCGCCGTGTTCATGGACATCCTCATGCCCGGCATGGACGGCAACGAGGTCGTCCAGGCCCTGCGCCGCATGGAGGACGCCGCCGGACCCAGGCAGACCTTCAAGCTCATCATGAGCTCCGTGCTCACGGACACCAAAAACGTC
>NZ_JARKOZ010000123.1 GCF_029978005.1 Solidesulfovibrio sp. | reverse complement strand
TCAAAGCAACAACTCGTCGGCCAGATCATGGAGTACATCAAGAACTATAACGAGCTCTGGGCAAAGCCCTTCAAGTGGACCTACACCGGCAAACCGCTGGTCGCTTAAATATGTATTAATTTTGAGGACGCGACACTAGGACTCGATCCAATTCTTGCTGCGTTCCACGGCCCGCTGCCAGCCCTGGATCAGCTTTTCGCGCTCGGCCGGGTCCTTGTTCGGTTCGAACCGGCGGTCCAGCTGCCACATGGCCGTGATCTCGTCCTCGCTTTTCCAGAAGCCCACGGCCAATCCGGCCAGATAGGCCGCCCCGAGCGCCGTGGTCTCGGTCACCCTGGGCCGCTCCACCGGCACGCCCAGGACGTTCGCCTGGCACTGCATGAGCAGGTTGTTGCGGGTGGCCCCGCCGTCGGCGCGCAGGGTGGCGAGCTTGATGCCGGCGTCTTTCTGCATGCAGTCCATGATGTCGAGGGTCTGCAGGGCGATGGACTCCAGGGCCGCCCGGGCGATGTGGGCCTTGGTGGTGCCCCGCGTGATGCCGACCATGGCGCCGCGGGCGTACTGGTCCCAGTGGGGCGCGCCCAGGCCCACGAAGGCGGGCACGAGGTAGACGCCGCCGTTGTCCGGCACGGACAGGGCGAGCTGCTCCACCTCGGGGGCGCTCTTGATGATGCCCAGGCCGTCGCGCAGCCACTGGATCACCGCGCCGGCGATGAACACGCTGCCCTCCAGGGCGTAGTGCATGCCCGCCGAGGTGGACCAGGCCACGGTGGTCAGGAGATTGTTCTCGCTGATCCGGGCGACCTTGCCGGTGTTCATGAGCATGAAGCAGCCGGTGCCGTAGGTGTTCTTGGCCATGCCCTCGGTCAGGCAGGCGTTGCCATAGGTGGCGGCCTGCTGGTCGCCGGCGTTGCCCGCGATGGGCAGGGCGCGGCCCAGGAACTCGGGATGGACCTCGCCCACCACTTCCGAGGACCGGCTCACGCGCGGCAGCATGGAACGGGGCACGTCCAGGATCTTGAGCAGTTCGTCGTCCCAGTCGCCGGTGCGGATGTTGTAGAGCATGGTGCGGCTGGCGTTGGAGGCGTCGGTGACGTGCACCGCGCCCTTGGTCAGGTTCCAGATGAGCCAGGCGTCGATGGTGCCGAAGAGCAGTTCGCCCTTTTCGGCCCTGGCCCTGGCGCCCGGCACGTTGTCCAGCATCCAGTTGACTTTGGTGCCCGAAAAGTAGGCGTCCACGACCAGGCCGGTCTTTTCGCGGATGACCTTCTCCAGGCCGCGCTCTTTCAGTTCGTCGCAGAAGCCGGCCGTGCGGCGGTCCTGCCAGACGATGGCGTTGTGGATGGGCGCGCCCGTGGCCTTGTCCCAGACCACGGTGGTCTCGCGCTGGTTGGTGATGCCCACGGCCGCGATTTCCGAGGCCTCGACGCCGGCCTGTTGCAGGCAGTCGTTCATGACGAAGGACTGGGTGTCGAAGATCTCGTTGGCGTTGTGCTCCACCCAGCCCGGCTGGGGGTAGATCTGCGTGAATTCCTTTTGCGCGATCTGCTTGATGTCGCCTTCGCGCGTGAAAAGGATCGCCCGGGAACTGGTCGTGCCTTGGTCAAGGGCCAACACGTACTGGCTCATGGCTAACACTCCTGCGCGCCGTCTTCGCAATAGTCGACATTGGGGTCCTTGTTCAGAGCGCCTGTGGTCCTGTCGTAAATGAGCGCGCCAAGGGGCCCGCCCACGAGGGGGCCGAGTATGGGCACGAGCACGATGCTCGTATCCATGAGGTTCGGCTGGGTGAAGCCGGCGACCAGGCCGAAGAGCCGGGGGCCGAAGTCGCGGGCCGGGTTGATGGCGTATCCGTTCATGGCGCCAAGGCTCATGCCGATGGCCATGACCAGCATGGCCACGGCCACCGGGCCGATCCAGACCACGCCGTTTTTGGCCCCGAAGTCGCCGATGGACAGGATGCCGAACATGAGCACGGCGGTGCCGATGACCTGGTCGATGAATCCCGGCCAGAAGCCCGGCACGGCCGGGAAGGTGCAGAAGATGCCCGCCGTCTTGACCAGTTGCGGGTCAAAGAGCAGCCATTTGGCCTTGAAGTCGAGAAACGCGATGGCCGCGCCCACGAAGCCGCCGGCGATCTGGGCCAGGGAATAAGGCAGCACCTTGCTCCAGGGAAACCGGCCGGTCACGGCCAAAGCCAGGGTCACGGCCGGATTGATGTGCGCCCCGGACCGCAGGCTGGCCAGCACGCCGAAAAATACGCCGAACCCCCAGCCGAAGGTGATGGTGTCCCAGCTGATATTGAGCCCCTCTCCGAAAAAGACCTTCATGGCCACGCAGCCGGCTCCGAATATGATGAGGATCATGGTCCCCATGAATTCGGAAAAAAGTTCCTTCCCCAGTGACGATCCGTTCATCTCGACCCCTCCTACAGCGCTTGCGACGTTTGCCTCCTCCCTTCCGTGGCGGGAAGGGACCGGTTGTCCAGGCCTGCCTCTGCCGACGTGTTCGTCCGCTGCGGCTCCATCGCCCCGTGCCCGGCGAACCAGGCATCCAACAGCCGGCGGACGCTCTCCACCTCGCTTGCGCGGCGCGCGTCATCCCAGCCGAGTTCCCGGCCCATGATCTCCGCCACGGCCGGGGCCGCTTCCCGGGCATGGCGCATGTCGACGAGTCCCAGGGGGAGCCGGCGCAGCAGAACGTCCCCGACGCGGCGCGCCATCTCGTGGCGCACGGCGAAGAGGACCTCCGCGCCGATGTAAGGGTGCTCCGGATGCACGGGCCGCATCAGGTCGTGTCGGCGGCCGAGCTCCAGGATTTTTCCGGCCTCGTCGCCATAAAGGGCGAAAAGCGACCGGGCCAGGGCCGGCTCCACGCCGTGATGCGCGGCCAGGTCCCGCCAGGCCTCGGGATAGAAGGTCCGCGAGCCGACGAGCCGCAGCTCGCGCGTGGCGCAGGAACGCCCCCGCCCCAGGCCGAAGGCGGCGCAGGCCGCGTCCACGGCGTCCTCGGCCATGGCCCGGTAGCTGGTCCACTTGCCCCCGGCCATGGTCAGAAGGCCCGAGGGGCTCTTGTCGATGACGTGGGAGCGGGCCAGCTCCTGGGTGTTCTTCTTTTTCGGGTCGAAGACCAGCGGGCGCAGGCCGTTCCACACGGCCAGGATGTCCTGGCGCGCGACGGGCCGGCGCAGGTAGGCGCTGGCGTAGCGCAGCAGGTAGTCCACGTCCTTGCGCTCCGGCGCGGGGTCGAAGGCCACGTCGGCCGGCTCGTCGGTGGTGCCGAAGAGCACGTGCCCCTGCCAGGGGATCATGAAGAGCACGCGTCCGTCCTCGGTGCTCGGGATCATGAGCGCAAGGTCCTCGGGCGTGGTCCCGGCCGGCAGCAGGATGTGGATGCCGGAGCTGGCCTTGAGCATGCTTTGGGCCTGCGGGTCGTCCATGCGGCGGATGGCGTCGGCGAAGGGGCCGGTGGCGTTGACCACGCCCTTGGCCGCCACGGTCCAGGTCCGGCCGCCGATGCGGTCGCGAAGCTCGGCCCCCCGGATGCGGCCATTTTCCTTGACCAGGCCGGTCACTTCCACGTGGTTGGCGCACACGGCCCCGTGGGAAGCGGCGGTGCGGGCCAGGGCCACGGCCATGCGCGCGTCGTTGAACTGGCCGTCGTAGTAGATGACCGCGGCGGCGTAGCCGTCGAGGTTGAGCTGCGGGAAGAGCTTTTGCGCCGTGGCCCGGCCGACCAGGCGGCTGCGGCCCAGGGCCAGGCGGCCGGCGAGCAGGTCGTAGAGCACCAGGCCCGCAAAGATGTAGGCGGCCTGGAACCAGGTCCTGACCGGGGTCATGAGGCGGATGGGATGGGCCAGGTGGGGGGCGTTTTTGAGCAGCCGGCCGCGTTCGCGAAGCCCCTCGCGCACCAGGTCGAACTGCTCCTTGTCGGCCTTCATGATGGCCTTTTCCAGGTAGCGCACCCCGCCGTGCACGAGCTTGGTGCTCTTGCTGCTGGTGCCCTGGGCGAAGTCGTCGCGCTCGACCAGGGCGACGCGAAGCCCCCGGGTGGCGGCGTCCAGGGCGATGCCGCAGCCCGTGGCCCCGCCGCCGACGACCAGGAGGTCGAAGGTTTCCCCGTCCTGGAGACGGCGCAGGTGTTCCTGTCTGTCCATGATTCCACCTCGGCTAAACGTTGAGCAGGCTGGCGGCCGTGCCCGCGTCCGTGACGCACACGTGGACGTAGCCGCGCCGCAGCACGGCTTGCAGTATGGGCGTCTTGGCCATGCCCCCGGAGACCAGGACGATGTGGGGGACCTTGCACAGCCCGGCGAAATCCGGGGACATGCTGCAACGGTTGACCTCGTGGTCCACCACGTTTCCCGCCGCGTCCAGGAAGCGGCCGAAGAATTCGCCCACGGCCCCGGCCCGGGCCAGGTCGCGGCGCTGGTCCTGGGTGATGGCCCCCAGCGCGATGTTGGTGGCCTGGGCGGAGATGTCGCCCACGGCCGTCAGGATCATGTCCACATCCAGGGCTTCCTGGTAGAAGGTGCGGAAAAAGGGCTGGGCGGCGATGGTCTCGCGCACCTCCGGGGTGGAGACGAACATGGGCGCGGGCAGGTGGTTGCAGACCTCGGCCTGGAGCTTTCGGGCGAACATGGCCGTGGAGTCGAAGGGGTTGACCGGGCTTCTGGGGACGCCGCCGTAGAGCGAGGTCACGGAGACGCCGCGCACGGTCCGGCTGACCATGCCGTTTATGGCGGCGCGCATGGTGTAGCCCCAGCCCACGCCGAAGCGCTGCCCGTCGCGCAGTTGCAGGGAGGCGTATTCGCCGGCCGGCCGGCCGACGGCGTCGTAGTAGTGCAGCCCGCCGCGCTCGGGGGTGGGCACGACGATGGCGCGCACCAGGCCGTACTCCCGGACGAGGCCGGCTTCGAGCTCCACGCAGTCCTTGAAGGCGGTGTTGATGACGACCCGGATGAGGCCGGCCTCGCGCCCGGCCTGGAGCAGGCGGTTGACCTTGAGGCGGGTGAGGCCAAGCCGTTCGCCGATTTCGGCCTGGGTGAGCTCCTCGTTGAAATACAGCCAGGCGACGCGGGAGATGAGCTGGTTTTCGCTCTCATCGTGCCAGGTCATGGACAAGCTCCCTTGCCGTCGGCGCGGGACCGGGCGGCGAACGCTCGTATGGTGACGTTCTGGATACAATTGTAAAACTATTACGTCAATAGTACCCCAGGAAAACGGCGCACCCCCCGGCTGGCGCGCCTGGGCGACAGGCCGTGAAGGGCGCACGATTTCCATGAAACTTTAGAAAGTTTGCCACAATCGAAATCCTCTCCACGCGAAGTCGCCACCCGGCCAGACGACGACGAATCAGCGAACATTTGCGTACCGATAAATTCCTATGTTCGGGACGCAGACAGCCCCGCCCCAGGGGCGACAGCGGCGACGCTGCCGGGCGAACCGGCGACCCGGCCTGCCCGGGCGCGTCGCCGCCGCGAGCGGCCGCCGTCCGTCGGACGGCCCCGCCCGGCGGGATTCCTGTCACGGTTCCTAATGGAAAAATGCGGGCACAGGGCGGCAAGCGGCGCGAAATACCACGGCCGGGGGAGAAAAATCACCCTTCTTGGTGATAGAGTGACTCCGCGAAAAAGACGTAATGGGCAAACATCGGATTCCAAGACGATCCGCCCGTTCGACGTCGCCGAACGGTTTTCCTCGCCGGGCCCGGGACCGCGAGCCGCCCGTCGTCGAAAGGGGTTTCCCGCGCATCCAACGTCATCAGGAGGACGCCGTCATGACAAGCCCAGCCGAACAAGCCTTGCTCGAGAAGATCGACGTGTTGCAGCTGCCCGGACCCACCGCCCGGGTGGAGGCCATCCGGGAACGGTTCATCGCCGTCGTCCCGGAAATCTGCGTGGAGCGGGCCCAGCTCGTCACCGCCGCCTACAAGGAGACCGAGGACCAGCCCGTGATCCTGCGCCGGGCCAGGGCCCTGGAGAAGATCCTCGACAACATGACCATCTTCATCCAGCCCGACGAGATCATCGTCGGCAACCAGTGCACCAAGCCCCGCTCGGCCCCGGTGTTCCCGGAATTCTCCTGCAAATGGCTGGAGGACGAGCTCGACCGCCTGGAAAAGCGCACCGGCGACGTGTTCCTCATCTCCGAGGAGAAAAAAGCCGTCCTGCGCGAACTCTTCCCCTACTGGAACGGCCGCACCACCAACGAGCTGGCCACGGCGCTCATGACCCCGGAAAGCAAGGAGGCCCAGCGCCGGGGCGTTTTCACCGTGGGCAACTACTATTTCAACGGCGTGGGGCACATCAGCGTGGACTATGCCCTGGTCCTGGAAAAAGGCCTTTCGGGCGTCGTCGCCGCGGCCGAGGCCGAGCTGGCCAAGCTCGAGCTCACCAACCCGGCCCACCTGGCCAAGCACCAGTTCCTGACCGCCGTGACCGCCGCCAACAAAGCCGTCATCCGCTTCGCCGGCCGCTTTTCCGCCCTGGCCGCCGACATGGCCGCCACGGAGGCCGACCCGGGCCGCAAGGCCGAACTGCTGGAAATCGCCCGCGTGTGCGCCAAGGTGCCGGCCGAGCCGGCCGGGAGCTTCGCCGAAGCCCTCCAGTCCTTCTGGTTCATCCAGCTCGTCCTGCAGATCGAATCCAACGGGCACTCCATCTCGCCCATGCGCTTCGACCAGTACCTGTTCCCGCACCTGCTCGCCGACAAGGCCGTCACGGCCGAAAAGGCCCAGGAGCTCCTGGACCTGCTCTTCATCAAGTTCAACGAGATCAACAAGGTGCGCGACGAAGGCTCCACCAAGGCCTTCGGCGGCTATCCCATGTTCCAGAACCTCATCGTCGGCGGCGTGGACCGCGAGGGCGAGGACGCCACCAACCCCCTGTCCTACATGTGCCTGCAGGCCACGGCCAACACCAAGCTCTACCAGCCCTCCATCTCCATCCGCGTCCACAGCGACACGCCGCGCGCCCTGTACGAGAAGGCGGCCGAGGTCACGCGCCTGGGGCTCGGCATGCCGGCCTACTACAACGACCGGTTCATCATCCCGGCGCTTTTAAGCCGCGGCCTGACCCGCGAGGACGCCCGCGACTACGGCATCATCGGCTGCGTGGAGCCCCAGGTGGGCGGCAAGACCGAGGGCTGGCACGACGCGGCCTTCTTCAACATCGCCAAGGTGCTGGAGCTGACCATAAACGACGGCGTGGACCCGCTTTCCGGCGAACGCCTGGGCCCGAGCACCGGCGAGCTGACCACGCTCGCCACCTACGACGACCTCATGGCCGCCTACCGCAAGCAGATGGCCCACTTCGTCAAGCTGCTGGTGATCTCGGACAACGCCGTGGACGTGGCTCACGGCCAGCGCGCCCCCCTGCCCTTCCTGTCCTCCCTGGTCGACGACTGCATCGCCAAGGGCCTGTCCCTGCAGCAGGGCGGCGCGCACTACAACTTCACCGGTCCCCAGGGCGTGGGCGTGGCCAACGTGGCCGACTCCCTGGCGGCGCTCAAAAAGCTCGTCTACGAGGACAAGGCCGTGACCCTGGCCGAGATCAAGGCGGCCCTGGCCGACGACTTCGCCGGGGTTGCCGGCGAGAGCCTGCGCCAGATGCTGCTCAACCGCGCCCCCAAGTACGGCAACGACGAGCCCTACGCCGACGACATCGCCCACGAGGCGGCCCTGGCCTACTGCCGCGAGGTGGAGAAATACACCAACCCCCGGGGCGGCGGCTTCCAGCCCGGGCTCTATCCGGTCTCGGCCAACGTGCCGCTCGGCGCGGTGGTCGGCGCGACCCCGGACGGCCGCAAGGCCGGCGCGCCCCTGGCCGACGGCGTCTCCCCGGTCTCGGGCATGGACCACTCCGGCCCCACGGCCTCGGTCAAGTCCGTGACCAAGCTCGACCACGTCATCGCCTCCAACGGCACCCTGCTCAACATGAAGTTCCACCCCAACGCCCTCAAGGACAGCCAGGGCATTTCCAACCTCATCGCCGTGACCGAGACGCTCTTCAACGGCGGCGGCACCCACATCCAGTACAACGTCATCAACAAGGAAACCCTGCGGGACGCCCAGGCGCATCCCGAAAACTACCGGGGGCTGGTGGTGCGCGTGGCCGGCTACAGCGCGTTCTTCACCTCCCTGGACCAGGCCATCCAGGAGGACATCATCTCCCGCACCGAGCAGATGTTCTAAGCCCGACGGCTTCGGTTCGGAGCCGCCCGCCCCGGGCGGGCGGCTCCCCCGGGCCACCAAGCCAAGGAAACACGGACAGGCATGACGTTACGCAAGCGGTTCCAGCTGTACGCGCCCAAGGCCGCCCAGGCCGGGGAGCCCGTCGGGCTCGTCAGCGACTTTCAGCGGTTCTCCATCCACGACGGCCCGGGCATCCGCACCATCGTCTTTTTAAAGGGCTGCCCCCTGCGCTGCCAGTGGTGCCAGAATCCCGAGGACATGCTCCCGCGCCCGGAGCTCCTCTACATCCGCAACAACTGCATCGGCTGCGGCAAGTGCCTGGAGACCTGCCCGGCCCGGTGCATCACGGCCGACGGGCCCCACGGCGTGGCCATCGACAAGGCGGCCTGCCGCCTGCCCGAGTGCGGCGCCTGCCAAGCCGTGTGCTACGCCAACGCCATCACCATCTGCGGCCGCCACCTGACCGTGGACGAGGTGCTGGAGGAGGTGGAGCTCGACCGGGAGTTCTACGACCGCTCCGGCGGCGGGGTGACCTTTTCCGGGGGCGAGCCCTTCGCCCAGCCCCGGTTCCTGCTCGCCCTGGCCCGGGCGGCCAAGGCACGGGGGCTCGACACCGCCGTGGAAACCAGCGGCTACGCCGACTGGGAGGTCATGCTCCCGGTCATGGCCCACCTGGACACGGTGCTTTACGACGTCAAGCACATGGACCCGCAGGCGCACCGCCGCCTGACCGGCGTGGACAACGCCCGCATCCTGGACAACCTCCGGCGCGTGGACGCCCTGGGCCTGCCCATCCGCGTGCGCGTCCCCCTCGTTCCGGGGCTCAACGACGGGCCGGAAAACCTGCGCCGCACGGCCGCCTTCGCGGCCGAACTTTCCCATGTCGCGGCCCTGGACCTTTTGCCCTACCACCGCATGGGCGAGCCGAAATGGGGGCAACTCGAAAAGGACTACCCGCTGCGCGGCGTCTCCCCTCACGCCCGGGAGGAGGTCGTCGCCCTGGCGGCGCTCCTGGAGGGCTCCCCGGTGCGGGTCACCATCGGCGGCTGAGCGGGCGGCCCGGGGGCCGTTGTCGACACGGAAAGGGATGCCGCGTATAGGGTCGGGAAAAGAAGCGAAGCGCGAGCGGCGCGATCCGGGAACCCTCCAGGAAAAGGGACGGCGGCGCATGGAGATCCAGCCGATCAGGGTGTTTATCGCGGACGACCATCCCTTGCTGCGCATCGGCCTGCGCCTGGCCTTCGAAGGCATCGAGACCATCGCCATCGTCGGCGAGTCGGACAACGGCTTCGAGACCATCGAAAAAATCCAGAAGACCGTGCCCGACGTGGCGCTCATCGACATCGACATGCCGGGGCTGTCGGGCATTCCGGCCATCCGCGTCCTGCGCAAGGCCTTTCCGGCCATGAAGCTCCTGGCCCTTTCCACCTACAACGACACCAATTACATCAAGGACGCCATGAAGGCCGGGGCCGACGGCTACGTGCTCAAGACCATCGACATCGACGGCCTGGCCGGGCTCATCGCCGCCTTCCACGCCGGCCGGCCCATCGTCTCGCCCTACCTTGTCAACCTGTCCGCCGACGTGGAGACCGAGCCCCCTGCTCCCGGCCGGGACCTCGACAGCCTCACCCACCGGGAAAAGCAGATCCTCAAGCTCGTTTCCGAGGGCAAGAACAACAAGGAAATCTCCGACGCCCTGTACCTGAGCGTGCAGACCGTCAAGACCCACGTCAAAAACATCTTCAAGAAGCTCAACGTCAGCAGCAGGTTCGAGGCGGCCATCCTCGCCCGGGAAAGCGGCCTGTTCGCGTAGGTCCGCCCGGCCGTCCCCGGGGGCCGCGCTCCCCCGCCGTCCTCGCCCGAAGACGTCCGGCAACGCCATGAAAGAATCCATCCAGCTCCTGGACCTCATCCCCAAGGAGAAGCTCGACGAGATCCTCCAGGCCGTCAACGAGGCCTGCGGCATCGGTTCGGTCATCGCCGACACCGAAGGCCGCCCCATCTCCAGCGAGTCCAACTTCTGCTCGTTTTGCAAGGACTATTGCCGGGCCACCGCCGAGGGCCGCGCCCGGTGCTACGCCAGCGACGCCTACGGCGGCCGCATGTCCCTGGACTCCAAGGAGCCCTACGTCTACGACTGCCTCAACGCCGGTCTGGTGGACTGCGCCACGCCCATCATCGTGGCCGGGCAGCACATCGCCAACCTCAACGGCGGCCAGGTTCTGGAGGGCTCCATCCCCGCCCAGGACGCCGTGGCCCGGGCCACGCGCATCGGCGTCACGGACATCGACGGCTATTTGCAGGCCCTGCGCCGGATTCCGCAGGTCAAGCGGGCGCGGCTGCGCAAGATCGTCAACCTCATGTCCGTCATCACGCAGACCATAAGCGACATGGCCCTGCAAAGGATCATGCTTTCCCTGCAATCCAAGGAATACCTGAACAAGCTCATCAACAGCGTCTCGGACTGCATCATCTCGGTGGACACGGACTGCATCATCGACACGAGCAACGACCGCTGCGCCGAGGTCTTCGGCTGTTCCCTCAACGACTTCTGCGGCCAGTCCCTCATGCGGTTCGTCCAGGACCAGCACGTCCTTGCCGCCTACAAAACGAGCCTGGAACACGGCGGCCAGGACAACTTCCGCTTCGAGCTCACGGCCCTGACCGCCAAAAGGACGCCCTTTCCCGTGCAGATCTCCATCTCCCGGGTCAACGACGAATCCGGCAAGGCCGTGCGCTACGTGGCCATCCTGCGCGACATCACCGAGGAAAAGCGCATCGCCAAGATGAAGGAAGACCTGGTCGGCATGCTCACCCACGACATGCGAAACCCCATCCTGGCCATCGACCGGGCCCTGGAGCTCCTGGCCGCCGGACGCCTGGGCCCGATCAGCGACAACCAGGAGAAGATCCTCAAGCTGGCGCGCAACACCAACGACCAGCTCGGCAGCATGGTCAACGCCTTCCTCGACATCTTCCGCGACGAGAACGGCCGGTTCGAGCTGCACAAAAGCCACTACGACATCAACAAGATCATCAGCCAGTGCATCGAGGAGCACTCGCTGCTCGCCGAGGAGAAGGGGCTCGACGTCCGCTTCCTCCAGCACGGCCAGCGCCTGACCCTGCATTGCGACCTGTTCCGCATCAAAAGGACCATCAGCAACATCCTGTCCAACGCCATCAACTACAACGTCGTCGGCGGCAACATCCAGGTGAGCACCGCCAGCCTCGCGGCCGGCTGCATCGCCGCGAGCCCCTACCTGCCCCGGCAGTACAAGGGCCGGCTGGCCGACGGCCAAAGCTACGTCTGGACGGTGATCGCGGACACCGGCTTCGGCGTGCCCGAAGCCTACCAGGAAACGATTTTCGAGAAGTTCTTCACGGTCAAGACAGAGGAGGGCCTGGGCCGGCGGGGCATCGGCCTGGGGCTGGCCTTCAGCAAGCTCGTGGCCGAGGCCCACGACGGCTTCATCTTCTGCCGCACGCCGTCGCGCCCGGCCAGTTGCCGCCATACGCCCGGGGTCGAGTTCCACCTGGTGCTGCCGAGCCAGCCCCCCCAGGTCCGGCCCGGAGCGTGAGGCGAGGCCGGCAGGCACGGTCGGGGCAGGGACGGGGGGGCGGCGGCGGCGACGGTCGCCTCGGCCGGGCCGGAAGACGACCCGAGCCGGAGCCGGGCGCGGTGATGGCCGTCCGGTTCCCCGGGACGGCACAGACGTGGAAGCGGTCGATGCGCCTGTCGGCGACGGAGAAGTCGCCGAAAGCTCAGCCGTGCCGGCGGATGGCGAACTTGCGCAGTTCCTTCATGCTGGAGAGCCCGAGCTTGCGGATCAGCCGGCCGTAGTACGTTTCCACGGTATGGGCGCTGATGTTGAGCGACCTGCTCATCTCGGCGCTCGTTTCGCCGCGCCCCAGCCCGTCCAGGATCTGCTCCTCGCGCCGGCTCAAGGCGGCCTCCTCGCCATCGTACGGGGAAAGGACCCGACCGGCCAGGCTGCGCAGGGCCCCGGGGCTGGCGTAGCGCTCCCCGGCGGCGACCGCCTCGATGGCCGTGAGCAGCACGTCCGCGACCTCGCGCTTGGCGACGTATCCCCGGGCTCCCCGGGCGAAGGCCCGCTCGATGGTCCCCCGGTCCTCGTGCATGGAATAGATGAGCGCCGGAATGCCCCGGGCCGCCAGGTCGTCGATCAGGTCCAGCCCGGATTCCTCGGCCAGGGAGAGATCCACCAGGGCCACGGCGGCCCCGGAACCGTCGAGGCGGTCCAGGAGCTCCTGCCGGCAGCCGGCCTCGCCGCAGACCGTGTGCCCGACCTGGCGCAGCAGCAGCGACAGGCCGTTTCGCATGGCCGGGTGGTCGTCGATCAGGAAAATACGCGTTCCGGATGCAGCGGCGTCATTCATCGGCACCCTCCTGTCTTGTCCCGTCGGCGGCGCAGGCCAGGAAACAGGACACCACGGTCCCGCCGGCCGCGCCGTCGTCTATGGAAAGCTCCGCCCCGATCATCCTGGCCCGATAGGCCATGATCCGCAGGCCCAGTCCGCCTCCTGTCGGCCGCGCCGCCCGGCGGCCGACGCCGTCGTCGCGAACGGCCAGGGTCAGTCGCCGGTCCGGCCCGCAAGCCAAGGTTATGTCGATCCGGGTGGGCCTGGCATGCTTGACGGCGTTGGCCACCGCCTCCTGGGCGATGCGGTAGAACTGGACGAGGTGCTCGTTGCGGCAAGGCGCGCAGCCCAGATCCTCGCGATACGCGACCTCCACGCCGCTCGATTGGCCGACGCGCCGCGCCAGCTCGGCCAGGGACGGGCCGACGTCCCCCAGAGCGTGCTCCACCGGCCAAAGCCCGCGGGAGAGGTCGTAGGCCTGGCTGACCGAGTCCTCCAGCAGCAGGGAAAGATCCGAAACTTCCTCGGCCACGCCCGGTTCCGCGATGGATCGGCGCTCCAGGGCCGAGCAGCGCAACCTCGCGCCGGAAAGCTGCTGGCACAGGCCGTCGTGCAGATCGTGGCTCAGGCGGCGGCGCTCCTCCTCGCTGACGTTGACGATCTCCCGCTCCAACCGGGTGCGTTCGTCCATTTCCGCCAGCAGGACGGCGTTGTTGGCCTCCAGGGCCTGGGACAGGTTTTCCACCGACTTGAAGGCCGTGGAAAAACGCTGGGCCATGGCCAGGGCCTGGGACAGCACGAAGGCGAGCATGCCGACGGGCAGGAGGTGCATCGTGTTGAAGGTGAAGAGATTCCGATAGATGTCGCTCAGCGAGGTTACGGACAAGAGAATGTAGCCGAGAAAAAGAATCCGTGCGCCGTCGCGGCCATGCTTCAGACACAGGACGAGCATGACCAGAAAGCAGGCGTTGAGGAAAATGGTGACGACCGCCAGCCAACGCATCGCGCCGTAGATGACGATGCCCGGCTGCGTCAGGATGATGCAAACAAACACCACGCTCCTGATGTCGCAGACATACTGGATGAATACAATGAACTCATCCGGATAGAGCGATCGGTAAAAGCGGTACAGCACCGAGGCCAGGACGGCGAAGCAGATGAGGGCGATTTTGCCGACGACCAGGGGATCGGCCTGGGGCAAGAAGAGTTCGACCAGCCAGTCGGACGCGTCCAGCGTCACGTACACGCCGATGATCACCAGGCAGCCGAAGCCGAAATACAGAGGCGAGGCGTCCTTCTTCCTCAGGAAATACAGGGCGAAGTGATACACGGTCATCACCAGCAGGCTGCCGACGAAGAACATGGCGAAGGCCCAGATGCGGATGTGCTCCTTTTCGAGTTGCTCCGGCAGGCCCAGCCTGAGGGGATTTTGCATGCCTCCCCGGCCGTAATAGTGGTTGGACACCTGGAGCACCAGTTCGACCGGGGAGCCGTCGCTTTCGAACCGGGCCAGGACCAGGGAGCGGTGCGGGGTTTCCGTGGCGGCGCTTTCCCCCACCACGCCGCTTGCGGCGACGAGCTTCCCGTTGGCCCACAAGCGGTAGGCGGCGGAAACGCCGACGATGCGCACGGCCAGCGGACCGGCGTCCGTGCCGGGTGCGAGGCGCAGGCGGAAGGTGGCCTGCCCCTCGCCGGGCAAAGGCTGGCCGTCAAGCGCCTGTCCCTTCCAGAAGCCGGGAAAGCGCATGTACCCGGACGGCGGCGCGAGGCCGGCCGTGAAATCCTCCGGCGCGAGCAGGCGGTCCCAATAGAATTCCCACTCTCCGGCCAGGGCGACCGGGCCGTCGCGGGTCGGAGCCCACCCCGAAAGGTCGAGCACGCCCCTCCTGGCTCCGGGCGTCTCGTCGGAGGACCGGGCGCATCCCAGGACAGGGGCAAGGAGCGCAAGCGCCAGGAGGACGGCCGGCATCGGCCGGAGAATGCTCATCATGCGCATGCCGTCGGGTGTCGGGGGTGACTGCGACCGGATAAAGCGCCTCGTTTCGGTCCTCGACCCACAAAGCGGAGAGGGGCGATCGTCGCGCCGGCCGCGCCGCACCCGATTCCGCCGGCCCGGCAAGCGCGACCTGCGCCGCCCCGGGAGGGACACGCCCGGCCGGCCGGGGCAGGCCTCGGGGTATTCGCGCATCCGGCCGGCGGATAACCTTGCGACCTGTTTCTATCGTTGTTCCCGCGGAGAGGCAAATGCCGACTCCGGTCCAATGGCTGGAACGGCTGCCCCGCCCGCTCCCAGATCCGAGTTGCCGATGCCCCGCGCCCCAGAGCGGTTCAAGGCCTCTTCCGAGGCGGCGACGCAGTAATCGACATCCAGGGAAGACCTTTCAAACAACAGCCGCCTTTCCTCTCGGCCGACAGGGGCAATGATGCTTTTTCGGTATAGTCAGGTTGCAGAAAATGCTCTTGAAGCCCGTCAGTCGGCTGGGCATAAATTCAAACAGTTCTCTGTTGTTGACGACCTATAAGCAAATTCGATCCGGGATTCCGCTACGGGGGGCGGACTGCCGCTTCATTGCTGCACGTGTCCGGGGGTGTTCTCTTGCGATCTCGCCCCGGGCGCTTTTCTACCATGGGCATCAAGAAACATCCCGACGGGATGCGAGAAAAGGGAACGTCAATCGGCTGTTGCGCAACCTGTAACGAAGGGAGGAACGATGCGATTTGCCGCAGTGTTTGTCTTGCTGGCCATAGTCCTGGCGGCCGGTCCGGCCCGGGCGGCCACGGAAGTGAAGTTCGTCGGCGACGCGCGCGTCTACGGCGTCTACTTCAGCGGCCACAACTTCACCGGCTGGAACAACGGCGCCTGGACGTCCAACACGCCGACCTGGACCAAGGCCGGCACCAAGACCGAGGACACCTTCGAGGTCTGGCAGCGCCTGCGCGTGCGCACGGACTTCGTGGCCAACGAGGCCGTGAAGTTTCGCCTGGGCATCAAGATCGACAACGCCTGGGGCAACGGCACCTACACCGCGGCCAACCCCGACGCCAACGGCATCCTGGTCTACCAGGCCTTCCTGCAATTCAAATGGCCGGGCTGCGACGTCGAGGTCACGGCCGGCCTGCAGGACCTGAGCTTTCCCCAGAGCCCCATCTTCTCCGGCAGTCTGCTCTTCGACGACACGGCCGCCGCCCTGACCGTGCGCGCGCCGCTGATCCCGGACCTCCTCTCGCTCAACGCCGGCTTCGCCCGCATGATCGACACCAACCGCACCTACGACACCACCACCAGCCAGTCCGACGACGAACTGGACTGGTACTTCCTGACCCTGCCCGTGACCACGCCGGGCTTCAAGGTGACCCCCTGGGCCATCCTGGGCGTGGCCGGCAAGGGCACCGCCTTCTACACCACCTACGCTTCCACCTTCTTCCAGGCCGCCGTGGCCGAAGACCTGCTGTCCGCCGGCACCCTGGTCACGCCGACCAAATGGAAGAACCAGCAGAACCTCTATTACTGGGGCGGCGGCGCGTTCGAGGTCAACGCCCTGGATCCGGTACGCTTCTACGCCGATGTGATGTACGGCGGCGGCGCGACGGACGACCGCAAGAAAAGCAAGCGCGGCGGCTGGTTCATCGACTTCGGCACGGAATTCACCGGCTGGGACCTGCTCACGCCGCAACTCTTCGCCTGGTGGGGAACCGGCGAGGACTCCTCCACCATGAACGGCTCCGAGCGCATGCCCCACTCCCGCCCGGCCTGGGGACCCGGCGGCGGCTCGTTCCTGTTTGACGGCGGCCAGGCGCTGGGCAGAAACTCCAACATGGGCGTGGATCCGGTCGGCACCTACGGCCTGGCCGCGTCGCTCAAGAACATCTCCTTGGTCGAAAAACTCTCCAACACCCTGACCTTCGCCTACATCCACGGCAACAACTCGCCCAAGGCCGTGCGCTTCCTCAACTACTACCTGGGCGCCGGCGACCTCTACGCCGGCAGCAACCCGTATTTCAGCATGGGCCGAGACCTGACCAGCAACGAGCACGAGTTCGCCGTGAACCTCGACAGCGAATACTCCCTCTACGAGAATCTCAAGATCCGCATGGAGACCGGCTGGGCCAAGGGCGATTTCCAGGAGAGCGTCTGGGGACGCCGCCTGGTCCACAAAGTCGACGACATGGGCGGTTCCTGGAAGGTCGCCCTGGGCTTCACCTACAAGTATTGAGCCGGCTTCGCGCATCCGCCTCGCGTCGCGGATTCGCCGTCCGCCGCCGCGCGGCCGCCGGGGAGCGGCCCGTCCCGAGGTCGGGGCGGGCCGCTTTTTCATTCCGACAAGCGACACCGGCGGCATGCGCCTTGCGGACGCCGCATTCGTCTTCGGCATACTCGATATGCATAGAATGCAATGCAATCGCCTTGACCGGTAAATTTACCCTTGAATACATATAATGCAGAAGATGTTCGCCGCAAAACAGGACAAGGAAGGCAGACCGGTCGACACCATGTGAGAGAAAATCATCTAAAGCAGGTGCAACATGAAATTGAAGGCCAAATTCATATTGCCTACGATTGCGCTCATCATTGCAGGCATGTCCATCACCACCTGGTTCACCTACCAGCGAAGCACCGATTCGCTGCAAGAGATCTCCCTTGAAATGGCCAGAACCAATCTGGCTTCGCTCCTGTCCACCGTAGACCTCTGGATAGAGGACACGCGCAACGAGGTTCTTTCCATAAGCCACACGGCCACCATCGTCGCGGCCGCGAAGCAGTCCGCCTCCGAAAGCGAGGCCCTGGCCGCGGCCAGGGCCTTGCTCGCCGACGTCGTCTCCCGGCACCCCAACTACGACAACCTGTTCCTCATCGACGCCAAGGGCGTCATCCTGACCAGTTCCAACGACTCCCTCACCGGCAAGGACTTCGCCGCCCGGGAATACTTCAGGAAGGCCATGGAGGGGCGGCCCTATCTTTCCTCGCCGCTTTTAAGCGCCGACAAGGGCGAGCCGGTCTTCGTGGTCGCCGTGCCCGTGGGCGACGGCGGCAAGCCCCTGGGCGTGCTGGTCGCGGGCATCCGCCTGGGACTTTTCACCAAGGAGTTCGTCGATCCCCTGACCTCGGCCAAGGGCTACGCCTCCGTCGCCTCGGCCGACGGCCTGATCCTGGCCCACCCCCAGCGCGAATTCGTGGGCAAGCGCAACATCTTCAAGGATGCCGCCTACGGCAGCCGCATCGCCACCCAGTCGGCCGGCTCCCTCGACGTGGTCGAGGACGGCCAGCGCCGGATCATCCTCTTCAAGCGGTCGGAACATACCGGCTGGGTCGTGGGCATGGTCGTCAACGCCAACGAGGCCTTCGCCGACGCCAGGCATCTCGGCCTCGCCATCCTGGCCATGTCCGGAGGGATCGTCCTGATCTTCGTGTGCGGCGTCTGGGCCATCCTGTCCATCAACGTGCTGCGGCCGGTCGGCGCGCTGGTCGCGGCGGCCAGCCGCATCGCCGACGGCGACCTGGACACCGCCCTCGGGGCCGACCGCCGCGACGAGATCGGCTCCCTCCAGCGGGCCATGGCCAAGATGGTGGAAAACCTCAAGGGCAAGATCGGCGAGGCCGAATCCAAGGAATCCCTGGCCGCGGCCGAGACCGAAAAAGCTCGACAGGCCACGGCCGAGGCCGAGGAGGCCAGGCGGCAGGCCGAGCACGCCCGCCAGGCCGGCATGCTCCAAGCCGCAGACCAGCTCGAGGGCATCGTCTCGGCCGTCGACGCCGCCACAGGGGACATTTCGTCCCAGCTCGCCCAGTCCAGCCAGGGCTCCCAGGAACAGTCCAACCGCATCGGCGAGACGGCCACCTCCATGGAAGAAATGAACGCCACGGTCCTGGCCGTGGCCCAGAGCGCCTCGGACGCGGCCGAAACCGCGGATCAGGCCCGCCGCACGGCCAGCGACGGCTCGGACATCGTCACCCGGGTCATCCGGAGCATCGGCGAGGTCCAGGCCAAGGCCCTGTCCCTCAAGGGGGACATGCGCGAGCTGGGCCAGCAGGCCGAGGGCATCGGCCGCATCATGTCCGTGATCTCGGACATCGCCGACCAGACCAACCTGCTGGCGCTTAACGCCGCCATCGAGGCGGCGCGGGCCGGCGAGGCCGGGCGCGGCTTCGCCGTGGTGGCCGACGAGGTGCGAAAGCTCGCCGAAAAGACCATGGCCGCCACCAAGGAGGTGGGCGAGGCCATCGGCAGCATCCAGCACGGCACCCGCCAGAACATCGACAACGTCGAACTGGCGGCCAAGCGCATCGACGAGGCCACCGCCCTGGCCGGCCAGTCCGGCGAAACCCTGGCCGCCATCGTCGGCCTGGTCGACCGGACCACGGACCAGGTCCGGGCCATCGCCACGGCGGCCGAGCAGCAGTCCATCACCACCGAGGAGATCAACCGCAGCATCGCGGACATCAACCGCCTGGCCGGGGAATCCGCGCAGGCGCAGCACCATTCGGCAAATGTCGTGGCCGAGCTGGCCGGCCAGACCAAACGCCTGAGAAGCCTCATCGACGGCATGCAGTCCGCCACCGATGTCCTGCCGGGCCTGCCCGCGGCCGGCCCCTTGCGGCTCGTCGGGAACGCCGGGAAGTAGCCCCGCCCGGCACGGCCGCGCCGCCAGGCCCCTTGCCGGCGAGGCTCGCCGGCAAGGGGCCTCTTTCGCGCCCGGTCGGACGACTCCGAAACCGTAGGGGACGCAGGCCGCCCCTACTGCGCTTCGACAGGAACGGACTTGCAAATCATGCACGTTGGCGATGCGGAATATGCGATGGACACCGGACCGGAGAAGCATGATGAATTGAACAAATACTCATTCAGGAAGGAGCACGAGAGGGATGGCGAAAAACATCAGTATGATCGGATTCATCGGCGGCATCATTGTGGCTCTGCTCGTCGGCATATTGCCACTCGGCGACATCGCGCCCGCCGGGCAGCGATGCCTGGCCATCAGCTTGCTGGCCGTCATCTGGTGGGCGACCAAGGTCATGCATCCCGGCTACACCTCGGTCATCCTGCTGACCTTGTACGTCCTCCTCGGCGTTGCGCCGTCGAACATCGTGTTCGGCCTGTGGACGACGCCCATCATCTACATGATCATCGGCGCCTACCTCATCGCATCGGCCGTGAACGAGTCGGGCCTGGGCAAGCGCATCGCCTATTCCTACATCATCAAGTACGTCAATTCCTACCGCAGCATCATCGTCGGCATGTACGTGCTCGGGCTGCTGCTGAGCTTCATCATCCCCCATCCCTGGCCGCGCAGCTTCCTGATCATGTCCGTGGTGGGCATCATCGTCAAAAGCGCCAAGATCCCCGTGAAGGACGCCGTCAACATCGGCCTGGCCGTGTTCGCCGGCTCCGTGCCCACCTCCATGGTGCTCCTCACGGGCGACGCCACGGTCAACCCGGTGGCCGTGGAGATGTCCGGCCAGGCCGTCAGCTGGCTCGGCTGGCTGTGGATGATGGGCCTGCCCGGCATCGCCGCCACGATCCTGACGCTGGCCCTGCAGCTCATGCTCTACAAGCCCACGGCCGAGGTGCACGTGAACAAGGAGGAGATGCGCAAGCTCCTGGCCGACCTCGGCCCCCTGACCGGCGCGGAGTGGCGCTGCATCCTCTGGATCGGCCTGGCCATCGTGCTGTGGGCCACGGACAGCCTGCACAAGATCCATTGCGGCTGGATCGCCCTGGTCGTGGCCATGGGGCTGGCCCTGCCCAAGGTGGGCGGCGTGCTCAAGCCGAGCTCCTGGCGCGACGTGCCCATCGAGACCGCCTTCTTTCTGACCGCCGCCCTGGCCATCGGCCGGGTCGGGGCCGTCTCCGGCATGAACGCCTGGGTGGCCAGCGTGCTCTTGCCCTCCGCCGCCCCGGCCAACGCCTTCCTGTTCGCCCTGTTCGTCACCTGCATCGCCCTGGCCATCCACATGTGCCTGGGCAGCGTCATGGCCGTCATGGGCATCGCCATCCCCACGCTCATCCAGTTCGGCGACTCGGCCGGCATGAACCCGCTGGTGCCGTCGCTGCTCGTCTACATCGCCATCTTCATCCACTACATCCTGCCCTTCCACCACATGAACATCCTGGTGGGTCTGGGCGAGAAGCAGGGTCTGTACACGGACAAGGACGTCATCCGCTTCGGCGTCCCCCTGACCGCCATCGTCTTCATCCTGCCCCTGGCCGTGGTCGTGCCCTGGTGGAAGATCATCGGCCTTCTGTAACGGGCGGGCAACAACCGTTTACGGCCGGCACCGGCCGCAGACATACGCATGAAACCAGGAGGAGTTGCAATGTCCGATGCTTCGCAAAAGGTCGCCGTCACCGACCTGCGTTCCGCCCTGCGCCTGCTCGAAGGCGTCGAGGGGCAACTGCTGACCACCGACGTCACCGTGGATCCCATGGCCGAACTGTCCGGCGTCTACCGCTACGTGGGCGCGGGCGGCACGGTCATGCGTCCCACCAAGGCCGGTCCGGCCATGGTCTTCACCAACATCAAGGGCTACGACGACGCCCGGGTGGTCATCGGCATGCTGGCCAGCCGCAAGCGCGTGGCCATGCTGCTCGGCGCCGCGCCGGAAAAGCTCGGCTCCCACATGTGCCGGGCCCTCGAGCACCCCGTGGCCCCGGTCATGGTGGCGCGCGAGAAGGCCGCCTGCCAGGAGGTGGTCCACTACGCCACGGACCCGGGCTTCGACCTGCGAAAGCTCATCCCCGCCCCCACCAACACGCCCGAGGACGCCGGCCCTTACATCACCATGGGCCTGTGCTACGGCGCGGACCCGGAAACCGGCGAGGAGGACGTGACCATCCACCGCCTGTGCGTCCAGGGCGCGGACGAGATCTCCATGTACTTCGTCCCGGGCCGCCACCTCGACGCCTTCCGCATGAAGGCGGAAAAGGCCGGCAAGCCCCAGCCCATCTCCATCAGCATAGGCCTCGACCCGGCGGTCCACATCGCGGCCTGCTTCGAGGCCCCGTCCACGCCGCTGGGCTTCAACGAACTCGGCATCGCCGGCGCGCTGCGCGAAACGCCCGTGGAACTGGCCAAATGCCTGACCGTGGACGCCAAGGCCATCGCCAACGCCGAGATCGTCATCGAAGGGGAGCTGTTGCCCGACGTGCGGGTGGCCGAGGACCAGTTTTCCAAGACCGGCAAGGCCATGCCCGAGTTCCCGGGCTACAACGGCCCGGCCAAGCCGGCCCTGCCCGTGATCAAGGTCAAGGCCGTCACCCACCGCCCGCACCCCATCATGCAGACCTGCATCGGCCCCAGCGAAGAGCACGTCAGCATGGCCGGCATCCCCACCGAGGCCAGCATCATCGGCATGGTCGGCCGGGCCCTGCCGGGATTCCTGCAGAACGTCTACGCCCATCCCTCGGGCGGCGGCAAATACCTGGCCGTGCTCCAGGTGAAGAAGTCCGCGCCCCCGGACGAGGGCCGGCAGCGGCAAGCCGCCCTGCTCGCCTTCTCGGCCTTCTCGGAACTCAAGCACGTCATCCTCGTGGACGAGGACGTGGACCCCTTCGACACCAACGACGTGCTGTGGGCCATGACCACCCGGTTCCAGGCCGACGTCGACGTGGTGCCCATCCCGGGCGTGCGCTGCCACCCCCTCGACCCGTCCCAAACTCCGGAAATGAGCCCGTCCATCCGCGGCAACGGCATCGCCTGCAAGGCCATCTTCGACTGCACCGTGCCCTTCGCCCTCAAGGACAGGTTCCAGCGCGCCCCGTTCAAGGAAGTGGACTACACCCGGTTCCTGAAGGGCTAGCCTTGCCACCCTTGCAGCGTACGTCCGTGTTTTGAGGGAAACGGCACCTGGCGGCATGCCAGCTTGGAGGCCCGCTTGGAGGCGGGTCATTCCGGAACAGGGGCGCGGCGTCGGAGACGCCGCGGACCCGAACGGTCTGACGAGGACCCGCCTTCCCGGCGGGTCCTCTTTGCGCTGCTTGAGTATGAAAGGGCTGCATGCAGTCATGAAAGAAACACGCCGCCGAAAGCCTATAAAAGCGGCGGATAATGTTTCTTGAAAGCCGAGAGCTGATTTGTTATAAAAAAGAAGTCGTTTGAATATCGTGGTCTTTGTGGCTTTAGGGCCGGCAGTCCTGACCGCCGTCCCTGACGGGGAGTCTGCAGTATGATCGACCTGGTCGCGCTCGCACAGATCAATTTGAATCTCCTGCTTTCCCTCAAGGCGCTGCTGGACGAATGCAATGTCAGCAATGCGGCGCAGCGCCTGAACATCACTCAATCGACCATGAGCCGCAATCTCGCCCAACTGCGGGAGTATTTCCAGGATCCCCTGCTCGTACGCTCCGGCAAGGGCAACATCCTGTCGGCCAAAGCCCACGAGTTGGTCCCCAAGCTCGACGAGTTCGTGGGCTCCATCCAGTGCATGCTCTCCTCGAACTTCGTGCCGAGCCGCCAGACCAAGGAATTCATCATAGCCGCACCGGACTACGTCTCTCTTTATATTCTCAACGATTCCCTGATGTTCATCAATGCCCAGTTCGACAAGATCAATTTCACCATCGTCAACTGGGACCGCTTCGCCAAAAAGATGCTGATCGCCGGCGAGATCCACCTGGCCATCAGCATCGACGACACGTTCCCTTCCAACATGTTCCGCCGGGTCGTGGACGAGGATTACCTGGTGTGCGTGGCAGGGGCCCGGCATCCCCTGGTCGGCCAGGACGCCTTGCGCCTGGAGGATTTCGTCGCCCACCCCCACGTCAGCGTGGTGACGGGCGGAGGCTGGGAGAAGGTCGTGGACCGGCCGCTGCACAATCTGGGGCTTCGCCGCAACGTCAAGCTGCGGGTGCCTTCCTACCGCCTGGCCTTCAACGTGGTGGAGAACACCGACTTCTTGGCGGTCGTGCCCATGCACGTGGCCCGCAACAGCCCCGACGCCCGGGATCTCAAGCTTTTCCCTCTGCCTTTCGAGACCCAGACGGTCAAGATGTCCCTGTGGTGGCACGAGAGCCATCACAACGACTGCGCCCACAAATGGCTGCGCGAGGTCCTGTTCCCGAAGCTGCTCGGCCATCCCAAGCATCGCGGCCTGTCGGCCGAACGCTCCCATGGCTCCGTCCGCCCGGCCGCGCCTTCCGTGGAGGAACGCTTTTGCCCCGGGGCGCAATGTCGCGGCGACTGGCTGGCGGAGACGGCGGAATAACCCGGCCCGGCAACGCCGACGGCTCCCCGGGAAGCGTCGAGGGGCGACGCGGGCGACGGTGCGGCTGACTCGGCCGGCCGATCGGGCGAGCGAGGCGGCACGAACAAAGCCGTCCTTCCGGCGCGCCGCCAGCGCAGCGGCCTCATGAACATCCGTGGCGACGACGCCGGGCGGCCAAACGCAACGACGGAGCGCGCCTGGCGGCGCGCTCCGTCTGCGGCGGGGAGTCCGGCACGGACTCGGTGTTCAGGCGGCTACTTGCGCAGCGGCGGGATGGGGCACGGCGTCAACAGCTTGTCCAGGTCCACGTTGACCATCTGAAAGAACGGGTCCCTGGTGGCCGGATCGAGCATCTTGGCCGGTTCGGTGTTGCGCCAGCCGTAGTTGCAGCGGGCGCACTTGTATATTTCCCAGGCGCCGCTTCCGTCGGGCGCCTTGGCCACCACGGAAGCCTCACCCTCGAGGCAGCGAATGCATTTCATGTCTTTCTCCTTTGCCGCACCTAGCGGGCGGCAATCTTCTGGTGCATGTCCGACAGGATCTTCTGGAAGGCGGCGGACTCGGGGATGAGCTCCACCATCTTCACGTCGCGCATCTTGGGCTCGGGGGCCACCGGCGTGGTGCAGTCGATGATGACCTTGCAGCCCATTCCGGGAGGTTCGGAACCCGGATCGAGCGGCATGCCCGGCGTGGACGGGACGACGATGACGTCCTGCGGCCCGCGGATGCGGGTGGACATGGCCCACATGACCTGGACCAGGTTGAAGGGATCCACGTCGGCGTCCACCAGGATGATGTTTTTGACGTAGGAGATGCCGTGGGGCGTGGAGGCGGCCCGGAAAGCCACGGACTTGGCGTAGCCGCCGAGCCGGCTCTCCATGGCGATGATGACCGTGAGCCCGTGCTGGTACAGGGCGTTGACCGCCTTGACCTCGGGCATGGTCTCGCGCAGCTGCTTGTGGATCGGGATGCAGGTGTTAAGGCCCAGCAGGGTGTCGATCTCGGTCCAGGGCCGGCCCAGGTAGAGGTTCTCGAAGATCGGATCGCGGCGATGGGTGACCCGGTGGATCTTGATGATGACCTGTTTGCGGGCCCCGGAGTAGCTGCCCGGGAACTCGCCGAAGGGGCCTTCGCACACGCGCACGCGCGGCACGATCTCGCCTTCGAGCACGTATTCCGCCCCGGCCGGCACGTCGAGCTTGCCGTCGGTGGTCTTGGCCAGCTCCATGGGCACGCCGTTTATGGCCGCGGTGTACTTGTACTCGGACTGGTCGTAGGCGATGGGCGTGCTGGCCATGAACGACAGCATGGGATCCACGCCCAGGCAGATGGCCACGGGCAGGGCTTCGCCGCGCTCCTCGGCCTTGCGCATGTGGATGGCGATGTCGTGGAAGGGCAGGCCCTGCATGGCGATGGTGTTGGCGTCCTGGACCTGCAGGCGGTAGATGCCCACGTTTTGCTTGTCGAAGTTGTCGGGGTCGTCCGGGTCCTTGGACACCACCGAAGCCTTGGACAGGTAGAACCCGCCGTCGTTCTCGTTGACCTTGTAGACGGGCAGGAGCTCGAGCAGGTTGAAGTCGTCGAGGATGACCTCCTGGCAGGCCGGATCATCGACCCACCTGACCTCGCCGGGATAGCTGTCCCAGCGCCTGGCCAGCTCGAAGAACTGCTCCTTGAGGCTGGTGGTCTTGGGCATGCCGAGCATGAGCGCATGGTTGGCCCAGGAGCCGTGCACGTTGACCGCGATCTTCTTGCCCTTGTAGCCCTTGACGTTCTCGATGAGCACGGCCGGACCGGTGGGGCCGATGTCGGCCGAGGCGCGGCTGATGGCCCGGATGTCCGGTTCGGGCATGACCTCGTCCGTGTAGTGGACGAGTTGCCCTTCCTGTTCGAGTTTTTCCAGGAACTGCCGCAAATCCTTGAACATGGGGAACCTCCTCGTTGCGGGTTCGCGTTGCAGGTTACGGGTCGGTCGTCGTCCGGAGCCAAGGCGGGCTCAGGGCTCGCCAGGCGTCCGGGACGAGGGTTGACGGAGCAGTCGTATTTCGGCGGTCAGGCTCTCGGCCATTTCCAGGGCCAGGGAGCGCACCTCCCGGATTTCCGTTTCCGTGGCGGCGTCCAGGTGGATGCCGCAGGCCACCGCCACGGTGACGCCGAGTTCGCTGGCGAGCTTCAGCGCCAGTTCGCGGGCCAGCAGATCCTCCTTGTGGCCGGGGGAGGCCAGGACCGAGGCCGTGGCGCTGCCCGTCCGGGAATCGGCCAGGCTCGGCCGGGGCAGGGCCAGGGCCACCGCCCCGATGTGCGCCCTGCCCCCGCCGTAGAGGGCCACGGAGAAGTCCTCTCCCATGGGCACGGCCCTCAGCGTCAGCAGGAGGCGGTCGCGGAAATCCGTGATCTCGATCATGTCATCGCTCCCGGATTTGCTGTCCGTTCCAGCGTTTGAAGCCCGGGGCCTCGAGGCCGAACTCGTGCATGATCTTGCCTACGATGTGGCGCTGCACGTCCTCGAGGGTCTTGGGGTGGTTGTAGAAGGTCAAAACCGGCGGCATGATGACCACACCCATGGAGGCCAGGTCGACCATGTTGCGCAGGTGCACGAGGTTCAGCGGCGTCTCGCGCACGGCCAGCACGAGCTTGCGCCGTTCCTTGAGAACCACGTCCGCGGCGCGCAGGAGCAGGTTTTCCGAATAGCCGTGGCTGATGCCGGCCAGGGTCTTCATGCTGCAGGGCACCACGGCCATGCCGGCGGTGACGAAGGTGCCGCTGGCGATGGTGGCCCCCACGTCCTCGATGGGATAGGCCGCCGTGGCCAGGGCCTCGACCTCGGCGCAGGTCATGTCCGTTTCGTGCTCGATGGTCCGTCTGGCGCCCTGGCTGTAGACCAGATGGGTCTCCCAGCCTTCGACCTGGCGCATGGCCTGAAGCAGCATGATGCCCAGGTTGGCGCAGCTTGCGCCGCTTATGCCGACGACCAGGCGGTTTTTCGCGTGCATGGGCGTGTTCTCCCGGTTGGTTGCGGACTACAGCAGGCCGATGAGCTTCCACCAGGGGATCTGCACCAGCATGGTCACGATGAAGACCACGGCCGTCAAAGGCACGCCCAGCCTGATCACCTCGCGGTCTCCGTACATGCCCTGCTTCTCGCCCAGGCCCACCAGCACGTTCATGTGGTGGAAGGGCAGCACGAAGTGGATGGAGATGGCCGTGAAGACGAGCAGAGCCGGGACCAGCGGCGGCAGGCCGGCCGTGGTGCCGAACTGGATGAGCGTGGGGATGGCGATGCCCATGACCGCCAGCACGCTGCCCAGGCACATGTGCAGGGCCACGGCGATGATGGAGACGAAGCCGGCGAACAGGAAGGGGTTGGACGGGGCGTGGCTCGGCAGCAGGACCGAGGCCAGCCACTGGTTCATGCCCGCGTGGTCGCCCACCTTGCCGATGGCCAGGGCGGCGGTCAGGAAGAACAGAGTGGCGATGGGCACGTCGCTCCACGAGGCCGGGGTGAGCACGCCGCCGATGCGCGGCAGGCTCATGGCGATGGCCGCGTACAGGGCGACCCAGCCGGGATGGATGTGGTGCACGCTGTCCGTGACCCAGGCCACGATGGCCAGTCCCACCCAGAACAGGCAGCGGCGTTCGGTCGGGGAAAGGGGCCCCATGTCGGCCAGGTTCTTGGCCACCGCCGCCTTGTCCAGGCAGAACTGGCAGGTCGGCTTATAGAGCATGAGCTGCAGGAACATGGTCAGGGCCGAGGCGATGATGCCCGGGATGCCCATGTACCACAGCCAGCCCAGCCAGCTGACGTTGGCCCCGGACATGCCCACGGTGACGACGTTGATGATGCTGTCGCCGGTGAGCAGGATGGTGGAGGTGGGCGCAGAGCCGGCGAACACGGCCAGGCCGATGTTGGCCGCGTCCTTGAGGGGCAGGTTGGCGCTGCGGATGATCATGGCCATGACGGACATGATCAGGAAGCTGCGCGGCCAGGGATGCGGGATGAGAAAGCTCAGCAGGAAGCCGAGGACATAGGCCCCGACGACGATGCTGTTGTAGGAATTGATGTAGCGCAGGATGTAGTGGTAGGCGATGCGCTTGCCCAGGCCGCTGTCCCGCACGGCCGAGGCGATGAGGTAGCCGCCCACCACCAGGTAGACCAGCGGCGTGCCCCACAGGCCGAAGACGACGCCGCCCGGCGCCACGCCCAGCACCACGTAGCTGCCGAGCAGAAACAGCGACACGTATCCCGGATGGGCGACGCTCATGGCCCACCAGACGACGGCCAGAAGGCTGAGCGCCAGACACTTCTTTCCTTCGGGAGCCAATCCCTCCATTGGTATTGCCCAGACAAGCAACGCAAGGACAATGCCGCCTACGAATCCGATGAGACTTTTGTTCTTTCCCACGACCTCCTCCTTTGAAATGTAGAATGTCGATTCCTCTTTCGAACAAGCACTCGAGTGCCGACTGCCGTAGCGTAAGTAATGACTTGATTCCAGGTCATGCAGGAAAGCCTTTCGCAAGCTCTTTATAACGCAACCGGCGCGGCCTTTTTCAAGGCCAATTTGCGAAAGGTCGGTATCAACAATTCGTATAGATGCTTCTGGCGAACAACCAACCGAAGGTTCGGTCACGGCAGGGGCGATGCGGGCGGGAGGGAAGGGCAATGAAGCGGCTGCTTCATATTATGCATAACGAGCATCGAAAAAGACAATGGTGCGAGACCTTGTCGCAGTTTGCTTTATAGGATAATAAGGCAAAAGTTAAATATATCAGCTTGTTGGGCAAAACGCTTCTTTCGTGCCGCCGCGACGGATTTCCGCTCGGAGGGCGGTCCGGGAGCAGCCGCGCGGAGGATTTCCGTCCCGAGGCCTGTAGCTTGTAAATCAGCGGGGGGGTGGATATGCATCACCTTGTCGACCTGTCCAAGCTCAATCTCAATCTCTTGATTTCGCTCAAGGCCCTTCTTGACGAACGCAACGTGAGCAATGCGGCCGTCAAGCTCAACCTGACCCAGCCGACCATGAGCCGCAACCTGGCCAGCTTGCGCGAGTATTTCCAGGACCCCCTGCTCGTGCGTTCCGGCAAGGAATACATCCTGACCTTGCCGGCCAAGTGCCTGAAGGAAAAACTCGATTTTGTCCTGGACGGCATCGATTCCCTCTTCTCGAATTTCTTTCAGCCAGGGATGCACACGCGAGAGTTCATCTTGTCGGCTCCGGACTACGTCGTGCAGTACGTGCTGTGCGACGTGCTGACCTTTCTTCTCTCCATGGAAAGCAAGCTCCAGTTCACCATCCGCAACTGGGACGCCGCGGCCAAGGAACAGATCATCTCCGGGGAAATCCATCTGGCCATCAGCATCGACAACAAATTTCCCGGCAACATGTACCAACGGGTGGTGGACGAAGACCGGCTGGCCGTGGTCGTCCGGCGCGAGCATCCCCTGGCCCGCAAGGAGACGTTCCGGGTCGAGGACTTCATCGCCTATCCGCAGGTGGTGGTCGTGACCGGAGGCGGCTGGAACGAGATCGTGGACAAGCCCCTTCGCGAGATGGGGTTCAAGCGCACGGTCAAGCTGACGGTCAATTCCTACGGCGCGGCCTTCGGCGTGGTGCGCCAGACCGACCTGATCGCGGTCATCCCCTGGCACGTGGTCCGCAACAGCCGCAACGAGGACAGTCTCGTCGCCCTGCCCCTGCCCTTCGAGGCGTCCAAGGTGAAGATCTCCCTGTGGTGGCACGAGTGCTTCCAGAACGATCCGGCCCACAAATGGCTGCGCGAGGAGCTCTTTCCCAAGATCCTGCGCCATCCCAACCAGCTCGGCCTGTCGGCCAGCCACATGGAGATGCTCGCCAAGACGCTGTAGCCCGGCCTGGCGCGTCCTGGCGGGTCGCGGCCCAAGGCTTGGCAAGGGAATGCGCCGATCGGACGGTTCAAGCCAAACGCGATACGAGGAGTCGGCATCATGTATTTCGAAATGCGGACCTACACTTTGCGCCCTGGCGTATTGCAGCAGTACCTCGACGTCTTCGAATCTACCGGCCTGCCCATCCTTTCCCGGTACGCCAGGCTCGTCGGGTTCTGGTACACGGAGATCGGGGCATTGAACCAGGTGACGCACATCTGGGCCTACGAAAGCCTGGACGACCGCACGCGAAAACGGGCGGCCCTCTACGCCGACCCGACATGGCAGGCCGAGTTCCTGCCCAGGGTCATGCCCCTGCTGGAGAAGCAGGAGAACAAGATACTGCGCGCCGCTTCGTTTTCCCCGATCAAGTAGCGCGGCCCGTCGCCGGGGGGGGGCGTTCCCCGAGTCCTGGGCCCGCAGGCCGGCTAGTTTGCCCGGCAGCGGATCGAGCCTGTCATGGAGGGCTCCCCGGCCGACGCTGTTTCCCTACGCCTGGTCATGGGACCACCCCGCAGTTTTGCGCTCGAAGATGTTCGGGCCACAGAGGAACGCACTTCTGCGCTGGCCCTTCAAGAGGGACCGGCCACGGCGGAGCACTCGGCAACACCTGGGGACCAAGCGTCCATGGGCTCGGCCAGGTCGCATCGACCGGAAGCATGCGCGCTGCGGACACTCCATGCGAACAACCCGGCATGGAGGAAGGTCTTGAACGGGCAGGCGTCGAGCGACGCCCCCCCGGGCTCGACATGGGCCCGGCAAGCCGGTTCGCGACCGCGGCACGGGCAGCGCCATCGGACGCCAGCGCAATGGTCGACAGGGACATCCCCTCGACCGTTCGCCACGTCCAGTGGAGCATCACGACAGGCCGCGATTCGTTCATTCCCAAAATCCGAGAATACAGGTTCGTATCCTTGACGGTCACCTTCCAGGCGAGACCCTCTCCCGTCATTTGCCCGCGGAGAATTCTGCCGCACCAAATCATCGAATTGGGCCTTGCGAATCCCACTTGCGCGGCATTGAAGTTTATTATAAATACTGAGACTTATTTACACTCGTCAAAACTCCAACCAACTCTGTCGTCGATGAAGCACATGTAGAAAGCAAACACAGCGACTTGGCCGAGCGTCATCAATTCAAATCCATTCCAGCTTCCAGGACAAGACGAATGCGACAGGATTTCAGCTCGCCACGGTTCACTCATGGTGCGATACGACACCGACGGCCCGTCCCAAACAATCAGAGAGCAAATTCCATAGCGCTGGCAGGCCTTTTTGAAGACACGATCTTTGAAGAACATTATCCGACGGGCCTTGTCGAGGCTCGCCGTCTTGCCAAGCAAATGATTTCGGACGACACGGGATAAATTATTTGTATCTATCGAGCGACATATCGGGCCTCAAATCGATGCCGATCCGCGCTCGACTGCACGGCAACAGCTGGCGCCATTGACTTACGAAAGCATCTATAATGCTATGCCGGATAGCACATGGGAACATGGCGAACGTCACGGTGCTCGAGATTGACTGGACAACGGGAGATCGTTGTGTGAGCAGGCGGGGATGAAACCGTTCAAATAAAGTCTGACAGGCAAGACTGAACTTGAGGCAGAGAACGGCGTACGAATCGTCTGTCGTTTGAAAATAACTCTATCTACTATATGGCCGTTTGAAAAAGTAATACTTGAATGAAAATGCTGACACTTATTCCTAACAGACCACTTGTTTCAGTTGTCACGCCTTCATTTAACCAAGGCGAATATATAGACCAAACTATAGAAAGCGTACTAAGCCAAAACTATAGCTTGATAGAGCATATTGTCATGGATGGCGGCTCAACCGATCAATCCATAGAAATTCTATCGCACACAGAAGCTCCATGGCCCAAAATATTTCGCTGGACATCTCAGCCGGATGGCGGGCAGGCCATGGCGATAAATCAAGGTTTTTGCACGGCCAAGGGGTCCATCCTGTGTTGGTTGAATTCGGATGACATCTTATTGCCTGGTGCCATATCGCAAATTGTTGCCTATTTTTCGACGAATCCTGACCACATCATGGTCTACGGCGATGCGATGTGGATCAATGAAGCAGGCTTGGCGCTCGGAGCCTACCCAGTCCGCCCGCCCGGGGAAGCATATGCCCTGCGCAATGGATGCTTCCTCTGTCAGCCGGCTGTTTTTTTTCGTTCCGACATCATCCAAGAGATAGGTTTGCTGGACCCCAGTCTCGTCACAGCTATGGACTATGATTATTGGATCCGTGCCTTCAAAACCTTTCCCGACCGCATAGGCTACATGCCGAAATGTTTGGCGCTCTCCCGTCTGCATGACGACTGCAAGACTGTTGCCCAGCGAGAACTTGTTTTTTTAGAAAGCATGGCGGTTGTGAACCGTCACTTCTCAAACACTCCAGTGGATTGGATAGTTTCTTATATTGAAGAAACACTTGAAAAACAAAAACAAACAAGAGAATTCTATACAAAACAAAAGGCACTCGGCTTAATCAAAAAAGCCATGCGCTATTATGACAAAAAAGAAAGAGCCGCCATCAAGAGCATCCTTCGGAAAGATCGCCGCCTGGCATTGAACTCTGATTTTCTGACTGTCGATGTAACGAACGACGGCTGGACAAGCACGCGCTGCATCATAGTCGTAAAAAAGAAATGTCACTTCAATACCATTCACTTTTCTATTATGCACGCGCGCCCTATCGACATGCCGCTAGCAATAACTATTCACAGCAATGGAAGGCTGTTGGCAAATTACAATTTCTCTGGAAACGGAGAATACTCTCTAAGCATTCCTTTGGAAGGAATAACACGAGATGGTGAGACGACAACCTTCGAGTTGTCCTGCGACTCAACTTTCATTCCCTCGGAGATCGATCCATGTTCAACAGACAATCGCATCCTGGGAGTCGTGATTCGTGACATTCAATTACAATATAACGAGGTATAGCTTCCAAAACTTTACCATGGCGTCACATAAACGATGTTTCGAAAAATGCTCTCCAGACTAACACAATTTTCTTTATTGCCCTCGGACTTACTAGCAGACTGACGATGGAACGACCAGCATGGATTGAAGAGCACATGAGGGCTATCCGTATCGCCGGCTCGATCCAGGATGACATCAATTGTATTCCAGAAATAGGGGGAAACTCCGGGATACTGCCACCAACGCCTGCCGAAAGGGGATGTATACGAGACATAGCTGGCAGAGTCTGTAACCAAATCCGTGTAAGCATCCGCTAATGGGCGAAAGTCCCGGCAGCTTTTCGTGCTGCTCAACCGTGACAAGCTTGCCAGGATGATGCTCGGGGGAGAGATCACCAGCCAGGAGGACCTCAATGGCGTTCTCCGTTCGATGATCAAGGGCGTGGTCGAGACGGCTCCGGGAGCCGGGATGACCGGCTTCGAGAAGCGCATCCTTTCCATGTATGCCAAGGGGATGAGCATCGCTGATAACCAGCACGAGGCCAAGGGAATCTACAACCACGACATTTCGCCCGAGACGGTCAGTCGGATCACCGACGCCGTCATCGACAAGGCCAAGGAATGGCCGAACCGGCCGTAGGAGCCGGTGTACGCCATCGTGTTCATGGACGCGCTGTTCCTCGAGTTCCGACGGGATGGCCGGGTCAAGAACGTGGCCGCCTCCCTGGTGGCGGGCATCGACCTGGAGGAACGCAAGGAGGTTGCATTTGCCTGCGCTCGATCTACACGGCTCCCACGGAGGACGCAGGCCTCATGGCTCTGGCCCAATTCGAGGAAACGTGGGGGCAGGAAATACCCGCATGTGATCATGTCCAGGAAGCGAAAGAGGGACGACTGGCCACTCTCTTCAAGTATCCTGATGTTCTGAGACGGCTGATCGACGCCACCAATTCCATTGAGAGCCGCAACAGCCGGGCGAGAAAGACCATGAAGGGCAAAAGCGTCTTTCCGACCGATATCGCCCTGTTCAAGGCGCTCCATCTCGCAGTCACCAAGGCCTCGAAGCGATGGACCGTGAGAACGAGGAACCGGTCGGAGATCATGGCCCAGCTTTCGGTCTCCTTCCAGGACAGGTTGAAGGACTACTTCTGCTGAAACGTCAACAGGGGGGTTTACACCGTTTTCGGCCCCTCTCCCAAACGGCCTTCAAGGCGGCATGGGCGTCCACCGGGACCATAGCTAAACCTCGCCGCCAACCTGTCCGACCGAACCGGGCCTCTTCCGGGTCAGGGCCAGAATGCACATCGTCGAAATGCCTCGTCTCATACGGTGATTCTCCTTGGGAAAATGGCGTCGATGCGTCGGCGACCCAGGAAAACGCCTGTCGCGCGACATGCAAGGGACACGGCCCTGCGCCGATGCGGCGCGGCATGCTGGAGCCGCTGCAGGGAGGGGGAGCGTGGGTCGCGCCGCATGGGCGCGACAGAAGGGCAGACTGCGCGATGGTTACGACGAGGGGCGACGGACCGGCCAGGAAACCGCTTCGCCGCAACGCCGAACATGGGAGCCTCCGACCCGGAGGCGTTGGCGCATTCATGGCCGACCTCGGCGCGACGGCGCGGCATACGCTATTCGCATCTGCCCACGCCGTCGGTGGAGCCCAACGGCGTCTGGGTGCAAAACGTGCGCTTCATCAGCGAGGCCCTGGGAGGCCGGCAGGCCAACTGCGTGGAGGGGAGTTGCCTGCTTGCCTCAGTATTCGCCAAGATCGGCCTGGAAACGTCGCTGGTCCTGTTGCCCGGGCACATGCTCGTCGGCGTCTCGCTCGACCCCGCTGGCAAGCGGCAATTGTATCTCGAAACCACCATGCTTGAGGATTCCACTTTCGAGGAGGCGGCCTCGGTCGGCGAGAAGGAGTTGGCGGCGGCGTATGAAACGGCGCGCAAGACCGGCGTCATGCCGATACCGGACAGCGACGCGGCGCGCCAACAATTTTTCCAGACCAAATAACCCACGGACGACATGCCGCGGAAAAGCTCCGGCGCGGCAATCTTCTCTTGCCAGGGCAATCGCGAGGGCGATTTCGCGTTTTCGGGCAGCTCACGGCCTTTTTCGACAGGTTGCCAACCGCGCCGTCAACCTGTCCCACCTGCCGGCACCATCTCAGGGCCATCCGCACCCGCGCGCCTGGCGGCCTGGCGCGACCGTGCTACGATGAGAGGAGCGCGCGCAAGCAACCATACGCCCCCACGAGCAGGCAGATGGAGGCGACCAGGCGGCGCAGGCGCTGGGGCGACACCAGGGGGAACAGGCGGATGCCGACGACGAGCCCGAGGATCTGCACCACCGTGATCCAGGCGACCACGGGGAAATCGACCACGCCGTAGAACAGGTTGCCAAGTGTGCCGCAGGCCGCGACGGCCACCTGCAACACCTGGCCGGCGGCGATGGAAAGCAGGGGGGGAAAGCCCAGGGCCACCATGATGGGGATCGACAGGACCGGGCCGCCCGCGCCGGTCAGCCCCGAGAAGAAACCCACCACCGAGCCGATGCCGACCATGATCGCCTTGTGCCGCCTGCTCGCCGGGTCAAACCGAAGCAGCGCGCCGGCCTTGGGCGGAAAAAGCGCCGAAGTCCCGGCAAAGACGATCAACAGCGACAGCACCAGCTGCAACAGGGCGACCGGGGCGTAGGCGTTGGCCACGGCCCCGAGCGGGCTGGCCACGGCGGCGCTCGCGGCCAGGGGCAGGGCCGGAGCCCAGTCTATGGCCTGACGCCGCTGCTGCAGCCAGACCGCCACGGCCCCCACGAAGAAGAAACTGCACAAGGCGGTCGCCATGGCGGCCTGCACGGAAAGCCCGGCGGCGCTCCGCAGGACGGGGATGACCAGGATGCCGCCCACGCCGGTCAGGCCGGTCAGCACGCCGACGACCAGCACGGTCGCCGCCAAAAGCCACATGGTCCGCCTCCTGGCTGGCATTTCCCGGAGCCGTCATTGCTCCGACCGTCACTGCAATCGCTTTCATTCCGCAACGGCCGGCCCCTGTCAAGGGCCCGCATCCCCCGGATGCCGGTCTCTCGGCCATGCTCGCCCCGCCAGGCGCAGTTGGCCGGTCGCCGGCCGACCGGAAAGGCATTTCACCATTATTTGTGCAACAGGCATGTCTAAAACATGATTACCAAAAGAAAACGTGACATGAAAGAGATACTTTTATAAATTTCGTATGAACTCAGGTGTTTGCGTGCTTTTTCTTGACAATTCGTCCGGGCTGGATGAAATCGGTTTCATTCAATGCGTTCTTCCGGCAACGTCAGCAAGGCCGCATGGGAAATACGCCGCCGCACACGCGCCGGCCAGCCCATGCCGACAACGAGGCACAGGGAGTCACATGGCGCAGATCACCATCCAGGACGTCGCCCAGATGGCAGGAGTCTCGCCGGCCACCGTCTCCCGGGCACTGCACTCCCCCCACCTCGTCAGCAAGGCGACCCGGGAGAACATCGAACGCATCATCCGCGAAAACAACTACATTTACAACGCCGCCGCCGCCGACCTCTCCCGGCGGAAATCCTCGGTCATCGGCGTGTTCATCCCCACCACCGGCGGCACCGTCTTCGCCAGCACCGTGGGGGCCATCGAGGAATACGCCTACGAACGCGGCTTCCCCGTCATGGTCAGCAACACCCGCTACGATCCTGAAATCGAAGCCGTGCTGCTGCACAAATGCCTGGAGCGCCGCATGGCCGGCGTCATCCTCACCGGCTACTGCCAGGCCAACGAGGAGCTCATCCTGTCCATGGCCGAAAAGGGCCTGCATTGCCTGGTCGCCTGGGAAATCCTGCCCGAAACCGTCCCCTTGAGCTACGTGGGCATCGACAACTACCAGGCCGCCTTCGAGGCCACCGACTACCTGCTGGAACTCGGACACCGCCGCGTCGGCCTCATCGTCGGCCCGCGCTCGGGCATCCTGCGGGCCAGGCGGCGCTACGACGGCTACGCGGCGGCCCTGGAGGCGCGCGGCATCCCCTGCGATCCCGCGCTTGTCATCGAGCGCCATCCCACCATGCTCAACGGCAAGGAGGCCATGTCCCGCCTGCTGCGCCTGCCCAAGCCCCCCACGGCCGTGTTCGCCGCCAGCGACTTCATGGCCATCGGCGCCATGGCCGCCGTCCGGGAGCGCGGCTTGCGAGTGCCCGAGGACATTTCCCTCATGGGCTTCGACGACATCGAATTCACCAACTACACGTCCCCTCCCCTGACCACGGTGCGCGTCCCGAGCTGGGATATCGGCCATCTCGCCGTGAGCCTGCTCATGGACATGATCGAATCCGGCGACGGCGTGCCACGGAGGTTGTGTCTGGATACCCAGCTGATGCTGCGCAAGTCCTGCAGCCAGGCATAGTCCGGCGCGCCGTGGGGAAGGCGGGGCGTCGGGCGCAGGGCCGGCACGTTCGCCGGCGACGATGGAGCACAGAGGATCGCTATGAAAACCGTAGGCATTGTCGGCACCGGAGTCATGGGGCGCGCTGTCGCCGCGACCTTCCTGGAACACGGCCTGGCCGTCCACGGCTACGACGCCTTCGCCCCCTGCGTGGCCAAGGCCGCGGCACTCGGCGTGACCATGCACGAGAGCCTGGAGGCCCTGGCCCGGGCCAGCGGCTGCATCATCCTGTTCCTGCCGGGGCCGGCGGAGATCGCCGCCTGCGTGCTCGGCACGGGCGGCCTGCTGGAAGCGGCCGCGCCCGGAACCGTGATCGTCGACATGTGCACGAGCGCCCCGGAAACCACCCGGGCCATGGCCGAGGCCGCCCTGGAGTGGGAGGTGGCCTACCTGGACGCCCCGGTGCTCGGCCGCCCCGCCACCATCGGCAAATGGGCCCTACCCGTGGGCGGCGACGCCGAGGCCTGCGCCCGGGTCGAGCCGCTGCTTCGCCTCGTCGCCGCCCACGTCGTGCACATGGGCGACAGCGGCGCCGGCCACAAGGTCAAGCTCCTCAACCAGATGATGTTCGGCGCCATCAACGCCATGACCGCCGAGATGATGGCCGTGGCCGAGAAGGTCGGCGTCGCCCCGAACCGGCTCTACGACGTCATCACCGCCAGCCAGGCCGGCACCGTCAGCAACCTCTTCCGCGAACTCGGCCAGCGCGTGAGCGACGAGCGCTACGACGACCCCACCTTCACCGTGGCCCTTTTGGCCAAGGACGTCCGCCTGGGCGTGGAGATGGCCGAAGGGGCCGGAGCGCCGCCGCTTCTCGGCCGCGCCGTGGACTTCCTCAACCGGACCTCCTGCGCCCAGGGCTTCGGCGGCGAGGACACCTCCGTCATGTGGAAATGCATGGGCAACCTCTGGAAGGGAGGACACTAGCATGGCCCGGGCGAAAAAACTCCTCATGCTCGGCGTCGACGCCGCCCTGCCCGATTACGTCAAGCGGTTCGCCAAGGAAGGAAGCCTGCCCAACATCGCGCGCCTCATGCAAGGCGGCTTCAGCACGCGCGTCATCCCCACCTTTCCGCCGCTCACCGCGGCGGCCTGGTGCGCCATCGTCACCGGGGCCGGCCCCGGCACCTGCGGCATCCCGAGCCTCATGGTTCGCATGCCCGGCGAGGCCCTCGACTCCTGGCAGACCTCCTTCGACAAGCGCCTGCTCCTGGCCGAGACCCTCTGGGAAAGCGAGAACGCCGTGGGCCGCCGGGTGGCCCTGGTCAACTGGCCCGTCACCTGGCCCATGAACCTGGCCGAGGAGCACGGCATCCAGATCGCCGCCTCGCTGAACCCTCCCTTCCGCTATTTCTACATGCCGCTTTGGGACGTGGCCGGCAGCGCCGTGTTCTCCACGGAAAAGCTCCCCTGCGACCAGGTGCCCGGCCGGGCCGTGCAGGTCGCGCCCGCGCCGGCGGCGGGCTGGACGAACCTTCCCCCGAGCGCCCTGCCCCCCCTGGAATTCGCCATCGACGTGCCCCCGGTCTACGCCAACGGGCCGCGCTACCAGGTCGCCCTCACGGCCGGCGCGACCGGCGGCTACGACACGGCCACCATCGCCCCGGCCAAGGACGCGGCCGCGGCCGTGGCCGTGCTGTCCCCGGGCGGCTGGAGCGGCTGGATCGAAGAGGATTTCACGGACAAGGACGGCAAGCCCCGCCGGGGCCGCTTCCGCCTCCACCTGGCCGCCCTGGACCCGGACGCCAAAGCCTTTCGCCTGTACGCCAGCGCCGTCAACAGCGCCGAGGCCTACACCCTGCCCCCGTCCATCACGCCCGAGGTCGAGGCCATGGCCGGCCCCTACATCGAGGTGGACGACCCCTGGTCGTTCATGGACGGCTGGGTGGAGCTGCCCACCTACATGGACCAGCTGCGCCAGCTGGCCGACTGGTGGGCCGGGGCCACGAAGTACGCCCTCGGGCGCGCCGACATCGACTCCGTCTACGCCTGGGTCGGCACCGTGGACCACCTGCAGCACGTCATGTACGGGGCCCTGGACCCCACCTCGCCCCACTACGACCCCGAGCGCCTGGAGTATTGGACCGATGTCCTACGCCAGGGCTACGCCCAGGTGGACGACGCCGTGGGCCGCATCCTCAAGGACGTGGACCTCGACGAGACCCTGGTGGTCCTGGTCTCGGACCACGGCTTCTCCGCCCTGGCCTCGAGCCCCTACATGAAGAAGTTCCTCAAGGAGGCGGGACTGCTCGCCTACGAGATCGACCCCGCCACCGGGGAGATGGTCGTGGACTGGAGCAGGACCAAGTGCTTCCCCCTGGAGCCCTGCCACGCCCACCTCTTCGTCAACCTGCGCGGCCGCGATCCCCATGGCTCGGTCGATCCGGCGGATTACGAGAAGGTGCAAAACGAGATCATCGACGCCCTGCTCGCCTGGCGCGACCCGGACACCGGCGAGCGCGTGGTGGAGGTCGCCCTGCCGCGCCAGCTGGCCTCCCAGTTCGGCGTCTACGAGCGCAAGGGCTTCGAGCGCGTGGGCGACGTGCTCTTCGCCATCCGCCGCCGCTACATGAACTGCCCCTTCGTCTACCGGGCGGCGGTAAAGTACCGCGACGGCACCGAGCGCATCGTGGAAAGCCCGGAGATGTTCGAGCCGGCCGTGCTCGGCCGCCATTTCACGGGCGTGCACACCGCCCTGCCCCACGAGCCGGACATGCACTGCCTGCTCGTCGCCCACGGCCCGGGCGTGGCCCCGGGCGAGCGCGACATCCCGGCCAACATCATCGACATCGCCCCGACCCTGGCCGCCATCCTCGGCGTGCCCGCCCCCAGGGACTGCGAGGGCAACGCCATGAGCGGGGCCATGGCCCCCGGAAGCGACGGATAAACGGCCCGCCGCAGCGGGCGACGTCTGGCAATGGCAACGAACGGCGCATCCCCGGACGCGGGGCCTGTCGGCGCGCCATCACGACGAGCGAACCCGAAGAAGGAGGCAACGATGACAAGAACACACCGTTTCCTGACCATGGTTCTGTGCGGCATGCTGACGCTGACCTGGGCCTGCGCCGGCGCCTTTGCCGCCGACCCCGCGGCGGAAGGCGCCAAAACCACCTTCGGCCTCAAGCCCTTCGCCAAAAAGCAGGTGCTGCGGGTTGGCTTCTTCGCCGGTTCGCCCTTGTCCATCCCCTTCTACATCGCCGACAAGGAAGGCTTCTTCAAGGAGCTCAACATCGAGCTCAAGTACGAGACCTTCACCAACGGCCCGGCCATGATGGAGGCCAACGCCAACTGGGACATCGCCGGCTGCGGCCTGGGCGGCCTTTTGGCCGGCATGGTCGGCTACGACATCCGGGTCATCGGCATCTCGGACTACGAAAAGAACCTGGCGCTTTTCGTGCGCCCGGGCAGCCCCCTGTCCAAGGACATGAAGAACCCGGACAACTGGAAGGGCACGACCTGGCTCTATCCCCTGGGCACCACCGCCCAGGCCACCCTGGTGGCGGCGCTCAAAAACGTCGGCCTGGGGCTTAAGGACGTCAAATCCATCAACATGGACGTGGCCAGCGCCCTGACCGGCTTCATGGGCAAGCAGGGCGACGGCCTGGCCGTGTGGAACGCCATCGCCTTCACCGCCGACGACAAGGGCTTCGTGCGCATCGCCGACGGCCGCAACCTCGATGTGGTGGCCCCCTGCGGCACCCTGGCCACCCAGACGTCCCTGAAAGAGAAGAAGGAACTGCTCACCACCGCCTACCTCGTCTTCCACCTCACCTGCCAGTGGATCAAGGCCAACGACGCCAACCTCAAAAAAGCCGCCCAGCACTTCCTGGAAAGCTGCCAGGACGAGGGCATCGCCTGCACGCCGAGCATCGCCCAGCGCGTCATGGAGTGGTTCGCCGGGCCGCCGCTCAAAAAGTCCATCGACATCATGACCGTGGCCACCACGGACGAGAGCGGCCCCTACAAGGGCGTCCCCCTCACCCAGGCCGAGCGCGAGATCTTCGCCGGCATGGACTTCTTCATCTCCCAGAACAAGTACTCCGGGGAGGACAAGGAGAAGATCATCAAGAACCACCTGATCGACCCGGCCATCGCCGAGGCGGCCAAGCAGGTGATGCAGGCGCAGGGGCTCGCCGCGCAGTAGCCGCGAAGGGCCCGGCAGGGGGCGCATCGCGCGTCCCCGCCGCCGAAGGGTCGCCCGGCGACCACGCGTCCACCCAACCATCCGGCCTCTCCCGCGACTAGGCGCGGGAGAGGCGCAGGGGGCAATACGGCCATGACACAACCACCGTCCACGGCACGGCTCAGCGAAGCCGAACGCGTCGCCCTGGTGAAGCGCCAGAAGAAACGGGACAAACGCACGGCGACCGCGCTGTCCGTCCTCGGCATCCTGGGCTTCCTGCTCCTCTGGCAGGCCATTGCCGCCTCCGGGCTGCTCTCGGAACGCTTCCTGGCCTCGCCCCTCGAGATCGTCGGCCTGTTCTTCGTCAAGCTGGTCGATCCGAGCCCCGACGGCGCGGTGCTTGGGGTCAACATCCTGTCGAGCCTGACCGTCGCCCTCACGGGGTTCGGCCTGGCCATCGTCATCGGCATCCCCCTGGGGCTGCTCATGGGCTGGTACCGGGCCTTCGACAGCTTCATGCGCCCGGTCTTCGAGATCATCCGGCCCATCCCGCCCGTGTCCTGGATTCCCCTGACCATCGTCTGGCTCGGCATCGACCTCAAGGCCAAGGCCTTCATCGTGTTCTTCGCCGCCTTCGTGCCGTGCCTGATCAACGCCTACACCGGCATCCGCCAGACGAACCCCGTGCTTATCAACGTGGCCAAGACCTGCGGCGCGTCCAACTTCACCATCTTCTGGAAGGTGGGCTGCCCGTCGGCCATGACCATGGTCTTCGCCGGCATCCGCGTGGCGCTCGGCAACTCCTGGGCGACCCTGGTCGCGGCGGAGATGCTCGCGGCGGACAGCGGCCTTGGCTACATGATCATCATGGGCCGCCAGTTCGCCCGGGCGGACATCGTCATCCTCGGCATCGCGGTCATCGGCGTCATCGGCACCCTGTTCGTGGCGCTGCTCAACGTCGTGGAAAACAGGGTCCTGGGGTGGAAGAAGCAATGAACCAGCCAATCGTGATGAGCGACATGGAACGCCGCGAGCTCCTGTGGAAGCGCATCCACAGGGTGCTCCCCTTCCTGTCCCTGGGGCTTTTGCTGGCGCTTTGGGTGTACGTCTCCCAGGGCGAGAACGCCCGGTTCCCCTCGCCCGGGGCCACCTGGGACCGGTTCCTCCTGATCATGCGGCACCCCATCAAGGGGCTCACGATCTTCGGCCACGTCTGGGCCAGCCTGCAACGGGTGTGCATCGCCCTGATCTGCGCCTGGCTGTTCGGCATCGCCTTCGGCATCCTGACCGGCTGGTACAGGAAAAGCGACTCCCTGCTCACGCCGCTTTTCACCGCCTTCCGCTCGGTGCCGCCCCTGGCCTGGATCCCGCTGATCACCATCTGGTTCGGGCTGGGGGAATTCCCCAAGATCCTGCTGGTCTTCATCGGCTCCATCCCGGCCATCGTGGTCAACACCCACGCCGGCATGCGCTTCGTCCAGAAGATCTACCTGGACGTGGGCACCATGTTCAACGCCAACGCCCGCCAGAAACTCTTCAAGATCGCCATTCCCTCGGCCCTGGACGCCATCTTCGCCGGCATCCGCACCTCCACCAGCGCGGCCTGGATGGTGGTGCTCGCGGCCGAGATGCTCGGCGGCAAATCCGGCGTGGGCTTTCTCATCATCCGGGGCATGGACTCCCTGGACATGCCGCTGGTGCTGCTCTCCATGATCTTCATCGGTCTGGTCGGAGCCCTGCTCGCGATCATCACCCAACTTACGGAGCTGCTGCTGTGCCCATGGACGCGAAAACAGTCAAACTGAGCCTGCGCCACATCTGCCAGAGCTACGTGGTCGGCAACGCGGTGCGCGACGCCGTGGTGGACGTCAGCCTCGACGTCTTCGACAACGAGTTCCTCGTCATCCTGGGCCCCGGACAGTGCGGCAAGAGCGTGCTGCTCAACATCGTCGGCGGCCTGGAACGCCCCATCGACGGCGGGGTCTTTCTCGACGCCTGCCGCATCGAGGGCAGCGACCCCCGCATCGCCATGGTCTTCCAGAAGCTGGCGCTCATGCCCTGGAAGACCGTCCTCGACAACGTGGCCTTCGGCCCGCAGATCGCCGGCACGGACAAGGCCGTCTGGCGCGCCGAAGCCCAGAAGTACATCGACCTGGTCGGCCTGCAGGGCTTCGAGAAGAGCTACCCGTTCGAGCTCTCGGGCGGCATGAAGCAGCGCGTGGGCATCGCCCGCGCCTACACCGGCAATCCGGAGATCCTGCTCATGGACGAGCCCTTCGGCCAGCTCGACGCCCAGACGCGCTACGCCATGGAGGACGAGATCCAGCGCATCTGGCAGCAGGAAAAGCGCACCGTGCTCTTCGTGACCAACAACATCGAGGAAGCCGTCTACCTCGGCGACCGCATCGTGCTGCTCTCCAACGGGCCGGCCCACATCAAGGAGATCTACGAGATCGGCCTGCCGCGCCCGCGCCACATGACGGACCCGGACTTTTTGGCCATCCGCAAGAAGATCGCCGACAACATGGATCTGGCGATCTAGGGAGGCGAGAACGCCATGCCCCGGACAGACCTTCGCCATAACGATCAGGCGCGCCAAGGCGCGTCGTCTTCCATGGAGCGCCGCATGAGCACCCCCGACAGCGACATCAAGGTCGAAGTCAGGAACCTGACCAAGTACTTCGGCCGCCTGCACGTCCTGGACGACATCTCCTTCAACATCAAGCGGGGGGAGTTCGTCTGCGTGGTCGGCCCCACGGGCTGCGGCAAGACCACCTTCCTGAACCTGCTCACCCGCATCTACAGCCCCACGCGCGGGGACCTTTTCATCGACGGCGAGTCCGCCGACCCGAAAAAGCACAACCTGGCCTTCGTGTTCCAGGAGCCCTCGGCCTTCCCCTGGCTCACGGTGGAAAAAAACCTGCGCTTCGGCCTGGAGATCAAGAAGCTGGCCAAGGACGTCATCGACGAGCGCGTGGAGATGATCATCAAGATGCTCGGCCTCCAGGACCTGCGCGACCGCTACCCCCACCAGCTCTCCGTGAGCTCCGAGCAGCGCATCATCATCGGCCGGGCCTTCGCCATGCACCCGGACCTGCTGCTCATGGACGAGCCCTACGGGCAGATGGACGTCAAGCTGCGCTTCTTCCTGGAGGACGAGGTCATCCGCCTCTGGCAGGAGCTGGGCACCACCGTGGTCTTCATCACCCACAACATCGAAGAGGCCGTGTACATGGCCCAGCGCATCCTCATCCTTTCCACCAAGCCCACGACCGTCAAGGAGGAGGTGGTGGTCGACCTGCCGCGGCCGCGGCGTTTCGACGATCCCGACTTCGTGGCCATCCGCAACTACGTGACGGAAAAAATCAAGTGGTGGTAGCGCAGGCCCCTGCGCGCCGCTTTGGCATCGGCAGGCTTCTTGCCGGACAACGCAAACCAAGGTGACTGGTCATGCAAGACGTTTTGTTGGACTACGGCGATACGAAAATGCGTGTGGAACTGCCGGACGGCGCGACCGTGCTGCGTCTGGCCGAAGTGGACACCGATCCCCCCGCCGTGGACCCGGCCGCGGCCACGCGACGGGCCCTGGCCAACCCCCTGGGCACGCCGCCCCTGCGCGAGCTGGCCAAGCCCGGCCAGAAGGTGGTCATCGGCTTCCCCGACCGCGTCAAGGGCGGAGCCGGGCCGCAGTGCCACCGCAAGGTGGCCATCCCCATCATCGTCGAGGAACTGCTCGCCGCCGGCGTGCGCCTGGAGGACATCACCCTGCTGTGCGCCCCGGGCCTGCACCGGCACAACACCCTCGAGGAGTGGAACTGGTACCTCGGCAAGAAGATCGTGGACATGTTCTGGCCGGACAGGCTCCTCAACCACGACGCCGAATCCCCGGACATCGTGGACCTCGGCCGCGACGCCATGGGCAACATCGTGCAGGTGAGCCGGCTTCTGGCCGAGGCGGATCTCCCCATCGTGGTCGGGCACTGCGCCGGCAACCCCTACGGCGGCTTTTCCGGCGGCTACAAGATGCTCGTCACCGGCCACACCACCTGGCGCTGCATCAGTTCCCACCACTGCCCCAAGACCATGCACCGCGACGACTGGCTTGGGGCCTCCCCCCATTCCCATCAGCGCCACCAGTTCCGCTCCATCGGCGAGGCCATTGAGAAAGGCATCGGCAAGAAGATCTTCGGCGTGGACGCGGTCATCGGCAAAAGGGCGCAGGTCCTGGACGTGCAGGCCGGCCTTCTGGGCGAAATCGAAAAGGCCACCTGGCCCCTGGCGGAAAAACGCACCAACTACGCCATCGACATGGCCGAGCCGGCCGACGTGCTCATCATGGGCGTGCCCCGCAACTTCCACTACGGCCCGGGCATGGGCACCAACCCCATCCTCATGAGCCTGGCCATCGGCGGCCAGCTCTCGCGCTGCTGGGGGGCCTTCCGCGAGGGCGGCGTCATCATCGCCGTGTCGGTGTGCGACGGCTGGTTCAACGCCAACTGGTTCCCGTCCTACGAGGAGACCTACGAGGCCCTGCAGAAGTATTGCACCCCGGCGGAATTCCTGGCCTCCCAGGACGCCGACGCCCTGGCCGCCCACCCCGAGTACTGCTACAAGTACTCCAATTACAACACCTACCACCCCTACCACGCCATGTCGATGATCAGCGGCGGCAGCGTGCCCGCCCTGCGCACCAGCGCCGTGTACGTGGCCGGGGCCAAGCAGCCGCGCTTCGCCCGCGGCATGGGCTTCACCCCCACCGCCACCTTCGAGGAGGCCATGGCCCGGGCCAAGCGCCACGTGGGGGCCAACCCGCGCATCCTGTGCACGCCGGACTGCTTCACCGGCGGCATGGGCGTGCATCTGCACCTTAAAAAGTAAACGCCGTTTCGACGCCGGTTTCCTCGGCAAAAGGAGCGCGGTGCGAATCCGCGCTCCTTTTGTCCTCTCCATCCTCTCGCCACGCGGTGCCGCATACCGGGCCCCTGCCCGACGAGCGGTGACCGTGCGTCATTCTCGCAGGTCGCTCCCCCGCTTTTTCGTCGGCCCGGCCGACATGTCGCCCCCCGCTGTCCACAGGCAAAAAAAGAATGGGGCAGCCGACTCCGTCTGTCCCCTTGAAATCCCTTCCGGTGCGCCCGCGGCCCCCCCCCCCCGGCCGTCTGCCTGGACGGCCATTCCGCGCACTCCTACATATTGAATTTACTAAATAATTTTTTATGTTGGACGACATTTGCCGACAGCCCCTGTCTGATGATGCATAAAAACGATTCTCCAGAGACTCTTGCGATTGTCGCACGGGCCACGTTGAAAATACCCGTGAAGCTTGCATGGCCAAGCCAGCGAAATACTGCTTCTTGGATTAAAAGTATTACTTTATGGGTTCTGGCAATGACAGTCTCCATTCACCTCAAGTAAAGTCAAGTATTGGAACATGCATCGAGTCCTCGGCATAGCAAGCACAACTTGTCGAGCAACTTTTTACTCACTCAAATCGTTACTCTAAAAAATCTACTAAAATTTCCTTTTGTATATTTACTTTATGACGCCCCAAGAAACAAAGATGTCTGACGTACTTGAACTTGGCGAGAGTTCCCACCAATAAGCCGAAAGTCGTATTTGACTCTATTCGGAGCATCAGGGCGACAACAACAGACTTGATTTTCAGACGAATCCATGACGCAAAGAACCGTCTTTTGAGTCGACCGTATCTGATAACTGTTTGCCGTGCCACGATAGTTCTTATATTTATCCAGTCAGCGCGTGTTACAAATCAGGGCGCATGATGGCTCTGAAGCAAGATCACTCGCAAACAGTGATCCAAGGACAGCGCCCTCATGAAAATAAAGCGCTTCGCCCTGGCTGTCGCATTCCTTTCTATCGCGGTCCTCAGCAGGCCCGTGTCGTCCGGCGCGACCGGATTGTTCAACCAATATGCAGGGTTCGGCGACAGCACCTTGGACAGCGGCTACTTCCGCTACAATACGACAGGCAGTGCGACACAGGATGCGGAATCGCCGCCGCCGTGGCGGCCGGAGCCAGCGGTGCGTTCGTCGGGCCAGGCGTGATGAATTCCACGATGCTGGCGGCGCGGTTCGGCCTGAACGGCAGGCCCATTGGAGGCGGCGGTTTCAACTTCGCCAACGGCGGGGCCTTTTCCGCGCCGCTGCGCGCTTCCGACAACGACCCCGCTCTTTCCGGCGTGTCTGCGCTGACGAACGTGGCCACCGATCAGCAGATCCAGAACTATCTGGCCTCCGTCGGCGGGCCGCAAGGTCAAGGACGCCCTCACTTCGACCACTGCCCCGGCCTACTTCATGGCCGCCGCCCCGGTGAAATCCGACTGGGCCACGGCCTGCGTGGGCACTTCCTACAAGATCAGCGAACGGGTGATGGTGCGGGGCTCGGCCTCGGCCATGGCCTTTGATTCGCAAACCGTCAGCTACGGCGGCGAGGTGGGAGTCAGCGTCAGTTTTTGACTCCCCCTGAATTGTTGCGGGCCTCCCCGCCCCGGCCCCCCCCTTGTTGCCGACAGCTTTCGCTCTTCGCCCCAGCGTCGAGCCCCGCATCCTGTTTTCCATCCAACATCTCGCTTAACTTCTTAGATTTTTTATCAATCCGGCTCCAGGTCATCCTGCCCGGTCATCCGCACGGACAAGGGGTCAGGCAAAAACAGCCCGTCCCCTTGACGTCGCCTGCCCGATGGCGGCCATGGCCTCCCGCAGATTGGGCTCAACGACAATCATACACCGGACGTCATGCCAAGGCATGGAACGGCTCATGGGAATGCATGGCCACACTTTTGCCTCGACCAAAGGCGGAAACAGCTTTGCAGCATGGATGCATGACTATCACCCGCGGGAATAAAAAGATTAAATCCTATATGTTCGCCACGACTTCAATTTCATCAACAATTGCTTACTGTTGTTTAAAATCCGGCCTGCCGGATACGTTTGAAGTCGGAAATTGGAACAATAGACGTTGACGGACAAGAATTGAGGAGTATAACGAAAATAGCGTGGGGTCCTCTCCCTCGGGGAGCAGGATCGACACTGCCGCCCGCAGGCCGGCGCGGCTCAACATGAAGGAGTTGTTATGAATACCCGCCTCGTCTTTCTGATGTTTGCCCTTATGCTCTTGTCGGCCTTGATCGTTGCTTTCACCGCCGTGGCCCAGGCCCAGATGGCGCCGCAAAGCATGCAGCAAAATCCAGCGAGGACTCCCATGGGGACCCCGCCCATGGTCATGAGTTCGCAGCAGCAGGCCATATTGGCCGAGGCCTGGACGTTGACCCCTCAGGCGACGGCCCGGGCCAGCATGACCGACCTGCCCCTTCGCAACTGCGAAGGGCTGTATTGCGGCGTCCTGGCCAAGATGCCGCTCGGAACCCCGGTTGAGATCCTGGTCAACGACCTCGAAGGCTGGGCCTTGGTGCATGTGCCGAGCCTCAACATGTATGGCTGGGTCAACACCAACAACATCTTCTGACCTTCCGACGTCCCGAGGCCGGGCGACGGCCAGTCGTCCGGCCGTTTCATTTCCCCCCAGACGAGCCACGAGAACGTGCACACCAGGCGACTGGGCTCCATGTGGAATCCGCTGTCCGAGGCGGCGCGACGTGAGCGCGGCCTTCACGAGCTGCTGCCGCATATCGAGAAGGAATGCGCCCCGACGCCGCTCCCGGCCCACACGCCGGGGCGGTGGCCTGATCGGAAAGCGGGCCAAGCCGTTGCCTCTTCGTGAATACGAACGCCGCGGGCAAGACCGAGGCCGCCCGGCTCGCCGCCCACGCCCTCATGGCCCGCGGCGAGGCCGAGGGATTTGGCATCAGGCTGCCCACCATGACCACGGCCAACGGCGTGCATGTCCGGCTGGCGAGTTCGTACCGGGGACTTTTCGAGGAGGCCGAAAAGAATGCCCCGTCGCTCATCCAGGCCACGACGCGCGTGACATATGCGACGCGTTTCCGGGCAGCATCGGCCTGGAGTGGGCCGAGTCCAGCGACTGCGACGAGGAAGGAGTCGACGACGTCCGGGAGTCCCGGCACGTTTTGCGCCGCCTGGCTGGCGGCCGACCCCAGGAAGGCGCTGCCGGTCTCCTGCGGCGTGGGCCTGCTGGATCAGGCGCTGCTTGCCGTTTTGCCGGTCGAGCACCAGTGTCTGCTGCTGCTCGGCCTTGACGACAACGCCCAGATCGCCGACGAGGTCCATGCCTCCGCCACCCACGCCAAGCGGTTTTCTTGAGCGCCTGCTACCACCTTCACTCCGGCTCTTGGCGTCAGCCGCCATCCTTTCGTCCCCTCTGCCGCGTCGCATCCAGCCGCGGCTGGCAACGACCATTGGCCAGGGGAGCCGGAGGATTTGCGGGCTACGATAAATATCTCCGCGACCTAGCGTCCGCTGCAGCCGCTTCTGATGGTCTCGCAATTATTGACGCATGTCTGGTACGTATACGCTTCCCGGCGAGACAAGCCTTGGCAGCCGGACATGCACTTTTCGTACTGGCTGGCGCATGACTCTTGCGAATAAGCCGGCATCATATCCCTGTAGGGCGCCCTTTCGTAGACAATGACTTGGGATTCAACGCTCCGCCCAGGCCTTACGTCTTCGATATAATACATGCGACCGGACTGGTCCCGAGTGTAGAGCCTCTGGTTCTCATCAAGGGAATAGGGTCGATCGTCGTCTTCAACATAGTAAAGAATGCCGTTCGGACTGATCGGTTGCGCCACCTGTCTGGTCACGAGGTGCATTCCGCCCCTGCTATCGACGTAATAGTCTTGTTGTGAATCGGTTCGGACAAATCTCCTGACGCTGGTTGATTCTGGAACGTACCCCTCCTGACGGAAAGAGGTTTCGTACCGTCTGTTTTGGGGCTGGCATGCCGTGCCGAGCAGCAGCAACGAAGCGATAAGCAGGATTCTGGCCAGTGTACTGGTCAAGCTGGTAGTCATAAGCATTCCCCTGAACGGGCAGATGGTTGTCATCCTTTTCGGACTCATTCGACTTGAGGAATCCGCGTATGCCATGGCCTGATTGTCAGTGCGCATGGGGCATGTCGTAAAGGCAGGTGTTGCGTAAAAAGAGCAGCCTGTTTTGGACGTCGTTGCAACATCCCAGCAAGATGCCCCTGGCTGGACGCTGGCCAGGGGCATCTGGTGAAACGGTTAGTCGGCGTACTTGAATTCTGGCATCGCCTTGACGGATTCCTTGGTGGCTCCTGGCAAAGAGACGCGGGCATCCTTTATCTTGAACTGGTTGACCGGGATGACGACGTCATGCTTGGCCATGCCCAGGAAGCCGCCGGTGCTGACGATGGCATAAGACATTGCCTTGTCTGGCGTCACAACGATGTCCTCGACAACACCGACTTTTGCATTGGCATCGTTGTAGACGTCCTTGCCCAGGATGTCCTTCTTGATGCTCCAGCCCTTGGCGAGCAGTTTGCTTTCCTCACTGGTGATACCGATGGTGCCGACGACCGGCGGTGTTTGCGCAAGGGCCGCACCGGCAATCAGGCTCAGGGACAGTGCCATGGCAACGATAAGAATCTTAGGCGCAACAGACATGAAGAACTCCTCGGTTACAGTTAGTATCCAAGTGGCATCCCGCTGCAGGCCACTGCCGCCCAAAGCCGCTGGCCTCTAGCTGGAGCAGATGTCCTGGAGGCCGGCGCCTTTTGTCCGGAGCCAGTCCAGGAGGACGCCCGTTCCCATGGACACACTTGGATTTCGTAAAACACTCTTTCTTCATTTCATGTTCCGTGCCATGCAAAAGCGTTCTGGTCAGTCAGGATTATTCTATCTATATCATTAATTAATTTTATATCACCAGGAACGGAAGCCTCCAATAAGCGGTCCCAATCTGCGGTCATATATCACCATTGGTGATATATGACCGCAGATTGTCTGCTCTCAAGCGTTTTGAAAATACTGGCTGGCGATATTTGCGTTGCAAGAAATGGGAATATTGGCGTAGACTCAAGAGTTTGCCCCCTTCCCTGGGGGGATGCGGCCGAAGACAGGGCTGACAGGCCCCTACTTTTGCAAAATCCGCATTGACGCTTTGGAACTCTGGCCTGTAATAATGGTGTTGATCCAAAGAGCCAGCCCTGTTGTTATGTCGCTTTAGGGGGCTGGGAAAAACCTGCGAGCAACTACATGAACGTTATGCCAACACGGCGCTTCCCCATCGGAGCCGAAATCCTGCCCGGCGGCGGGGTCCATTTTCGCCTTTGGGCTCCCCGGCATCGGTCGGTTGCCGTTGTCCTCGAGTCCGGGCCGGGCGCGACGAGGGAAATCCCCATGGCCCTGCAGGACGACGGGTACCACGCCGTCCTGGCGCCCCAGGCCGCCGCCGGCACCCGGTATCGCTACCGCTTGAGCGGCCAGGACGCCTTTCCCGATCCGGCCTCGCGCTTCCAGCCGGACGGTCCCCATGGGCCGTCCCAGGTGGTGGATCCAGCCGCCTTTCCCTGGCGTGACGGCCACTGGCCCGGAGTCGGCATCGAAGGCCAGATCATCTATGAAATGCACATCGGGACGTTCACCCAGGAAGGCACCTGGGCTGCGGCCGGGCGGGAACTGGCCGAACTGGCGGCGTGCGGCGTCACTGTCGTCGAACTCATGCCGGTGGCGGATTTTCCCGGCCATTTCGGCTGGGGCTACGACGGAGTCGGTCTCTTTGCACCGGTTGGAATCTACGGGGAACCGGATGATTTGCGCCGTTTCGTGGACGAGGCCCATCACTGCGGCCTGGGAGTGATCCTGGACGTGGTCTATAACCATGTGGGGCCAAGCGGGAATTATCTCAGCGAGTTCGCGGCCGACTTTTTCACCAGCAAGTATGAAAACGAATGGGGGCAGGCCATCAATTTCGATGGCGAACATTCCGGACCGGTGCGGGAATTTTTCCTGATCAACGCCGCTTATTGGGTCGCGGAATACCACATCGACGGCCTGCGCCTGGACGCCACCCAGCAGATCTTCGACGATTCGCCGGAATACATCGTAACCGCCATAGTGAGGCGGGTGCGGCAGGCGGCAGGCGGTCGCAAGACCATTGTCGTGGCTGAAAACGAATCCCAGGACGCAAATCTGGCACGCCCGGCCGCAGAGGGCGGCAGCGGCCTGGACGGCCTGTGGAACGACGATTTCCACCACGCCGCCACGGTCGCCCTGACCGGGCGCAGCGAAGCCTATTATTCGGACTATGCGGGGAGAGCGCAGGAATTTCTGTCCATGCTCAAATACGGCTATCTCTACCAGGGACAACGCTATGCCTGGCAGAAACAGCGTCGCGGCACGCCGTGCCTGCATCTGGCGCCGGCGCACTTCGTCGTTTATATCCAAAATCACGACCAGATCGCCAATTCCGGACGCGGCGAACGGATCCAGTTTCTGACCAGTCCCGGCCGTCTGCGGGCCATGACCGCGCTGTTGCTGCTGGCCCCGTGCACTCCCATGCTCTTCCAGGGACAGGAATTCGGCGCTTCGGCCCCCTTTCATTTCTTTTCCGACCACGAACCGGAACTGGCCCGGCTGGTCCGGAAAGGGCGGGCCAAGGCATTGCAGCAATTTCGCAGCCTGGCCACCCGGGAGATGCGGGCCCACGCACCGGATCCCGGCGATCCGGAGGTCTTTGCCCACTGCAAGCTGGATTTCAGCGAGCGCGAGCGTAACCGCCCGATCTACGATCTGCACAAGGATCTGCTGCGGCTACGCCGTGAAGACACCGTCTTTGCCGCCCAGAAACCAGGCGGCCTGGACGGCTCGGTCTTGGCGGACGAATGTCTGCTGCTGCGGTTTTTTGGCGAGGGCGACGACGACCGGCTGCTGCTGGTCAATCTCGGGCGGGATCTGCACCTGATCTCGGCCCCGGAGCCGCTGCTGGCTCCGCCGGTCGGCCACGCCTGGCAGATTCTGTGGTCGAGCGAGGACCCGCGCTATGGCGGCACCGGGACGCCCCCTCTCGACACCAAGGACAACTGGCGCATTCCGGGCCATGCCGCCGTGGCCCTGCGCCCGGCCCCCTGGGAGAAACGTAAGGATGACTGACCACCATGAGACGACCCCCGGCCAGGACCCGCATCTGCTGCGGGAATGGCTGGTCACCAACGGCCTTGGCGGCTATGCCTCGGGAACCGTGACCGGAACCATCACCCGGCGCTATCACGGCCTGCTGGTGGCGGCCCTGCCCAATCCCCTGGGCCGGGTGATGATGCTCAACGGCCTGTCCGAGCGCCTGCGCCTGCCCTGCCGCCGGGTGGTCCATACCGGCGCGGAAGAGCTGGCCGGCGTCGCCCCGGAAAACGTCTACCCTCTGACCGCCTTTCGCCTGGACCACGGCCTGCCGGTCTGGCTCTATGAAATCGACGGTTTTGTCCTGGAAAAGCGGCTGCTCATGCCCTACCAGCAAAATACCGTTCATGTGACCTACCGACTGCTGCGCGGCGAGGGAATGTTGCGGTTGAACCTGCGCCCGGCCATGCAGTTTCGTTCCCACGACGCCCTGGTCTGCCCGGAGCCCTCGGCCGCCTATCGGCTGTCGGTCTACAAAGACCAGTTCGAGATCACCGGGGAGCCGCAGTATCCCGTCCTGCGCCTGCAGCTGCACGGCCAAGCCACAGCGTTTACCTGCGACGGCAAGGTGACGGCGGCCATTCCCTACCGCACGGAGCGCAACCGGGGCTACGCCTGGAAGGGGTCGCTGTGGAGCCCCGGCTACTTCCGCACCGATCTGACGCTGGGCCAGGAGACCACCCTGGTGGCCTCCACGGAAAGCTGGGAAGCCATCCAGGCCCAGTCCCCGGAGTCGGCCTACCGGTCCGAGTCCGAACGCCGCGACAGCCTGCTGCGTCTGGCCGCGCCGGCCCTGAAAAGCGGCCCTGCCGCTCAGTTGGTCCTGGCGGCGGACCAGTTTCTGATCACGCCGGTGGGACGCATCCAGGCCGTCGTGCGGGCCAAGGCCGCCGGCGACGACGTGCGCACGATTATCGCCGGGTATCACTGGTTCACCGATTGGGGCCGCGACACCATGATCAGCCTCGAAGGGCTGACCCTGCTGACCGGGCGCATCAACGAAGCCGGCTGGATTTTGCGGACTTTCGCCGAATACGTCCGAAACGGACTTATTCCCAACATGTTTCCCGAAGGAGAGAAGGACGGGCTGTATCATACCGCCGACGCGACCTTGTGGTTTTTCCACGCCTTCCACCGCTACCTGGGCGCGACCAATGACCAGGCCACCTTGCGGCTGTTGCTTCCCAAATTTCGGGACATCATCGAAAAGCACATGAGGGGCACGGATTTCGGCATCGGCATGGACCCTGGCGACGGTCTGCTGCGCCAGGGAGCCCCGGGCTACCAGCTGACCTGGATGGACGCCAAAGTGGATGACTGGGTGGTCACGCCCAGACGCGGCAAGGCCGTGGAAATAAACGCCTTGTGGTACAACGCCCTGCGTCTGCTGCAGGGCTGGCTCACGCAATCCGGCGACGCCCCGGCCGCCGAGGACATCGGCCAGCGGGCCGACCAGGTCCGGGACGCGTTCAACGCCCGCTTCTGGCACGCATCGGGCGGCTATCTCTACGACGTGGTCGACGGCGAGGACGGTCGCGACGACGCGGCCTGCCGTCCCAATCAGGTGCTGGCCATTTCCCTGGATCATCCCGTTCTGGACGCGTCCCGGTGGCCGTCGGTGATGGAGGTGGTGACCAGGGAACTGCTGACGCCCGTGGGGCTGCGCTCCCTGGCTCCCGGGCATCCGGATTACAAGGCCAAGTATTACGGCGATCTGCGTTCCAGGGACGCCGCCTACCACCAGGGCACGGTCTGGGCCTGGCTCATCGGCCCCTACGTGGAGGCCTGGCTCAAGCTCCATCCGGGTCGGCAAGGCGAGGCCCGGGGATTTCTGACCGGTCTCATGAGCAATCTGGACGCGGCCTGCGTCGGATCCATCAACGAGGTGTTCGATGCCGAGCCGCCCTATCTGGCCCGAGGCTGCATCGCCCAGGCCTGGAGCGTGGCCGAGGTCCTGCGCTGCTGGGTGATGACCGAGGTCGCGGCCGAGGCAGCCCGGGGCTGAAGCGCCCCCCCATGGCTGTCTCGGGCGACGAGGTCATGTTGGTCGATATGCCCGAGAGCGGAGAATTCTCAAGATATATCCATTTTTTTCAACATCGAATGCCCCGCTCTCTCAGCGCATGACCAAGCGGAGGCTGGGCCCGTTTCCGGCGGTATTACAGGCAGGCCGCGGGAGAGCGGGCGAATCCAGCTCAAATGCGACGCAGCGGGAATCAATAATTCTTGGCGCTGTTGTTTTCTTGTTTGTTGAATTGGTTGATTTGTCTTTTACGCATATCCCGCTGGTGCTTCTTGATGCTGTTGGCTTTATCTTGGTTACGGACATTTTGCGCCGCTCTGTCGCGTTGTTCCTGTTCGTTGCCGTAGAGTCCTCCGGCAACGCCGCCCAGTGCGCCGCCGACCAACGCTCCGACCCCAAGGTTGCCGCCGGCCAAAGCGCTGATGCCAACGCCCGCGCCAGCGCCAATGGCCGCACCGGAGAGGGCCCCCTGCTGGGTGGGCGTCATGCGCGTACAGGCGGAGAGACTCAGAAACAGGAGAATAAGTGTCGAGATCGCTATGGATTGCATGATGGTGTCCTCAGTTCTTCTGGTTTTTGGCTATGACTTCATGCCAGATGACATCGAACACATTCCTCTGCATCTTGTCTGGATTCTGCCTGTAATAGTCGTCGACATGATTGGACAAATCCGACCAACTCATGTCCTTGAGTCCGTCAACCCATCCTTTGACGAGCCTTGATGCATCTTGCCCGTGCTTCTGACGGAGATGGTATTCCAGGACAAGGGCGCTTCCCGCTCCATACAGGAACGCCTTCTTTTCCAGGTCGGACGATTTCATCCAGATCTCGCCGTCGACATCCGGAGCGGGATGGTCCGCTTGCTTTTGCGCAAAGCCGGCGTCGGCCCCGATGAAAATGAATGCAGCTATAAACATGGGTAACAAGAAGTTTTGCTTTATCATAGCTTCCTCCATATTTAAATGTTAGAGTGTTCCGTATTGTCCGTTCAATATTCTTGCACCATATTTTCTGTTTGCATCGCGCCTCAAGCTCGCATAGAATTTATAAATGCATTGGACGATCTTCTCAGGCCAAATATCTATCGATCAACATACTGTCTCGGCTTTGAATGCACACTATCGTAATTCTTCCATTTGTAACGCTTGCCTGCACACATCACGGCCAGAGGCAGGACCTGTTGCAATCGCTCCATACCTCCCCATTTTTCGAACAGCGCCTTGGCGTGTACGTTGATGAACTCCAGATCAAGCGGCCAACCCATGGCACTGTTGGAGAAGATGACATAGACATACGTATCCTCTGAACCTTTAGCTTTCGGGTCGCTCTGGATGCCTAGGGCTTTGGCCAGAGCGATGGAGCCCTCGCCGATGCGGTCTTCAGGGCCGATATCGGCGAAGATGCATCCGGAACTGGCGTTGTTTCTTTGGTTGATCACAAATCCGAAATCGCCTATTTTTACCGGAAGATGTATTCTTCTTGGCAGAACATAGAATGGAACTGTTTCTGAATTCACATATCGGTTCTGGTCGCCGTTGGACTTGGTGCTGTCCTGCAGGGCAGTTCCCGAGACATAGAAACCAGGAGCGGGATCGCCTGCGCCTTGCAGGATGGGGTTGCCGCCAGAATCGCCCGTATCGGTGACGATTCCCCACCAGTTGCCCGTGCTGCCCGCGTTGGCGAGATGGTCGACGCCGCGCCCCGTGTCCCTGTGATAGGCTTTGGGCGCACCGTCGGCGTTAATGACCATTTTTGCCTCGAAGAAATAGACGGATGCAGCGTTTTCAAAATGGTATATATCTGTCCTGCCGATACGCTGGACGCGGACGGGCGTTGTCGTATCGTCGTTTCCCCTGCTCTCATGTCGTGACCGATCCGTTCTGACTTGCGCAAACCCCGGAGTTGGCGTCGCAAGCAGGATTGTCGCGAGTGCCAGGATCAGCGGCGGGCTGTGTGCGTTCATGGCGTTGCCGATGGGATGCGAAGCGCCGCCTTGCCAGAGGAAGTTTCGTCCCGGGGCCAGGACTATCCCCGGCTCCCCCTTCGACGGCGTTGCGGGCCGTGCTCCTCCAGGCGGCTTACGGCCATCCAAGGGAGGGGGCACGGCCCTGACGGCTGGTCTATTTCTCGATGTCTTTCTCGATTTTGCCGATCTTTTCCTGTATCTTGCCATCGAGATTTTCGCCCTTCCCCTCGATCTCCAGGTCGTGATTGTTTATGGCAGCCCCGACGACCTCCTTGACCTTGCCCTTGGCCTGGTGCAACTTGCCCTCAGCAATGTTTTTTGTGCTGGACTTCATGAATACGCTCCTGAAATGTATTTTGGTTGAGCTGTTCCATTATTTATAAACACCAGCCTGCATTCTTGCGAATCCAAGCTGTCGCATCTGAGGACGCCTAAAGCTTGCCCATCAAGAGCAATATCAGAAGAACAATTATTATTGTGCCTACGATCCCGCTTGGGCCATAACCCCACGACCGGCTATGCGGCCATGCTGGTATCATACCAAGAAGAACAAGGATAAGGACAATAAGAAGAATAGTTCCTATTGACATGGTGTTTTCCCCGTATTTCCGTTATAGCTGAATCGCTATCTCGTCATCAGATTGTTTGTTACCGACTTGACACCTTTCACTGCGGCCGCCTCATTCACTGCTTGCTTCACGGCCAAGCTTGAGCCCACGATGCAGCCAGGTCGCACGACTGCTCCTTGGCAACCGGAGGGTGACCGGGACACTTTGCGCGCCGGGCCGCCAATGCTCCCTGCCATGACGTTGGGGCGATGGCCGCCTCATCGGACGAGTTGCCGCTGCTGCCGATCTCGGCCGTCTTGGTCCTCCCGGCGACGGTCATATTGTTCACCACCCTCCTGACGCCGCGGACGTCGCGCACCAGTTTCGTCGCCAAATCTTTTTCCGCGGCATTGAGCACCTTGCCTCCACTGCGACCACGCCGTCTTTCGTATTCACTGTTGCGTTGAGAGCGTTGGTCGAGCGGTGCAAAAGCAGGGTCGTCTTGACCAGGGCACTGATGAAGGCGTCGTCGATCGCTCCGTTCATAACATCCATCTCCTGCCCATGGTCTTTTCTCCGATCAGTTTGTCACCCTTTATCTGCTTATCTTGGATTTCCTGAGCCGTTTTCACGGCCATTTCATTGAGAACTCTTTTGAATCCGTCTACATCCATGGCATATTCTGTCGTCAAATCCTTTTTCTCCGTGCTTGTGGCTTTGACACACAAAGACACTACGCCATCGGCTGCGGACACCTCGGTGGCTGTGTCGTTGATGCTACGATGATACAGCAGTGTTGCTTTTACTTTCGTAATGAGCCATGCTTCCGAATAAGAGTCTTGGCCATCTCCGCGCAGCGCCAATTGGTTGTCGACGCTTTTGACTCCGGGCAGGCCAATCACGATTTCCTTGGCCAGCGTCTTGTCGGACTCATCGGAGACGGTCCCGGTCAGGGTGCCACCCCGTCGTTTGCAGTCACAGTAATGCCGTCGTTCCCAAGATATGTTTCAAAGACGAATGACTGCTTAGCCATTGCAACAATATGATCATCCTCGCCTGAGGCAAACGATCTGCCACTCGACATGGCAACAATTATTGCGGCCACTACCAAACTGCCAGTGCAAGTCTTATGTTTCATGCGCCAGCATCCCCAGAAGCCGTGCAACTCTTCAACAGCACCATTCGCTGCTTTCGATAAACTCAATACAATTAGCGTGCCACGTCCTTTTTTATTTTCATAAATGCACAGCCCCCTGTTTTGTCGAGACAATTAAGATCAACTTGCCGAGCTTCTCCACGGTCTGCCACGGGAATGCGGCCATATTTGACCAAAGGTCATATATGACCGCCGACGCATATAAAGGCGCGTCCAGTGGCAGGGGACACTGAGGCCTCGACGAAAAGGAGAATGGCGCAGTCGGGCTGGCCTTCCATCCCGTCCGTGACTCCGAAGACCTGCTGCGGGCGAACGCCGGATGAACCCGACAAGGCGGCTCTCGTGATCCGGGGCCGGATGCCGCTGCGAGGCAAAGGCCATGTACGGACCGGCGCGGCGGGATGTCAGCGCTTGTTCAACCGCACTTCGGGCAAGAGGAAGCAAACGGCGCAGGAAGAACCTGTCCGGCCGGACCGGGCTTGCGCCGTCAGGTCAAGGGAGGGAGAAGGCGTCAAACAGCCAGGGCGTCGCCGCTCTTGGCGATCGTTTGGGGCGGTGCTGCCGGAGGAGCCGGGCAAGAGACTTAGCGCCAACTCGCAAACCACCGCTCCCGCAAGGCATGCTCGGGAAGCCGCCACAGCGCGCGGTGGACGGCCGTCAAGGCGGCGGGATCCTCGAGCAGGGCCGATTTTTCCGCTCGGGTGAGGCCGGCCGGGCCAAGGTCCAGGGCCTTGTCCACCAACGCCTGGCGCACCGTGGCGTCAACGCGCGCCGTCCGGGACGGTCGGCCAAGCAGGGCCAGACGCCTGCCGCAGGCGGCCGGGTCCACCACGGCCAGGGCCACGCCGCGTTCCCGGGGAATGCCCAGGGGCCTGGCAGCCAGGGCGTTTCGCTCATGAAAGGCCGCCAGCTCCGCCAGTTCGCGCGGCGGGTCCACTTCTTCGGGAATAAGCAGCAGCCCGAGGCGTTTGAGCCACCGGCCAAGGCTTGGCAGGCTCGTGACCACGGACAGGGGAACGGCCAGGAGCAGCGGCCCGAAAACGGGGCACACCCACCAGAAGAATTCCCGGTTGTACAGGAAGAGCGTGCCGGCCCACAGCGCGGCCAAAAGCGTGCCGCCGAGATGGAAGCGGATGGCGTCGGACCAGGCCGTCGAGCGATCGTCGCGCGCCTGCCGGCCCCAGGTGGTCTCCCGGCCAAGCAGAGTGATGCTGACGAACTTGCTGTGGAAAAGCATCCGGATGGGAGCCAGGAGCGAGGAAACGAACACCTCGATGGCCATGCTGCCAAGCAGTCGCCAGAAGCCGCCGAACAACCGGAGACGGCCCTTGAACAGGACGAGCAGGGCGGCAAACGCCTTTGGCAGGAAAAGCAGCACGCCGGTGGTGGCCAGCAGGCTCAAGGCCCACCACGGCTCCCAGATCGGCCAGTCGGGAAAAAGCGTGCGCGTTGGCGGAAAATAGGTGGGCGGCGTCAGGGACTCGATGATGGCCTCGGCCGTGGAGACGGCCAGGAAAAGGAACCACAACAGGGCCGAACCATAGGCCATGACGCCGTTTAGGAACAAGGCCCGGTGGACCGGAATGAAGCCGCGGGTGAAGACCAGCCGCAGATGCTGCATGTTGCCCTTGCACCACCGCCGGTCCCGGGCCAGTTCGGCCAGCAGGTTGGGCGGCGCTTCCTCGTAGCTCCCGGGCAGATCATAGGCCAGCCAGACGCTCCAGCCGGCCCGGCGCATAAGCGCCGTCTCGACGAAGTCGTGGCTGGATATTTCGCCGCCAAGGGGCGGCTTGCCGGACAGCCGGGGCAGGGCGCAGTGGCGCATGAAGGGACGGATGCGAATGAGCGCGTTGTGGCCCCAGAATTGGGCGTCGCCCAGGAGCCAAAAGCCCAGGCCCGCCGAGAACATGGGCCCGTAGAGGTGGCTGGCGAACTGCTGCAGTCTGGCCAGAAAGGTCTCGCGCCCGACAATGGCCGGGACTGACTGCAGGATGCCCACTTCCCGCCGGGCTTCCATGACGGCCACCATGCGCGCGATGGTTTCGCCGCTCATGACGCTGTCGGCGTCCATGACCAGCATGTAGATGTAGTGCGCGCCGAAGCGGCGGCAGAAGTCCGCGATGTTGCCGCTTTTCATCTTGGTGTTGACCCGGCGACGGCGGTAGAAGACGCGCTCCGGGGCGTCCAGACGCTCCCGCAGTGCGGCCCAAGCCACTTCCTCCTCGGCCCAGGCTTCCGGGTCACGGGTGTCGCTCAAGATGAAGAAATCGTACCGGCCGATGTCGGCGTCGCGCTCGAGGGAGCGGTAGACGGCTTCGATGCCGGCCGTGACCCGGTCCATGTCCTCGCCGTAGACCGGGAACACGATGGCCGTGCGCGCATCCGGCCGGGGCGGCATATCCGATGGCCGGGGCCGGGTGACGGCAAAGCGGTCGAAGCGTTTGACCAGGGTGGCGAAGCCGGCCATGGCCGTCCAGAACCCGACGGAAATCCAGGCAAAGAGCATGGCGAAGACCGCCAGCAGCATTTTTTCCAGCACCGTGCCGCCTTCGTGGGGCAGGACCGAGGCCATGCGCAGAACCGCGAACGCGGTCGGCAGGAAAACGAGAAAGGCGAGCACGACGCGGCGACGGCCGGCGACGGCGCTCCAGGCCTGGTTGGAAGCTGCGCGGGGCGCCGTGGAGCTTTTGGGGGCATGTCCCTCCCGAGGAGGCGGCTTGCCCACGGCCTTGGCCACGGCCTTGCGCCAGACCCGCAGCCCCATGGCTTCCGGGGCCATGGGCGTACGCAAAAGGACCGGCGTGGGACGCAGTTCGGGATCGGGACGCGGGGCGTCAAGGCGCGTCATCAGATCGGTCATGGCCAGCCGGATCGCCGTGTCGGGATCGCCGGGTCCGACCGGGAGCCTGCCCAGGGTGTCCAGGGCCGTCTCCAGCCGGGCCGCCTCGGACAGGGGGAGCCGGCGCGCATAGGCGACCAGCCGCGCCCCCAGTCCGTCGAGCCAGGGCTTTGCCTGGTCGGGCGGGGGAATCGCGCCCCGGCTCATGATTTCCCCGGCGTTACGGCGTAGCTCCAGGTCTCGCTGACGCTTTTGTCTTCGAACTTCAAAAACGCCCGCAGCTCGATGGGACCGCGTTTTTCCGGCAGGATGCCTTGCAAGGTGGAGCCGCCGTCGAAACCGATTTTAAATGTCAAGCGAAAGCCGCCGGTGACGGGATTGCGGAAACACTGCTGCTCAAGGAGCGTGGCTCCCGGGCCGACGCTGACGACCGCTTCGGCCTTGGCGTCCGCCTTGAGGGCGGGCAGCTTGCCGCCCGCGAAGTCAATGACAAACTGGCGGCTGTTCTTGTCGGGCTGGGAGGACCGGGTGGCTGTGGTCCGCACCCCGGGCGGCAGTCCGCCGGGGGCGTCCAGCCAGCGCATGCGGTAGTCAAAACGCATGGCTGTCCCTGGCGCAGCCTGTTCCTTGGGGCTGAAATAGGCCACGACATTGTCGTGGATTTCCTGCTCGGACGGGATCAGCACCATCTCCACCCGCCCCGCTCCCCAGTTGCCGCGCGGCTCGATCCAAAGGCTCGGGCGCTTCTCGTAGCGGGCCTCGGTATCCTGGTAGCTGTTGAAATCCGTGTCGCGATGGAGCAGCCCGAAGCCTTTGACGGCATCCGCTTCAAAACTGCCGACCAGGAGATTGGCGGGATTCTGGGCCGGTCGTCAGAGCCATTCGCCGCTTGCGAAATGGAGCAGCAGGCCGTCGAAATCATGCACCTCGGGCCGCCAGTCCATGCGGCGCTCGGCAGGGAATTTTCGCCATACAGGAACATGCTGGTCAGGGGGGCGATGCCGAGCTTCTTGACCGGAGTCCGCAGGTAGATCCGGGAGGCGACGTCCATGACGGTTTCCCGGCCGGGCATGATGGTGAAGGCAAAGGCCCCGGCCAGGCTGGGGCTGTCCAGGAGGGCGTAGACGGTCAGGCCTTTGGCGGCGTTGCCCGGGGTCGGCTTGACGATCCAGAATTCGCGGAACCAGGGGAACTCCTCGCCCACGGCTTCGGCGGTGTTGATCGCCAGTCCCCGGGCCGACAGGCCGTAGACCTGACCCTTGGCCACGGCGCGGAAGTAGGAGGCGCCCAGGAAGACGACGAACTCGTCGAGATAGGCCTTGGTATTGATGGCGGTATGGACGCGGAAGCCGGCAGCCCCGATTTCCGCCGGAAGCTTTTCCGGAAGTTCCTTGACCTGGCTGTAATCGAACATGTCCTTGGTCACGGGCAGGGAGACGACCGTGTTGCCGTCGACGACATGCAGCTTGACGGTGCGGTCGTAGAGAAAGCCCGGATGAAAGAACTGGAGCTGGTAGGGCGAGGCGCTTTTGGCCCAGAAGGCGTGGTCGGGCCTGAAGCGGATTTTCCGCCAGGCGTCATAATCGAGGTTGCGCAGGGCTTCCGGAATGGGCGGCGGCGCCTGGAAAGGAACCGCGGCCAGTTCCCTGGCGGCCTGCTCCACATTTTCCAGGGTGAAGGGCGTTGTGGCGGCCAGGGCGGCCGGAGTGTGGAAAAAGGCCCCGGTCAGGCAGACGGCTGCGGCCAGCGCCCCGGCAAGCCCGCGGAGCGGCATCGAACGGATGCGCTTCATAAGGTTTGCTGCGCTTTTCATTGTCTTTGTCCTTTCTTCTGATGGCCCGCCGAACGCGCAGGATCTTTGCCGCCTTTGCGCCAAATGCCGACGGTCCGGCAGGATCAGCGTCGGGCGGGCCAGGGGGGCGTGTCATGGTGTGCCCCAACGGCAAGGTGGCGCTGCCTGCGGGTGGGGGCCCCAAGACAGGGCGACGCCGCGACAGGCGACGTTGCAACCATCACGTGCGCGCGTCGGCACGGGCCAGGGCAAGGAACCGGAAGGACGGGAGGATGCGGCGTCATGGCTTATGGATATTGAGCTTGCGCATACGGGCGCGCAAGGTGCTTCTGTCGAGTCCAAGTATTTCGGCGGCGCTGTCCTTGCCGCCGACTTTCCAGTTGGTCTGGGCAAGCACCAGCAGTATGTATTCCCGTTCGACCGCTTCCAGGGTCCTCTGGTTGCTGGGCAGGGATTTAAAGGGTTTCTTGAGCTCATCAATGAGTCGCAGTTTCGGTCCTGAAGAATTGATGACGCCGCGCTCAAGGACATTTTCCAGTTCACGGATGTTTCCTGGCCAGTGATAGTTCTGCAAGGCGTCCATGACATTGAGTGGTATGAATTCGATTGATTTGCCAAGCCGTTTGGCAATTTTTTTGACAAAGTAGTCCACAAGAAGTGGTATGTCTTCGGTGCGTTCGCGAAGCGGGGGCACCGTGATGGGGAAGATATTGAGTCTGTACCAAAGGTCGTCGCGAAAATGGCCTTTCCGCACTTCCTCTTCGAGATCGCGATTGGTGGCGGCAATGATCCTGACATCCACCTTGATGGTGCTGGAACTGCCGAGTCGTTCGAACTCGCCGTTTTGTATTACACGAAGCAGCTTGGGCTGGAGTTCCAGGGGCAGTTCGCCGATTTCATCCAGGAACAGGGTGGCGCCGTTGGCCACCTCGAAACGGCCCAATCGCTTGGAATACGCGCCAGTGAAAGCGCCTTTTTCATGGCCGAAAAGTTCACTTTCAATCAGATTGGAAGGCAAGGCGGCGCAGTTCATTTTGACCAGGGCGCGGTCCTTGCGCAGGCTCAGGCTGTGAATGGCCCGGGCCACCAGTTCCTTGCCCGTGCCTGTTTCGCCCAGGACCAGGACGTTGGTGTCTGTCCCGGCGATCATTTCGACCTTATAGAAGACACTTTTGACGGCATCGCTTTTGCCGACAATATCGTCATGATTGTATTCCAGTTTGATCTCGTCCTGCAAATAGGCTCGCTCGGCTTCGAGCTGATCCTTAAGCTTTTTAATTTCTGCAAACGCCGCATCGGAAGAAGCTTGTCTTTTCTCTGATTCTTCCTGTGATGCAGCAACGCTCAAGCAAATTTTTTTGGATATTGTCAGGCTGTCTTCTTTAAGTTGCTCTATATACGTCAAATCATCCACAGAAACAATGATGAGATGCAAACAGTTTTCTGTTTTGTGAACGACATTTGCACTCAAATGGATGATTTTATGACCAGATCCTTTGGCATAATAAGGAACATCAATGGACTGAAATTGTGCTTTTCCTTTCAGGACACGATCCAATAACTCCTTGAGTCGCTTGCGTTCGCCATCACTCTGGCCAAAATCGAGTATTGATGTTCCTTCTGCCTTGTTCTGCGGCAGGCCAAACGTATGACAAAACGATACGTTGGCTTTGACGATGACGAGATCGGAATTCAGGAGCGCCAGGGGGCCAGATATCGAGTTCATAATACTGCCAACAGTCTCGATGACGGCCCTCAATCTTTCGGCATCATTCTCAGGATGATTCTTCATGGTCACAGTCTATGCTTGCTGCAAGGTTGGGTATGGCACTGCAGAAAACATACTTGTTTTGCGCAATTGCATGGAGAAACAGAAATCCATACAAAAACTGTTATACTCATCCTTTGAAATTTTGCCAGCAGAAAAGCCGTTTGTCGGCAAGTTAATCCCAAAGAGTCTGGGCGAAGCATGATTCGTAGGGATTCGCATTGGCTGGCAAGGCCCGGGATGAACCCGGGGCTCCCCCACCCGAAGGGCGGGGCCGCGCAGGGCAGGAGAATCGTCCGGTTGGCTTGGGATGCCCCGACTCGTCTTTGCGTCACCGGTCTTCCTTCCCGGGGGAGGCTTCCCCATGCCGCGGGAGGTCTGCAAGGCGCTCATCCGCGTCGCCAAACCCGGAGACGCCTTGCCGCTCAGTCGATCTCCTGACTCACCGAGGAGTTAGGTCCATTTGTCAATGCCGTGCCTAAAAACCAGCCAAGCATTGCACAATCGACAAGCCCACACCGCCTCAATAAACTTACCAAACAATAGCAGCACGTTGGAATCTATATTTGTTGATATGCACAAAATATGGCGAAGACCCTCGACACAAAGGATTCTCCAGTGATACTGTTTGAAAAATCCCTCAATTTTGCAGTCGATCTTGAAGGGATTTTCTTTGCAACTCGATGCAAGGGGAGTAGTATCTTATGGCTCTTGTTCAAGATGTTTCGAAGACCGCGGCCAGAGAAATCCATCACCTTCTGGACCAGGCTCAGGCCCTGGTCGATGCGACCGCCGGGGAGCAGGAGTCCCGGATCAAGTCCGCCCGGGATGCCCTGGCCAGCCGACTGGAGTCCGCAAAGGATGCCGTCAGCCGGGCTGAAGGCCGATTTCTTGAAAAAGTCCGGGCAACGGACGCGGTTATCCGCGAGAGACCATACTACGCCATGGGCGGGGCCTGCCTCGCCGGCCTGCTGTTCGGTTGGCTGCTGTCCAGAAAATAGGACATGACGAGCCTGCTGCTTCATGGCCGGCGGGAGGCCCGGTCCGCTGGCGCGGGCTCTGCAATGAGGTGTGCCCCAGCCGTGTCCCGGCATATAATGACGCCACGGCTATGACAGCATGATCGGCACCGACTGAACCGGGGAGCCGCCTTCTTGAATGGGATGCCCCGAGGAACGCCGCCACGTCAAAAGCAGAACGCCTCATGGAGGCTATGCACCGGGCAAACGCCCGATGGGGCCGCGATATGCTTAGGCTAGCGGCTTGCGGCATCAAGCAGGACTGAAAGATGAAGCAGGCAGCTCGACCGCCTTACTTCAAGTTACCCACCCGGTTATCCACATGCTAAAAGGGGTCAGGCCCAATGCGACCTAACCCCTTGATTTTATTTTTTGGTGCGCCCGGCAGGATTCGAACCTGCGGCCGTCTGCTTAGAAGGCCATTCTTAACCCAGCATCCATCTGAATTTACTAATATTTTTAAGATGATCGGATAACCCCCCCGGACATACCCTGCCTGGCGACGAAGGGGAACGGTTCTCCAGGGGTTATCCATATTGCAGCGTCGGCCCAGGGGAAAAGGCCAGGGCCCCTGCCCTGCCTCGCCCCACGACGACTCATCAACTGCACAGCATCCTCCAGGTGCAGCCGCCAGGGAAGTCTTATTCACCTAATTTTATTGAACTTTTTTAAAAAAAGAGAGCATCTCCCCAACAAAAATAACAGTGCCCAGGGGATTCCAGGCTATCCAGGGGTTGTCCAGATTGCAGCGCTCTTTACGGGAAAATCTAAAAAAATAGTTCGCAGAACCTCCACAAACTTCTCAGTATTGAACTCCGAGAGCATCATTATTGATCTTGAGGAGTAACAGTCCATATCCACTTCAACGTAAATTCGGCCTTCAAATCTTCATCGAGCTTATCGTGCGTCGAGAATAGCTGCTCAAGCAATTCCTTCTGCGACCAAAGTCTTACTTGGAAAAATTGCAACAAATTTCTGCTGTACGATTGACTTGAATCCAATTAAAATACTTACTTTTACAATATATCTTGTCGATATAAATCACAAAATAGGTATCGATCACCTCGTCTCCCAAGCTCGTTCAAGCCTGGCTCTAGTAACTGTGCGAAGACGTTGTAATCCCATGGTGCGTGCCATGACTGCTACAGGGTCTTCAGACGGGGCGAGGGAGGCGGCGACAACACGTGCGAGTGCGGCGAGCTCGGCCAAACTGATTTCGTCCGCTGACCGGGACTCACCGTTCACCTCCATCCTGAAACGGTCCCACTGGCCGAGATTAGTGCCGGCAGGCCAGAAAAATATGACACCGTCTTCCTCTGCGACGCCCGTAAATTCCCGAGATGCAACATTAAGGACCTTCTCCCGAATCTTGCTGCCGGCCTTGTAGAGTCCGCACCTTTTGGCAATGCGCCTGGCCAGGACATCACCCCGAATAGGACCTTCCACGGCCACAATTTCCCGGATGGCGGCGGCAAGTGCTGCTTCCTGACCATCGGCCAGGAGGTCTGGACTTGTCGTCGCCTCCAGAGTAGCTGCGCTGCCTGTCTCTTGAGCAACGCTACGGTAGGCATAAGCCGCTTCGGGAGCAGACTCAGATGCCATGTCCGCTGTCTGGGACGGGAAAACAGCATGCTGGCGCGGGTTGTCGTCTTCACCCGTTGGGGATGCCATCACTTCGTCTGAAGCGGTCTTTTGTGCTTCACGTCGGGCTGCCTCTTGACGGGCTCTTTCCAACTCGTCCTTGGCCCGCTCCGCCCGAGTTTCCTCAAGGAGTTTTCTCAGCTTGGTGTCGACGTTCTTCGCTGCCGTTTCAGCGTCGTGCCACCAGTCCGTGGACCAGGTGCGCACGATCCTCCAGCCCAGACCCCGCAGAACCTGCTCGCGAAGCCAGTCACGATCCCGCGCCGTAGCCGCTCGGTGGTAGGTCGCGCCGTCGCACTCAACGCCAGCCAGATATCGGCCGGGCCGTTCGGGATCGACCACACCCAAGTCCACGCGGAAAGCCGAGACTCCCACCTGGGGGTGAACCGTCCATCCCCGACGGGACAGAGCCGCAGCCACAATTTCCTCAAAAGGCGAATCGAAGTCACCACGTGGAACGGTTGTCTCCTCGGCCAAGGCCCTGATGCCACGCTGGGCATAATCGAGGAAAACCTTCAGGTCGGCCACTCCCTTGGCCTTCGGCGCGCGCGCCAGCTCGATCTGGTCTGGCAAGAGGCTTGTAAAAATCCGCAACCCGTACTTGGCCCGGGTGACGGCCACATTCAGTCGCCGCTCGCCGCCGTCTCTGTTCAGGGGCCCGAAGTTCATGGACACCCGGCCAGACAGGTCCGGGCCGTAGGTGATGGAGAAATAGATCAGGTCGCGCTCGTCACCCTGGACGTTTTCCAGATTCTTCACGAAGACCGGTTCTGTCAGATCTTCGGAGAAAAACCTTTCCAGCTCGGTGTCTCGGCGACGCTCCTCGTCGAGAAGGTCCTCGATCAGCTTTTGCTGCTGCGAGTTGAAGGTCACCACGCCGACGGACTTGCCGCTGGCCACAAAGTTTGGGTCCTTAAGGTGACTGACGATATCCGCCACGACCGCCTTAGCTTCGATTTGGTTCGTGCGGCTGCCCCCCTTGTCGTATTGCCCGTGATCTACCAGATGCAAGGAGACCGCGCAGTCGTCGGTTACCGGAGAAGGAAAGGTGACAAGAGTGCCCTTGTAATAGCGGCGGTTGGAGAAGGCGATGAGGCTCTCGTGACGGCTGCGGTAGTGCCAATTCAGGCGTTGGCAGGGCAGGCCGGCGCTCAGGCACTCGTTGAGGATGCTTTCCATGTCGCCGCCAATTTCCACGGTATCGTCAGCATCCTCGTCCTCGGCCCGGTTGAAGAAGTTGGTAGGCGGCAGTTGTTTGGGGTCACCCACGACCACGACCTGTTTCCCTCGGGCCATGGCACCGATGGCGTCCCATACCGGAATCTGACTGGCTTCGTCGAAGACCACCAGATCGAACAGGGCTCGGCCTGGCGGCAGGTACTGGGCAATGGACAGCGGACTCATCAAGAGACAGGGCGTCAGCCGGGGCAAGGCTGTAGGCAACTGTTCGAGAAGCTGCCTCAGGGGCAAGTGACGGCGTTTTTTTGCCATTTCACGGCGCAATACCCCCCATTCCGAGACGCGTTTGGTCTCCTCGGCCTCGGGCACATCCTTGCGGACAATGGCCCGAATACAATCCCTAGCCAGGTCGGCCAATACCCGGTCCAGATGACGGAAATCCTCAATTGCCTGTTCGTGTTCCACCGAGACAAAGCGTCGGAGCAAGGCATCGCCGTCCACCACGGCTCGCAGCCACCAGCGGCAATAATTGACCGCAAAGGCCTCCCTGGCCTGCTTGGCAGCAATGGAATCTTTTTCCAGGGCTTCGGCCAACACACCCAGCCCGACGACATGCGCTTCTTCCACGACCCGATTCCAGGCGCACCAGAGGTGCAATAGTTGGGGGCGTGCCAAGATATCGCGGCAACAGTTAGCAAGCCGAGAGGGAGTCCGGGCGTCCAGGCGGCGCGTACCAGCTGTGTCACTGCCAAGTCGCTCATTCAGCGTAATAAGGACGGTCCGCATACGGGCAACTTTGGCCGCGAAATCGATGCCAGCCCGTGCCACCGCGCCGGAAGGGGAAAGCAGAAGGTTATTTTCACCAACAAGCTGCTGGAGGGCTTCCACGCCGGCCTTGAGCGCCTCGGGACGGTCATAGAGACCGGCGAGGCTGTCCTTGAACCCTTCCCCCAACTTACGGGCCAGGACGAGGTCCTCGGCCCTAGTCTCCGCTCCTTTCCAGAGTCCGCACGTCGTCTGCCCCAGCCCGACATAGGTCGAGAGCTTCGTGTCCAGGTCCCGTATCTTGATCAGGACATTAAAAACGACGGCCGCTCGATTCAACCGTTGCCAAAAGCGGTCGAATGCGGCCTGACAGGACGTTTGGCGTTCGCTCCAGGCCCAGGCATTCACGGCAGGATCCTTCAGGTCCTCGAAGGCGGCGAGCTTGGCGTCCAGGTCCCGGACGCCAATGAGCAGGTCCAGATCCCGGGCGTCGTCCGGGGTATTGGTCGGTTCGGTTTTGGCTACGCCCCTCAGGGCCTTGCGGACTTTACCTCGGGCCAGGGAGTTCTTTGGCCACCAAGCCGTGGCCGCTTGCTGCCATGCTTGACGATGCCCCTCTAGTGTTGCGTCCTTGAAATAAATCTATATACTGGCCTCCAGTTTAGGAGGTCAGGATGGGCGCTCGGGTAAAGGTTGAGTTGACGGAGGAGCAGGCGGCAACGCTGCGGATGCGGGCTGGGTCCGGCAAGACCGAACA
>NZ_JARKOZ010000174.1 GCF_029978005.1 Solidesulfovibrio sp. | reverse complement strand
CTGGAGCGAAGCGACGGCATCGCCGGACCGATTCCGGCCTCGCCGACGCACCCCCGCCCACGACCACGCTTCCACCCGCTTACCCATCTTCCGCCTCCCCATCCCCATCGGGGGGGACCGGGGGGGATCATCCCCCCCGGCCGCCGGAGGCATCTTCCTCTCCTGCCTCCTCCCTCCTACATTCTCTTCCTATCCTACCCTAAATTCTTGGCCGCGAAGTCCCAGTTGACGAGCTTGTCCAGCACGCCGGCCACGTAGTCGGGCCGCCGGTTCTGGTAGTCCAGGTAGTAGGCATGTTCCCAGACGTCGATGACCCACAGGGGCTTGAGGCCGTCCTGGAGCGGGTTGCCGGCGTTGCCGGTCTTGACGACCTTGAGCTTGCCGTCGGGGTCGGCCACGAGCCAGGCCCAGCCACTGCCAAACACGCCGACGGCGGCCTCGGTCAGGGCCTTCTTGCAGCCGTCCAGGCCGCCGAAGGAGGCGTCGATGGCCTTGGCCAGCTTGCCCGAGGGCGCGCCGCCCTTGGGATTGAGTCCGTTCCAGTAGAACACGTGGTTCCAAGCCTGGGCGGCGTTGTTGAAGATGCCCACCATTTTGGGGTCCTTGCCGGCGGCCAGGAAGACTTCTTCCAGGGATTTACCGGCCAGGGGGCTTTCGGCCACGAGTTTGTTGGCGTTGGCGAAGTAGGTCAGGGTGTGCTTGCCGTAGTGGAAGCTCACGGTGCGGGCCGAGATCACCGGTTCCAGGGCGTTTTCGGCATAGGGCAGGGGCGGGGCCGTGAATGCTTCGGCAAAGGCGTCGTCGGGGTGGACGAGCCCGCCGGCCATGACCATGAGCCCGGCGACGGCGGACAGTCTGAGGACCTCGCGGCGGGAAAAAGACGTGGCGCGCGATTGTGGCATGACGCTCCTCCTCGGCACGGCCCGGTACGAGGCGCGTGCCCTTGGGTTGGGCGGGCCGCCCCGCGACGGGAGCGGCCTGCCGGTATTGTCGTCAGTATTGCCAGAGAATGCGGCCGAGGGGAATCGGGAAAGGCTATTTGGCGTCGGGTTTTTCCGTCGGGGCCGGCGGGGTCGGCGACGCGGGCGCAGCCTCGGGTCGCGGCCCGCCCGGGCGATGTCCGGGCGGCGGCGGGAAATCCCAGTCCGGCGGCGGCCCCATGCCCGGGCCGTGGGGCGGCGGGCCGCCCGGGAAGCCCGGCGGCGGAAAACCGTCCATGCCCGGTCCGCCCGGGGGCGGCCCCATGCCCGGCGGAGGCGGACCGAAGCGTTCCATGGCCTTGCGCCGTTTTTCCAGGCGGTCCATGAGGGCCGTGAATTTCTCGAGCTGCTCCGGTGTCAGGATGGCTTTGGTCTCTTCCGTGCTCTTTTCGATGGCTTCGCGGACCTTGGGCTCCTGCTCGCGCCGGATCTTGGCCAGGACGTCGCCGGTGTTGAGCACGATGGGCCGCAGCTTCTCCTGCTGTTCCGGGCTCAGGTCCAGGTCCTCGCTCATGCGGCGCACGACCATTTCCGAAAAATGCCTGGGATCGCCGCGCAGCAGATCGAACCTGCTCCGCTCGTTCAGGAAGCGGGAGCCGAAAAATCCCGTCACCGCGCCCGAGGCGAAAAGCAACAGTCCCGCCAGGACCTTGGTCGCCGTGTTTCCCATGGCCCTACACGCCCAGCATGGAGACCAGGACCTGGCCGTTGGGATCGTAGAAAAGCATCCGGCCGATCTCCTCCTCGAGTCCCGTGCCGAAGAACATGGCCAAAAGCACCGTGGCGGCGGCCACGAAGCCGGCGCCGGCGGCCATGCGCCACAGCACGCCCGAAGCGGCCTCCTCTTCGACCGGCGCGGCCTTGATGGCCGCCAGCACCGAGTCGGCCATGGCGGGATCGACCGGCGGGGCCTCGCGCCGGGCGTGGGCCGCGCGCAGCACGGCCTCCAGGCGATCCATGCGTCGCGATTCGTTTCCGTCCATGGAGTCCTCCTTACGCGCCAATGACGCCCCCGAGCAGTTCACGCAGCTTTTTGCGGGCGCGAAACGCCCTGACCTTGACGTTGGGGACGCTTATGCCGAGCATTTCCGCCGCCTCGGCCACGGGCCTCTCCTCGAGGTGCGTGAGCGTGACCACCATGCGGTCCGTGGGCGAGAGCCTGTCCATGGCCCAGGCCAGCAGTTCCCTGGCCTCCCGCCGCGACGCCGTCACTTCGGCCGCCTCGCTCGTTTCCAGGGCCGCCGCCTCGGCGGCGAAGGCCCTGCATTCCTCGGACAATTCGCTTTCCGGCCGCTCCCGCCGGCGGTACTCGGCCCGCCAGAAGTCGTGGCAGGCCCGAACCGCCACCTTGGCCAGCCAGTGTCCGAAGGGGCTGTCCCCCCGGTAACCGGACAGGGACCGGAAGGCCCGCACGAACACCTCGTGGGTCAGTTCCGCCACCCGTTCCCGGGGCGCGTGGCCGGAAACGATCCCAGCCACGCGCCCCTGGTACTTCGTCATGAGCCTGGCGTAGGCGTCCACGTCGCCCGCCCGGATTTCCATAAGGACCCGGGCGTCCTCCATGTCCACCAACGTTTCGGCCATAACGCTCCGGCGATTACTTGCCCGAGCCGGCGTGAGCGTCGACCCACTCATTGACCAGCTCGCCGCCGGCATGGAATCGCTCCTTGTTCTTCGGCGGAGGCGGCACGTCGTCCTCTGCCCACTGCTTGCGCTGCTCGGGGGTGAGCACGGCCAGCACCTTGGCTTCGACCTTGCCCCGCAGCACGGCCAACTCCTCGCCGGCGACGCCGATCCTGCGGCTGGCCTGGCGCACCTTTTCCTCGTTGCCGGGCTCGGCCCGCATCACCTCGTGCATGGCCCCGAAAGCCTCGAACATGGCCTTGCCGGCGACCTCGAAGGCCGACCGGTTCTCCTTGAGGACCACGGCCACGTCGTGCTTTTGCGCCTCGCTCAGTTTGAGCGAGAGCAGCCTGTTGAGCAACCCTTCCGGTCCCGGCCCGCCGGGGCCGCCGGGGCCGGGCCCGGCGGCCACCGCATAGGCGGAGCCGACCAGGATGGCCAGGGTGAGCAAGCCGTAGCACAATTTCTTCATGGAAACGACCTCCCGCAGGGGTTGGACGGCCTGCGCCGTCCGTTGTGCGCGTTTGGTCGCCGTGGCGGGCCGGAGGGTTACAATCGCACAACGGGGCGGGCGGGCCGGCCCGCCCCGAAAATGCGGCGGGCCGTCTAGGCCACGGTCACGTCCTTGCACAGGTAGACGTCCTGGATGGCGTTTAAGAGCTTGACGCCCTCGGCCATGGGACGCTGGAAGGCCTTGCGTCCGGAGATGAGGCCCATGCCGCCGGCGCGCTTGTTGACCACGGCCGTCTTGACCGCCTCGGCGAAGTCCGCAGCGCCGGACGCGCCTCCGGAATTGATGAGCCCGATGCGGCCCATGTAGCAGTTGGCCACCTGGTAGCGGGTGAGGTCGATGGGGTGGTCGGTGGTCAGCTCGCTGTAGACGCGCTTGTCGGTCTTGCCGAAGCCGATGGCCGTGTAGCCGCCGTTGTTCGTCGCCTGTTTCTGCTTGACCACGTCGGCCCCGATGGTGGCGGCCAGATGGTTGGCCTGGCCGGTGAGGTCGGCGGACGTGTGGTAGTCCACGCCGCCCTTCACGTAGGCCGGGTTTCGCAGGTAGGCCCAAAGCACGCAGGCCATGCCGAGCTCGTGGGCCCGGGCGAAGGCCTCGGAGACCTCCTGGATCTGGCGGCGACATTCCGGGGAGCCGAAATAGACGGTCGCGCCCACGGCCACCGCGCCCATGTCGAAGGCCTGCTCCACCGAGGCGAACAGCGTCTCGTCGTGGATGGCCGGCAGGGAGAGCAGCTCGTTGTGGTTGATCTTGAGCATGAACGGGATCTTGTGGGCGTATTTGCGAGCCACGGAACCGAGCACGCCAAGGGTCGAGCACACGGCGTTGCAGCCGGCCTCGACGGCCAGCTTCACGATGTTTTCCGGATCGAAGTAGACCGGGTTGGGCGCGAACGAGGCCGCGGCCGAATGCTCGATGCCCTGGTCCACGGGCAGGATGGACATGAAGCCCGTGCCGCCCAGGCGGCCGTGGCCGAGCATGGTGGCCAGGGCCCGCACCACGGGGGCGGGGCGGTCGGTCTGGACGAAGATGTCGTCGATGTAGTCCGGACCGGGCAGATGCAGCATTTCCTTGGGGATGGTCCGGCACACGTGGGACAGCAGGGATTCGGCTTCGTCGCCGAGCTGCTCGGTAATCTTATCGATCATGATGGCGGCCTCCTTTGGCTGCGACAGTAGGATGAGGATAGCGCCAAAGCGCTTCCGGCGACAACCGAAATCCGCCGGTCCGGGCAGCCTGCCGCAGGCGGCCGAAGAAAGGGCGTCGGACGGACGACGAAGCGGACACGTTTGCGGCAAGGCGGCGCGTCCCCGGAGTCCGTGGCGCCATGTTTCAGGAGCTCCCCTGCCGGGCGCGCCGGCGGGCGAGGAAGCGGGCCCAGAGCACGCCGGTCAGGTTCTGGACGAGACTGAACAGCGCCCCGGGCAAGGCGGCGGCCGGGGTGAAATGGAGCTTGGCCAGGGCCACGGCCAGGCCGGAATTCTGCATGCCCACCTCCACGGCGATGGCCACGCGATCGGCCCGGTCGGCGGAAAAAAGGCTCGCTCCCAGATAGCCCAGGGCGAAGCCGCCCAGGTTGTGCAGGACCACGGCCGCGATGACGAGTCCCGGAAAGGCCAGCACGGTGTCGCGGTTGAGCCCCACCACGCAGGCGATGACCAGGGCGATGACCAGCATGGACACGGCCGGGAAGACCGCGAGCACCGGCTCCAGCCGGCGGCGCAGCAGGCGGCGCAGGATCAGCCCGTCCACCACCGGAAAGACCACGATCCAGAAGACCGAGCCGATCATGGCCAAGCCGTCCACATGCACGATGGAGCCGCCGAGCAGGGCGGTCAGGGCCGGGGTGAGCACGGGCGCGGCGATGGTGGTGGTCAGGGTCAGGGTGACGGACAGGGCTAGGTTGCCGCCGGCCAGGTAGGTGATGACGTTGGAGGCCGTGCCGCCGGGACAGGCCCCGACCAGGATCACGCCGAGCGCCGCCTCGGGGGGCAGGGCCAGGGTCCGGGAGAGGACGAAGGCCAGGCCGGGCATGACCGTGAACTGGAGCAGCGTTCCCGCGGCCACCAGCCGCCACTTGGGGGCCAGGGCGGAGAAGTCGGCGAAGGTGAGCGAAAGGCCCATGCCGAACATGATCACGCCCAGGGCCGGGGCGATCCAGGGCGCGATCCAGGTGAAAAGCCCGGGCCAGGCCAGGGCCAGACCGCAGCACCCGGCCACCAGGGCCAGGTAGCTTCTCTCCAGGGCCAGGGCGACGCGTACGAACATGGCCGCAGGTAACGCCGCCGCCGCCCAGGGTCAAGGCGGCGGCCGGGCGATTACGCGCGCAGGTCGAAGGCCACCTTGACGCTGCCCGTGGCCCGCTTGTCAAAGGCGCAGGCAAAGGCCTCGGGCCATTTCTCCAGCGGGAAGAGATGGGTGAGCAGACCCTCGGCGGGGTAGCGGCCCGAGGCGAGCAGCTCCAGGGCCAGGGCGTAGGTGCGCACCATGGTCCCGGGATGTCCCGGGTCCGGGGCCATGGCGCAGCCTGAGGAGCCGGCGATGGTCAGCTCGCGGAACCACAGGCTCGAGACGTCGACGTTCTTGAGCCTGGCCCCGGCTCCGACCATGACGTATTTCCCGCCGGCGGCCAGGGACAGCAGGCCGTCCTCGAAGGTGCGCGAGGAACCCACGCAGTCGAAGACCACGTCCGCGCCGCCCTCGATGTTGCCGCCGCCAAGGGTCGTCGGCACGTAGCGCGCGCCAAGGGCCTCGGCCAGCTCGCGGCGGCTTCGGGCGGCGACGATGGCGTCGGCCCCGCCGGCCCGGGCCAGATCGGCCTGGCCCTTGTGCCGGGCGGCGACCAGGATGCGGGCCGGGCTCCCCAGAGCCCGCAGGCTACGCACCACGTGCTGGCCGAGGATGCCCGCGCCCGTGACCAGGACCAGGGCGTCACGACCGGGAAAATGCTCGAGCACGGGCTGGAGCGCCGAGGCCAGGGAGTCGGCCAGGACGGCCTCCTCGTCGGCGAGCCCCGCCGGCACCGGCAAGATGCGCGAGGGATGGGCGGCCGTGCGCTCGGCCATGGCCCCGCCGGCCCGGCTGGTGAAGCCGAGAAACGAGCCCGGCGGCAGCGCGCCGTCCAGGAAGCGCTCGCAACGGTTGTACCGCCCTTCCCGGCAGGGCCGGCAAGGCGGCAGGCCCCGGACCGCGCAGGGCAGCCCCGGCTCCACCACCACCCGGGCTCCGGCGGCGAGCCCGAGGCCCGGGGCGTCCGCGTCCAGGACCGCCACCGTCTCGTGGCCGAGGACGAAGGGCAGGCTGGCGTAGGGTTCGAGCAGGGGCGATTCCGCGCCGCGCAAAAGCCCCAGGTCCGAGCCGCAGATGCCGCACAGAAGCGGCGTCAGGGGCAGCCAGCCCCGGGGCGGGTCGAAGGGCACCTCCTCCAGGCCAAGGGGGGCCAAATCGGGGAAGAACCGGCGCGGGGCCAACCGGGCGGCCAGGGCGCAGGCGAGGTAGCGCGGGACGCTTTTGCGGTAGACGAGGGCCTTCATGGGCGCTCCTTGGCGAACTGCGGTCGAATGGCTTGAAATGACGGCCGAATCTGGTATACAGGACCGACCGTATCCGGCGAAGTCCGCCGCGCGACGTCTGGGCCTTATACCACAAGCGGGCCATCCTCAAGAGACCGTCAAGGAGACGCACATGCTGATCAAGGACTGGATGAGCAAATCCCCGGTCACTGCCAAGCCGGCCACCTCCATCATGAAGGCGGCCAAGCTCATGAAGGAGAACGGCTACCACCGGCTGCCCGTGGTGGACGACGACGGCCGCATCGCCGGCATCGTGTCCGACCGCGACATCAAGGAGGCCTCTCCGTCCAAGGCCACCACGCTGGACATGCACGAGCTGTACTACCTGCTCTCGGAAATCAAGGTCGGGGACATCATGACCAAAAGCGTGGTCACGGTGACGCCCGAGGACACGGTGGAAAAGGCGGCGGTGCTGCTTTTGCGCCACAACGTGGGCGGGCTGCCCGTGGTGGACGCCGAGGGAAAAGTGGTCGGCGTCATCACCGACAGCGACATCTTCAAGGTGCTGGTGAGCATCACGGGTGTGCTCAGCGGCGGCATCCAGTTCGCCCTGGACCTGCCCAACGTCTCGGGCAGCCTCAAGACCGTGCTCGACGACCTCAAGACCCACGACGTGCGCATCATCAGCATCCTGACCTCCTACGACGAGGCCAGCCCCGACCGCCGCACGGTCTACATCCGCGTCCATCCCCTGGGCGACGACGAGGCCCGGGAGCTCATCGACCGGCTTTCGGCCAACCACCATCTGCTCTACTGGGCCAAGGACAATTTCTAGACCTTCCCTCCCCCCGCGCCGCCCGCACGGGCGGCGCGGGACGTCCGGCCCCGCCCGTTGACGCCTCCCCGATCGTGCCTACATGTCTTGCCAGGACCCCGGCCGCGACCGGGCGTCCGCAGCCAAGGAGACTCGCCACATGCTCGAAGAACACTGCTGCCCGCATTGCGGGATGAAACTCTCGTCCTGGATCGGCCCGCCGGAGTCGGGCTGGGGGGAAATCCTCGTGTGCAACAACAACGAATGCGTCTTCTACCGCAATTCGAAGACCGGCATCCAGCACAAGGACGAGGACAACAACCTCGGTTGCCGCTACGCCGAGGACCCGGACAACGGCTATACGGCCTTCAACCTGCTGTCCTGGTACAAGTAGGCCGGTCCCCTGAGCGCGTCCGGGCGAGAAGAAAAAAAGCCCGTGATTGCGCCCCGCTCCCTCCGAGCGGCCTTGCCGCCCCTTGCCTGGGCCGCCGGCTTTTCGGTAATGGAGGGAAACCGACGGGCTCCGGGCGCGGGCATCCCTCCGCGCCCGGCCCCGTTTTACGACCACGGAACATGCCAACCATGAGCCGCATCGCCATCACCACCCACCGGGGCGTGCTGTGGGCCGCCGCCGAGGACGTCCTTGGCGCGGCGGCCGCCCTGGAACTGGAAACCGCCGTCCTCGAAGCCGCCAACGTCGGCCGCTACCCGGTCACGGTGCTGGACATGGCCCGCGTCCAGGCCGTGGACAGCACGGGCGTGGGCGCGCTGGTGCGCCTGCAGACCGCGCTGGCCACCAAGGGCCGCCGGCTGATCCTGGCCAATCCCCAGCCGGCCGTGGCCGACGAGCTGCGCCTGCGCGACCTGTACGGCTTCTTCCAGGTTTCGCGCGACATCCACACGGACATGGACCCCGAGGAGCTGCTCCTGGCCCGCGACGCCTGACCCCGCCTTGACACCGCCCGAATCGGTCGCATGCTTGAGGCAGGCCCCCCGGAAAACCGCGGGGCCGAGCAAAGGAGGGCATCATGACCGATCCCAGGCGGATCGCCGCCTCCATCGACACCCTGTACCCCGAGATCTCCCGGCGCGGCATCGACCTGTCCGTGGCCGAGGATCCGATAAACGGCGACTGGCTCGTGACCATGCGCCACGACGACCGCAGCCTGTCCACGCACCTGGACAAGGACGACGCCGACGCCTGCGTGGCGGTCGGGGCCTGCGCCGCCGTCGGCGTCCAGATCGGGCGCTTTTTGGAAAACTACTGCCTGAGCCGCGGCGTCTGTCCCGCCTAGGGACGCGTCCGGCTTGCCAGGGTGCGGCCCGCCGACCGGCGGGCCGCGCCTTTTTTTTGTTCGGGATCGGCTTTCGCCGTGGGTTTCGGCCCCTCGTGAAAAAAATAACGACAACAGGCCGGAAAACGCCGGCAACTCTTTACAGCTGCATGCAAAAGGGTCAACATGCTTCCTCGTCATTTATGCAACCCGAGGATGCCGTGATCGCCCGCAATCTCGACCCGACCTGCGACGGCCTCATGACCGAGGGCAACGGCCTGGGCGGACGCGCCCCCCGGGTGCTGGTGGTCGAGGACGAGCGCATCGTGGCGCTGGACCTCAAGGCCATCCTGCGACGGCTGGGCTACTGCCTGGCCGGGCTCACGGCCTCCGGGGCCGAGGCCGTGGAACTGTGCGACAGCCTGCGCCCGGACCTCGTGCTCATGGACATCTTCCTCAAGGGCGACATGGACGGCGTGGAAGCCGCCTGCGTCATCCAGCGGGAGTGCGAGGTCCCGGTCGTCTTCCTCACCTCCCACACCGACCGCGTCACCCTCCAGCGGGCCAAGCGCACCGCCCCCTACGGCTACGTGCTCAAACCCGTGGACGAGGACTGGCTGCGCACGGCCATGGAGGTGGCCCTTTTCAAGCACCGCACCGAACGGGAGCTGCGCCAGAGCGAACAGCGCTACCGGGGGCTTTTCTCCGGCATGCTCAACGCCTTCCTGCTCCTTTCCCATATCCCCGCCCAGGACGGCCCCGGCGGCCTCCAGATCCTCGACGCCAACCCGGCCTTCGAAAAGATGACCGGGCTTTCGCACGAGGAGGTGGCGGACAAGCTTTTGACCGAGGTGTTCCCGGACATCGAGCCCTTCTGGCTGGAGACGCTGTGCGACACGGCCCGCACGGCCCGCTCCACGCGCTTCGAGAACTTCCTCGGCCCGCTCAACATGTATTTCCTGGCCCAGGCCTACAGCCCGGCCCCGGGCCAGGTGGCCGTGGCCCTGGAGGACGTGACCGAGCGCAAGCACGGCGAGGAGCGGCTGCGCTACCGCACCTTCCACGACGCCCTGACCGGCCTGCCCAACCGCGCCCTGTGCCTGGACCGCATCGCCCGGGCCATCGAGCGGGCCAGGCGGCGCTCCAACTACGTCTACGCCCTGCTCTTCATGGACATCGACCGCTTCAAGCGCATCAACGACAGCCTGGGGCACTTGGCCGGCGACGAGCTGCTGCGGCGCGTGGCCGACAGGCTGCGCCGCGAGGTGCGCCAGCTCGACACCGTGGCCCGGGTGGGCGGCGACGAATTCGCGGTGCTGCTCGAGGAGATCGCCGCGCCGGGCGACGCCCTGCGCATCGTCAAGGCCATCCGCGAGCGGCTGCGCCTGCCTTTTTCCGTGGAAGGCCGCCAGTGCTACGTCACGGCCAGCATGGGCGTGGTGCTGGGCCCGGCCGACTACGACCGGCCCGAGGAGCTGCTGCAAAACGCGGCCATCGCCATGAGCAGCGCCCGGGCGGCCGGCATCGGCCGGGTGCGGGTGTTCGAGTGGAGCATGCGCGAACGGGCCGAGCGGGTCATGGACATGGAGACCAACCTGCGCCTGGCCATCGACCGGGGCGAGTTCGTGCTCCACTACCAGCCCATCTTCTGCCTGCGCACCCTGGCCCCGCGCGGGGTGGAGGCGCTGGTGCGCTGGCGGCGGGCCGACGGCTCGCTGACGTCCCCGGCCGAGTTCATTCCGGCCGCCGAGCAAAGCGGCTTGATCATTCCCCTGGGCGCGCTGGTCCTGGCCGAGGCCTGCCGGGCCATGGCCCGCTGGCGGCGGGGCCTGCTCGGCGAAACGCCCTTTTTCATGTCCGTGAACCTGTCGGCCCGCCAGTTCAGCCAGCCGGACCTGGTCAAGCAGATCGTGGCCGCGCTTCGCGCCGAGGGCATGGCCCCGGAAGACCTCAAGCTCGAGATCACGGAAAGCGTGCTCATGGAAAACCCGGAATCGGCCATGCTCAAGCTGCGCGGCCTGCGGGAGCTCGGGGCGCGCATCGGCATCGACGACTTCGGCACGGGCTATTCCTCCCTGTCCTACCTCCAGCGCTTTCCCATCGACACCCTCAAGGTGGACCGGGCCTTCGTGTCGGGCATGGAGGAGCACGGCAACCGGGCCATCGTGCGCTCGGTCATCGGCCTGGCCCACAGCCTGGGCTACGACGTGGTGGCCGAGGGCATCGAGACCGTGCCCCAGCTCGACGACCTGGCCTCCCTGAGCTGCGACATGGGCCAGGGCTTCCACTACGCCAGGCCCATGCCCGAGGACGCGCTGCTGGCCTTCCTCTCCCGCCGAGCCCAGGGCTGCCTCTGCTGACCCGCTGCGCCCCCGCCGCCGGTTGCGCGGCGGGGGCGCAGCGGCTACCACAAGGCATGCCGTACCCCGCCTTTTCCGGACGCGTCCCCCGCATCGTCCGCCTGTTCGCCGTCTGCGTCCTGGCCGCCCTGCTCTGGGGCTGCGCCGCCAAGGCTCCGGTTCCCCGGCCCTCGGGCCGCGAGCCGGCCACCCTGCGGCCCTACACGGTCAAGGGCGTGACCTACGTGCCCCTGCGCTCGGCCAAGGGCTACCGCGAGGAGGGCGTGGCCTCCTGGTACGGCCCGGGCTTTCACGGCCGGCTGACCTCCTGCGGCGAGATCTACGACCAGAACCAGCTGACCTGCGCCCACAAGCTTCTGCCCATGCATACCATGGTGCGGGTGACCAACCTGGAGAACGGCCGGTCCGAAGTCCTTCGGGTCAACGACCGGGGGCCCTTCGTGGCCGGGCGGATCGTGGACCTGTCCCTGGCCGGGGCCAAGGCCCTGGCCGTCTACGGCCGGGGCACGGCCCGGGTGCGGGTGGAGGTGGTGGGAGACGTGCCGGGGGCGACCCCGGGCGGCGAGCTGCCTGGGCCGTTTTACGTGCAGGTGGGGGCGTTCACCCGGCGCGAGAACGCGGAGAAGCTCTTCGCCAGGATCCTGGCCGCGGGCTACGCCGGCTCGCGCATCCACTACAAGGAGATCGACGGGACCCAGTTCTTCCGGGTCCACGCCGGCGCCTTCCCCACGGTCGACGCCGCCGAGGAGGCGCGGCTGCGCCTGTCCACGGTCTTCGAGGGGGCCTTCGTCCTGGCCCAGTAGCCCGGCGCTGCCTGGAAAACTCGCGCTGCCGCCAGGAAAAACTCCGGATCGCGATATCCGGCGCTCGAAATCCGCCTCACGGATTCCGAGCACGCGACAGCGGCGCGGCCTCCTCGGCGGCGCCGCCTTCGGCGGGGCAGGGCCGGCCTAGAGGACTTCGTCGGGATTGAGCTCGGCCCGGAACTTGCGCGAGAGCCGAAACACCACCACCTTGTGCGGCGGCAGCATGATGGACTCGTTGGTCTGGGGGTTGCGGCCCTTGCGCGCCTTCTTGTCGTAGGACTC
>NZ_JARKOZ010000088.1 GCF_029978005.1 Solidesulfovibrio sp. | reverse complement strand
GGATGCAAAGCCATCCCGGCCCGACGCGCCACCCCCATCAAGGGGGTCCGGGGGGGATAATCCCCCCCGGCCGCCGGAGGCATCTTCAATCATGCAACTCATCATCTTCACCATGGGCGGCACCATCGACAAGGTGTACTTCGACGACCTGTCCGACTACACCGTGGGCGAGCCGCAGGTCGGCCCGATCCTGGCCGGCTCAAACGTGGACTTCGACTACGAGGTCGTGGAAGTGGCGCGCAAGGACAGCCTGTACGTCACCGACGAGGAGCGTCGGGAGCTGCGCGCGCGCGTCGCCGCCGATCCCAGGCGGCACGTGCTGGTCACCCACGGCACGGACACCATGGCCGAGACGGCCAAGGTGCTGGCCGACGTGGCGGACAAGGTCATCGTGCTGACCGGGGCCATGAGCCCGGCCCGGTTCGCCGCCTCGGACGCGACCTTCAACGTGGGCTGCGCCGTGGGCGCGGTCCAGTCCCTGCCGCCCGGGGTCTACATCGTCATGAACGGCCGGGTGTTTCCGGCCGGCTCCGTGCGCAAGAACCGCCAAGCGGGGCGTTTCGAGCCCCTGTCCTGAGCCTTCTCCATCCCTTCGGGAGGATACCCATGATCGAACTCGACGATGTCCGGGCCGCCGCCGCGCGGCTGGCCCCGCGTTTGCGGACCACGCCCTTCCTGCATTCCCACGTGCTCTCGCAGATGACCGGGGCCGAGGTCCTGGTGAAGTTCGAGAACCACCAGTTCACGGCCTCGTTCAAGGAACGCGGCGCGCTCAACAAGCTCCTGTGTCTGGACGACGCCCAGCGCGCCCGGGGCGTCTCGGCCATGTCCGCCGGCAACCACGCCCAGGGCGTGGCCTACCACGCCAGGCAGCTCGGCGTGCCTGCCACCATCGTCATGCCGGCGGCCACGCCCACGGTGAAGGTCGAGCACACCCGGGCCCACGGGGCCACGGTGATCCTGGCCGGCGAGACCCTGGCCGAGGCCAACGCCGAGGCCATGCGGGTCACCGAGGAGCGAGGCCTGGTCTTCATCCACCCCTTCGACGATCCTGAGGTCATGGCCGGCCAGGGCACGGTGGCCCTGGAGATGCTCGACGCCGTGCCGGACCTCGACGCCATCGTCGTGCCCATCGGCGGTGGCGGGCTCATTTCCGGCGTGGCCACGGCGGCCAAGGGCGTGCGTCCCGGCATCGAGGTCGTGGGCGTCCAGGCCTCGTGCTACCCGTCCATGCTGTGCGCCCTGCGCGGCGAGCCCTTGCAGGGCGGCGGCAACACCATCGCCGAGGGCATCGCGGTCAAGTATCCGGGCACGCTGACCACCGAGGTCATCCGCGACCGGGTGGACGAGGTGCTGCTGGTCGAGGAGTCCCAGCTCGAGGAGGCGGTGGCGCTCTACCTTTTCGTGGAAAAGACCGTGGCCGAGGGGGCCGGGGCCGCGCCCCTGGCCGCCCTGCTTGCCCGGCCGGCCAAGTTCCGGGGCCGCAAGGTGGGGCTTGTCTTAAGCGGCGGCAACATCGACCCGCGCCTTTTAGCCCAGGTCATCACCCGCCAGCTCATCCGCGAGGGCCGCATCGTCACCCTGCGCATCCCCTTAAGCGACCGCCCGGGCGGCTTGGCCAAGGTGACGGCGGTGCTGCGCGATTTCGGGGCCAACATCATCGAGATCCAGCACCACCGCACCCTGCTCGCCCTGCCGGCCAAGGAGGCCAGCATCGAGATCAGCTTCGAGGCCCGGGAGCGCGAGCACGCCCATTCCATCGTGGACGCCCTGCGCGCCGCCGGTTTCCTGCCGACCATCGTCTGAGCCGTCCCCAAGGAGGCAGCCATGTTGCGGCGGCCGCCGGCGCGAACGACGCCGGCGGCCGCCGTTCGTTTTTCCCGAACGCCGTGTTCGGATCAATTCGTTTGTTTCCGCGCCGGGATGCGCGTTATCGTCAGCGGCAACACCAATCCGGCGGCCGCCTGTCGCGGGACGCCAAACACCGGCGAGGCATGCCATGAACGAAAAGCTCGTCCAGATGAGCCGTGACCGCAAGAAAGCCCACAAACGCCTGCTCGACGACCTGCATTCGCCGGTCTACGCCGCCTTTTTGGACATGGAGCGGGCGACCTACGCCGACGGGGCCCTGCCCAAGCGGGTCAAGGAGCTCGTGGCCGTGGGCATCTCGGTGGTCATCGACTGCCATTCCTGCATGCAGTGGCACATCGAGCAGGCGGCCGAGGCCGGGGCCGACCCGCGCCAGGTCCTGGAGGCGGTGGAGGTCGGCATCGAGATGGGCGGCGGCCCGGCCACGGTTTCGGCCCGTTTCGCCCTGGAAGTCATGGCCGACGTGTTCGGCGAGGCCGCCCTGCGCGAAGCCGGCTCCCAGGGCGCATGAGGCGGGGGGCGCCCGTCGCCCCCCCGCCGCTCCGACGGCGCGTGAAAAGGGTCTCCCTTCGCGCCGGTGAACGGCGCGCTTCACCTTCCGACAACCCTTGCGAGAAACGCCTCCAGTCCCCTGATGGATTCCCCGTCACGGTACAACCGTTGATTGAACCGCGCGACATCGCCCCGCGCCTGGCGGTAAAAACCCTTGTCCCTGGCAAGGCGCACCGCCAACGCGACATAGCCCTCGAGCGTCGATGCGATGCACTGCGCAACCCCCATGCGGCGCAGGAATGCCGCCCCGTGCCGGCCCCGCATGAGTCCGACAGGCAGCGTCACCGCGGGCAGGTCGTAAGCCAACGCTTCCAAAAGGCTGACCCCGCCCGACCAGCCGATGCTGTCCAGCGCCGCATCCACATGCAGATGCATGGCCAAATACGCATCCGGGGCGAGACGGGGGGAAAAAACGCAATGCCGGCCGGCGTCCAGGCCGTATTCCGCAAACGCGGCTTCCAGCCGCTCCTTGAAAATCATCGTCCCCTTCGGCGAGGTCGGATGTTCGAGAAAAAGAAACTGCGCTTCAGGCGCCTGGGCGGCGATGCGCGCAAAAACGTCGTCGTAGCGCGGCAGGTATTTGGAACTCGTCTGGGTGCAGGCGAACACGAAGGCATCCTCGTCCAGGCCCAGCCGCCGCCGGTCCATGCCGCCGGCATCGGGCGGACGGCAAGGTGGCTCATACCATATCGAAAGATGCGGCAGCAGGACGAGGCGTTCGGTATAATGCCGCGCGGCGTCGGCCGGCTCCATCAGTTCGCTGGAAAGGAAATAATCCATCGTCGGCAAACCCGTCGTTTCCGGATGCCCCCAGGCCACGCACTGCACCGGAGCCAGACGCCGGCTGGCCAGGACGAGGGAATCGCAACCCATGCCGATCTCCGGATAGATCAACACATCCAGCCGGTCGGCGGCTATGGTTTCCTCCCAGACCGAGACGGATTGCGACGCGCAACGGGGATTCTCCACCCCCCCAAGGAACGCTTCCGGGGCGCTCCCCGGACGTCGCGGACCGACGGCATACACATGGACGGCAAAGCGTTGCGGATCGAGATGCTCCATCCAGCCGCGAAAAAGCTTATGCACGGAATGCGACCGCACATATTCCGAAACGAACCCGACCCGGATACGCCCTTTCCCCCCGAACGGACGGGGCTGAAATCGCTCGGGCCGCAGTACACTGGCATAGCGCACGAAATGCCGGCCGAAGCGATCCTGGAGATCCCGGTCGCAATCCCCTTGATAGGGGAGGCCAAACGGCTTGAAGTTGCCGATAAACGAAAACGGCGCGGGGCTTGCGGCTCCCGCCCCTCCCTCCAACAGCGCGACTTTTTCGCAGAAAACGTCCAGACACCGCACATAATGGCGGCGCACGGCAGCGATCTCGGCCTCGCAACGGTAGGCCGCCGGAAAACAGAGGCACGCCCGAGCCAGGGCGGCGAGAGCATTGTCAGGCTCCTGCCCGAGGACCTGCAGCAACAGCCCGTCGGTCTCTTCAGTCTCGCCCCGAACCGCGCACAGCAACGCCAAATCCATCCGATGCAATACATGGTCAGGGCAGCACCACAGGCAGGCCCGCAGGCAGTTCATGGCGTCATCAAACTGCCTGCGCAGGTGGAACAACCGGCCCGCCTCGGAAAATAGCCGCACGGCCGACGCCTTGTCCGTCTCCATCAAGAGCATGGCGAGGTCATAGCGATAATAGGGATTATCCTGCTGCAACTGGCAGGCTTTTTCCACGAGCGCTATGGCGGCTTCCTTCTGCCCGCGCTTGTAGGCGAGAATTCCGGCTATGCGCAGCGCCTCGGGTGCGTTGGCGTCAGAAGACAATATTTTTGTGCAAATACTGTCTATTTCATCCTCAGGAAGGCAGTCGAAAATATTCGAAACGGCAGATGCGGCGTCCATGTAAGCTCCACACCCCCCTGTCCGACGGATGGCGAACAGCCGAGGCATCCATCGCCTTGTCGACGCATAACGCCGTGAGGTAACATGGAAACCGCATTTTCTTTCTATGGGGAGTCAGGCAAAGTGAGGAAGGGCCTGGGGCCTAGATCGGACAGGACGGAAGGAGGCTAAACGTAGGACTGACGTGGACTTCAGGGTGTGCAGAAGACGAGCGAGACGCCCGGAAGGCAAGATGAGAAAACCGGCCGAAGCGAGTTGAAAATTTCAGGCAAATTAAGAAGGCTTGCCCGACCTATCGCACGTATTCTCGGCAGCTCCAGACCACCCGGCCGATGATCCGCACCGAAGACGCAAGATCGCCGTTCATATCCACCTCAATCGGGCTGTATGTCGGGTTCTTGCTCCGCAAGATGAGCTTTCCAGGTATACGGTCCAAGTATTTGACGAAGACTTCGTGCTCAATTCCAACGGCGAAAAGCCCGCCTGATATAATCTGATCCTGGCTTTCATCAATTAGGACCGTGTCAGAATCCATCAAGACCGGCTCCATGCTGTCGCCTGCCACATCCATCAAGACCATTTTCTTTGCGCGCCCCTTGCGAAGCAAGAAATCTGTCTTGAAAGCATAATACCCGACAATCTGCCCCTCCGTCTCCAAGCTGCCAGTCCCGGCAGCCAAGCGCGCC